>JAHDFR010000028.1:17630-38303 GCA_020628065.1 Acidimicrobiales bacterium
GCTTTCTCAGGATAACCGGATAGCCACCGATGCACATTGTTCAAGCACTACGCTCGGTAGCGGAGTTCTCCGTTGAGAAGTAGCCGTTGAGAAGTACGTTGCATGTTGCCTGAAGATCAGCGAAATCCTTTCACCGTCCAACGGTCTGTCACCGAGACGGATGGCGGCACAGAAGATCTCCTGGCATCAATTGAGGAGTTTTTCCTGGCCCGGATGCCAAGGAAGCATTCTCCCCACACATTGAGCGCCTATCGGCGGGACTTTGACTCCGTGATCGTCCAGTTGGCGATCGTCACGGGTCGAGAACCAACTGAGCTGACCATTGCCCACCTCGACATCCCGACGCTGCGAAGAGCGTTCGCCGGCATATCGGATTTGTCGGCATCAACGGTCTCGCGCAGCTGGTCGACCTGGAATCAGTTCTTCACTTTTCTGGTCGCCGAACAGATTGTTTCCGGGAACCCCATGGCGGCCATTGACAAACCACGAGTGCCCAAGAGTCGACCGAAGGCCATCACCGGTGACGACTCGGTACAGCGACTTCTGCAGGCCGCCTCCAAAGGCCGCCAAGGGGCGCGGGACCCGTGGCCGGAACGGGACTTTGCCGTAGTGGTAACGCTGATTACCTGCGGACTGCGACTTTCGGAATTGCTTGATCTCACCATGCAATCGATCGAAGGCCCCGAGGGTGATCGAGTCATTGGTGTCCGAGGCAAAGGCAACAAGGAGCGCACGGTTCCCCTCGAACCGGAGGTTGAACAGATCATCGCCTCATACATGGAGAGCCGTCTGCGGCGCTTCCCCGGTCGTATTCGGGCCACCGATCCGCTGTTCGTCGCCAACAGCGGCCAGGGAATGAAGCGTGGTGGGCTGCAGTACATGATCGATCAGCTCTATCGCCAAGCAGGCATTCGATCGAAGGTTCCGGCCGGAGCATTGGTACACGCGCTTAGACACACCTTCGCCACCAGCCTGGCACGCAACGGTGCTTCCGGTACGGAACTGCAACGACTGCTCGGCCATGAGTCTTTGGCGACCACACAGCGATATGTCGATGCCACGGCTCGCGAAGTGAGGGACGCAGCTCGGACCAACGAGGCCTACCAAATTCTGCGAGGCATGGATGAAGAGGCGACCGGGCAGCCCTAGCAAACCGGATCCACGGGTTTCGCTCAACGAATCCGGATTCTTCCGGTCGAGGTGATAGGAAGATCGGACTGTGTCACCTGTATTTCAGGTGGCATCCCGATCGTCATCTCCGGCCAGGAACCAATAAGATTTTGGGGTTCGATTTGTTGGCGTCGGCGAGGGCTGTCGTACGCCGGTTACTAGCGCAGAGGTGCGTCTACTAAATGGGCCGCAGGATTGATGTTGAGCTGACCAGCACCCGCGATGACGGTACGTGGACGTGGCGGGCTGCTGGAGCCAAACAACCCAAGGGAGACATGGCTGCCACTCTGCTCTACGACGGAGCCAAGATTGGCGATGTGGTACGGGTTGAGGCGGATTTCCATCTCGATGGCATCGAGGTGACCGAGGTGTTTCCTCCCACCGCCAAGAAAGAACGTACGGACCTCCTGGAGCTGAAGTCTCGACCGCTCCGCGACGACGAGCTGGTTACAACCCAACGGGTGGCCAAGTCCGGACGCGGACGGCGGGGCGACCGCGGTGACGGGGGCGACCGTCGTGACAGGGATCGTCGATCTCGGCGCGACGACTCACGTGGCCGACGCAACGAACCCGAACGTCCGAAAGCCAAGCGTCTACGGCCGCGCCGAGAGCACCGCGATGCCCTGCTGACGGCGACAGCCGAAGAGCACAAGCCGATCGTCGAGCAGCTACTTCGTGACGGTATGCCCGGGGTGCGGGCCGCCATCAAGAAACAGAACGAGGACAATGTTGCCGCTGGTCGGCCCGAAATCGAGGCTACTCCCCTACTGGACATCGCCGAGAAGAACCTCTCGGCCGCTCGACTTGCCGAGTGGCGTGATCGAGCTGATGCTGCGTTGTCCGTAGGAGACGAACTCGACCTCAGGGATCTTCGATCAGTTGTCGTCGCCGGTGCCGACGTAGCACGAGACGACGAGAGCCGGGCCATCGCCGAACAGCTGAAGACTCTGCTCGACAGCCGGATGGAATCCGACCACGCCACCTGGCTCGCCGACCTGCGAAGCGCCATTCAAGACCGGCGAGTGGTTCGGGCGCTACGGCTAAGCTCCCGGCCGGTCAAAGCCGGCGCACCCCTTCCGGTGGAGCTGGCCAACGAGCTTGCTCAGCAGACATCCGACTCTCTTACCTCCGACACCGAGCAGCGGCGCTGGTCCACTGTTCTCGACGCTCTTGCGTACTCACCGGTTCGAGGGGCGGTAACACCGGCCGGGCTACCCGAAACTCCAGGAGATGAGTTGGTAGGCGAAGTTCGTCGCCTTTCCGATCGCTTGCCGGCAATAGCCGAGTCGTTTGGAATCGATCCGGCCTCAGTCCCGAAGTCAGAGCGCAGAGGACGACGTCGCCGCAACGGCCAGGACAACGCCAAAGGTGGGCGTAACAGGTCCCAGCCCAAAGACAGAGATTCCAAGCACGCCAACGGTCAAGCGGGCCAGCCTGGCGGTGAAAAAGGATCCGGTCCGGCCGAGAAACCATCAGCTGACGCCAAGTCCCCGACCGCTGAATCAGCCGCTGCTCCCGCCGCTGACGAGACCTCTTCCAGCCAACCTGCCCCCGCAGTAGACGCCACGCAGGACGAGGCCTCGGGCCAGCCCTCCACCTCTGCCGATGAATCCGAGCAGCAAGAGGAGACGATTGACATAGCCCCCGGTGGCTGGGACGCCGAATCACCCGAGTCGGACGAGTCTGAATAACGGCCCAGCCGACTTGGTCGGCCGAACGGTCAGATGACCTTGTGGTCAATCAAAAACTGAGCGAGCCCATCGACCAAGGGGAGCGCTCTCACATCTGTTTTGGCGATCCAGGCCGCTTCGTCGGCGTCGTCGGAGGCTACCGGGGTCGATTTGTGTCCTTTCACTGATGCCCGAAAGTCCATAATGACGAAGTGGTGATCGGCCGAGATCCGTTCCACCCAGCCAACGAACTCGCCGCAGGTCACCTCGACGCCGGTCTCTTCAAACAGCTCCCGTTCAACTGCGGCAGCCATTGACTCACCGGGTTGCACTCGTCCCCCTGGAAGAGACCACAGACCCTTTCCCGGAGCGCGCCCCCGGACAATCATTAGGAGACAACCGTCGTGCTCCACGACGGCGCCTACGGCGAGCTCTACCGAACGCACCGCTTGCGCCGCTATTCGAGTGTTCGGTGTACGACGAGCAGCCGGGCTTTCAGCCCGAACGACTCAAAGAAGTTCTTGGTCTCCCGGTCGCCGGGAAGCGCTCGGCTGTCAACTCCGAAGCAACCACGAGCTCGGGCTCTATCCACCAGTTCGTTCATGATCTCTTCACCGAGACCGACGTCCCGGGCATCGGGCTCGACGACAAGGTCCTCGATCACGCCGATGGTACGTCCGTCACCTAGTTCTTCGACGGCCAGGAGCCCGTAACCGAAGGGGTAGCCGTCAAGCGTTCCGACGACAAGCTCGTAGCCCTCACCGGAGGAAGCCAACTCAAGTCGGGCCAACGAATCAGAGCCATTGACCGCCCGATCCCGTTCACCCAACAGACCGCCGCCACGGTGGTCTGCTACAGCCTCGAATTGTCCCTGCCGGATTGTGGCCAGAAAGGGAAGATCGGCCGACCGGGCGGGCCTGGCGGCCACTTCCAGATCGGTCGTCATGATGTCAGGCGATCGATTTTGGAAAGAACAGTCTTACGGTTGCGATTGTCGGCTTCGTAGCGGCGGACGCGTTCCAGCTGTGCCGGTGTGAGGTCATCCAGGAGTTCGACGATTGAGCGAGCAGTCAGCTGGTCATAGCCGGCGATTGGCAGCCTGACTGCTGACGGGCCCTCGTCGCTTTCGCCGGCCGGCTTGGCCGTGTCGCCAGCCTCGTTGGACGCCGACCGTCCGTTAGACGAGCTGGCATCTTCTTGCTCGGTTGCAGGCCCCGCCCCGCTCGTTGGCGGTGCCAGACCGATTGAGGAGCCAAGGTCGGTCAATGCTCCGGCTAGGACACCAAGCGCCGATTCGGCTACTTGAGCCGATTGGCGATTCACCTGTTTGGAGCCCTGCTTAACGGCGAATTGACCCACGATACGGGCCAGCTGGACCTGAGACTTTCCCCGCTTGATCAACTGCGGTAGAACCGTTTGGTACTCGTACAGCAAGCCGATGGGAGCGTAGACCAGAAGGTCGACAAGCTGTTCCAGATCCGGGAGCTCGTTGTCATTGGCGTGATCGTCCACTTCGACTACCTTCCTGCTTCGAGCAGGCCGCCAAGTACCGTGTCTGCGCTATAGCGACCGAAGCGACGAGTATGTCGCTGCGAAGCGTGTTACCGACTTAGATCAATGTACTCGCCGCAATGAGGACATAGCGGCTCGGCCTGACTGGCTATCTGTGTTCGGTTGACGAGCAAGAAGCAGTTCTCACACGGAAACTCTTCACCTCGACGTCCTGAAGACTCCTCGGTGGTGCTTTCGCCGTCTTCGTCGTCGTCCTCATCATCGTCGGAGGTGGCCAACCGGTCCCGGAGAATTGCGTCCAAGTCGGCCTCAACGTCATCAGGGTCGAGATCTTCGTCGTCATCGTCATCGCCGTCGGAGACTTTGCGAGCTCGAGGTTGACTGGATCCGTCATCGTCATCCTCTTCGTCATCATCGTCTTCGTCATCGTCGAAGCTCTCGTCGATGTCTTCCTCGAGCTCAATGTCATTGTCTTCGATCTCGAGGTCATCTTCATCCATGTCCTCGTCGTCGAGATCATCCAGATCAGCATCCTCGTCGGGATCTTGATCTTCAATGAATTCTTCGTCGTCGTTTTCGTCGATCATTGACTTGGGCCTTGACTCAAAAGGATGGTTGCAACACCGGCGACGCCATGGCCAGCCGGCAATGTTAGAGGCGGTCGACAACAATGTAGCGACCAACGGCCGGACTCTAGCCTCTCACGGCCTAAATGCGATGCCTACGCTCAATTTTTTGTCGATGAGTTCACTGAAGCCCGAGCTCAGCGGCAGCTCTGCGCCGATCCGGCTCAGCCGGGCTGAAAGTATGGTCGCAAGGCGTTGACGTTTGCCACGTACTCCACCGTGTCGTCGTACAGGCCAACAGCTCGTACCGCTCCCGGACCCTGATAGTACGCCGCAACTGCCAGGTCCATGTCGCCCATGTATGCCGCTAGCCAACTGAGATACTTTGCCGACATGCGAATGTTGTCGTCGGCGTTCCATCGGTCGAGGCCCGGCTCGCCGATTAGATCCGATGCGATCCACTCCCCCGTCTTTGGCATGATCTGACCGACGCCGACCGCTCCCGATGAGCTGACAACCGCTGTCTGCCACCCGGACTCACGGTATGCCACAGCCATCAGAAGTGCGGGGTCCACGCCATAATGGGCCGCCCAACGTTCAAATACCGGAATCAGGGTGAGACGCTCCGGTGACGCCTTCAGCTTGGACGGCAGTCGAGGATAGGAGGCAGTGGGGCTCAATGCTGTCACCGACGAGCCGGCAGGCAGTTGTAACGTCTGGCCGACCCTGATGACATTTGCGTCTTCGAGCCCGTTCATTTCGATCAGATCTGCTGTTGTCGCTCCGATTGTCTTGGCGATGACGCTGAGGCTGTCGCCCGGGGCAACGGTATAGGAGACCGGCTGGAGGCTCGGGATCTGGAGGACCTGCCCGACCTTGATCAAATGGACGTTGGAGATCCCGTTGGCGGCGGCAAGCTCAGGCAGACTGATCCCGTGATCTCGGGCGATCACTGACAGCGAGTCACCGGAGCGAACCTCGTAGGACGAGTGAGCGGCTGATCCCGAGTGAGCCTGAGCCGCTGTTGGGGCGACCAAGAGCGCCACCGAACCTACGACGAAGGCAACAAGTACCTTGAGTAGCGAACGAACTCCGGTGGCCAACCGTCTTCCGGGGAATAACCGGCGATTCCAACCCGGGCTGACTTGATACTGATGGCGGGCCGAAGGCGGCTGCGAAAATTCGGCAATGGACAACATGGCCATAATGGCCTCCTGCAAAGACGGTGGGCTCCGAAGAACCCAGGCTCCCTTCCTTCAGACAGCGCTACCTGTCCGCTTTGCTTCTGCCCGTCTTTCAGCGTCCAACCTCTCCAGATCCGCCTCTGTTGAGTGGTTGACGAACGACATCATAGCTGCAATTGCTCGATGACCTGCATTCTCGGCGATAAGTTCGTGCATGCGCTGCGCCACCTGCCGATAAGCCGGATGCCCCTGGGGTGTCGTTCGAAGCTCCAGGGTGTGCATGGCCGACCGGGCGTTCATCGTCATCGAGAAGCGAACCCGATAGGCCAACG
The DNA here is from genome assembly GCA_020628065.1 of Acidimicrobiales bacterium. Lineage (GTDB taxonomy): Bacteria > Actinomycetota > Acidimicrobiia > Acidimicrobiales > SZUA-35 > JAHELU01. Next base: position 24,065 of record JAHDFR010000028.1, read on the forward strand.
ACACCGCATACGGCGCCTGCACTGCGAACCCTTCCTCATGAAGAGAGTCATACAGATCGGCCGAACGATCCATTGCCTCATCAAACGCCCCAGTCAACCCGGCCTCGTCAACAAGCTCCGGTTTGGTGTAGCCGTGCCATGGGTTGAGAGGTTGCCACTCGACCGTCAACATCCGGTGTCGCTGCAGATCTCGGAACGCGCCGTAGTCGGCCAAAACGTCGAACCGATAGAACGACCGCTCCAAGGCCCTACCCGGTCGGTGGCGGCGGTTCCCCCGGTCGCCGACATAGGCCTTCATTACCCGTAGCCGATCCTCGACCGACATCAACTCGGCCTGACGAAGCAGATCCGACTCGGGCAGATGAGTGTAGGGATAGAGCATGCCGGCGACCATCTTGATCTCGGCGTCGGGGTCGAAATCGACCAGCTCAACCCGGGCCTCATCATCGTGGACATCTCCGACATTCAGAAGCTCGTCGGCTACAGACTGCATAGCGACACGATTCTCTTCGAGATAGCTGGTCGTCGCCAGACCCCGGTCGACCATGTCTACCCGACGAACAAACGACGGGATGACCTTTCGTAGCTCCTCCAGCATCATGTCGGCGTAGGCTCGGGCCTCTGGCAAAGGATCGGCCCGCATCCGAAGCAGCATCTGCTCGTAGCTTTGACCGGTGCCATAAATGCCGACGTTGGACTGCGCCGCCGCCGGGAGAATTCCGCGAACGGCATCCAGCGCCTTGGCTTTGGTCGCCGATCGGTACACGAAATCGCTGTCCGACGGGTGTTTCGGATTGGTGTTGCGAACAAACTCGAGAGCTACAGGAAATAGCTCGGAGTAGGTGTCGAACTGCCGATCCATCTCGCCGATGAACCGGGCACCCAACCAGGAGGTCAAAACCTCGGGATCACGGTAGTACTGGTAGCGCCCGTTGCGCCGAAGGTCGTAGGCGATGTATCGAGTCGACTGCTCGAGGTAAGCCGCAAGCCTGCCCCACTCCAAGATCTTGGTCAGGAGATTGGACGCCTGCTCGCAGGCCAGATGGACACCACCCAACTGGGCTACCGAATCATCGCCGTACTCAAGGAAGACTCGATCGTAGAGCTGTTCGGCCTTGGTCAGTCCGACCGTGGCGTCCACTGACTCATCACCGTTGATGTCAAGATCCCCCACGAACTCATCGAGGAAGAGGCGACGCAGCGACTTCGGTGATCGCGAATATCGGGCGAACAGCGCGCCCTTAACCACCTCTGGAAGATTGACCAGGCAGAAAACCGGTCGATCCAGGTTGGTGAAGTATCGCCGAAGAACGTCTTGCTCCTCGGGACTGAACTCCTCGACGTGGTACGTGGTCACTCAGGCCGAGAGTAGGCGCTGGATGACCCGTACTGGCGGACCGACCAGAACTTCTAGCAACAATATTTGACACCGATGGCCGAGCCTGGCCAGCGGTATCCGGCAAACACGACCGACTACCACTCCCCCGGCCCGGAATACCGCCTACAGTGCCTGCCAATGCGACTCGAATCGGTTTCCTGTCATCTGACGTCGCCACCCGGTGGGATTGGCGGTGGGTATCTTCTGCTTCTTGAGGTCGTAACCGACGACGGCATGGTGGGAGTCGGCGAATGCTACGGCATTCCATTCGACGGTAACGTAGCGGTGTCCATGGTCGAGGATGTGTTCGAGCGCTTCATCGCCGGAGAGGAACCGAACAACGTTGAGGCCATGTTCCGGCGGGTCTACTCGGCCGGGTTCACGCAGAGACCGGACATCAGTCTTATGGGCGTCTTCAGCGGCATTGAGATGGCGTGCTGGGACATCGTCGGCAAGGCCTTGGATCGGCCGGTATGGGCGCTATTGGGCGGTCGCTTCCATCCCAAGCTCCGGACCTACACCTACCTGTTTCCGCCGAGTGCTCACGATCCGAGTCTGGACCCCGGCGATGACCCCGATGTATATCACGACCCGCAAGCGGCGGCCGACCAGACTTCGTACTACCTGAGTCTTGGCTTCACCGCCGTGAAACAAGATCCTGTGGGCCCCTACAGCTTCCAGGGCGGGCGGGAACTCTCCAGCATCGAGCTCGAACGTTCGGTGGCCAACGCCGCCGCCATTCGCCAGGTTCTGGCCGACCAGGGTGACCTTTTGTTCGGCACCCACGGCCAAATGAGTACAGGGTCGGCCATCCGCCTCGCTAGTCGGCTTGAGCCATACGACCCGTTGTGGCTCGAGGAACCCTGTCCACCCGACCAGCTGTTTTCACTGCGCCGAATTTGCCAATCCACGACCATCCCGATCGCAACCGGGGAGCGCCTTACCACCGCCGTCGAGTTCAAAGCTGCGCTTGATGCCGGTGTCGCCGTCGTTCAGCCCGACATTGGTCGGGTTGGCGGTGTTTGGGAGATGCGCAAGGTTGCGTCGCTGGCAGGGTTGTACAACGCTCAGCTGGCACCACACATCTACTGTGGACCGGTGGCGCATGCCGCTGCGGCCCACGTGAGCGTAGCCTGTCCCAACTTCCTTATTCTTGAGACAATCCAGACACCGTTTCATCGCAATCTTGTTGTCGACCCGCTTCCTTGGCATGACGGTTACCTGTACTGCCCGAACCGACCTGGGCTCGGTGTGCAGCTCAACCACGACACCATTGCCGCCAACCCTTACCGGCCAGATCGGCCGCTGCACCTAAACATGACCAACGTGGCACTTCCCTCGGACAACACCAAAACGGTCAACGAGCTCCAAGCACCCTCTTAGGCGTCTCCGTCACTGCGGTCCACCGGCCCGCTCAGCCGCTCTTCGGCGAGCCCCCCAGGCCAGGTTCTCGTTGGCGCCGCTCGGGGGCCAGTACCCGTCTCGACGGTACGCCCAGTACTCAAACGGATTGTTGTAGTAGGCGGTTGTCTCCACCACTGACCGCAGCGACCCGGGGACCATCGGCCAGACGACTGTGCCGATTACGCCGCCGACAACGGCCCAGAACGCATAAGTGATTTGGAACAGAGGACCAAGAAGCCTGCTCTGCCAAATGTGCAGTTCCTCGTGAGCGGTCACAAACTGCCTCCGTCGACTCGAAGCCGCCGACGTGCCCCGTAGACCGACCAAACCACCGCCGTTGCTGATCACATTCCCACCGGCCAACGCAAACGTTCCTTGAAGTCGGAATCCTCGATCGTAGACGTGCCGATTTTGCCGGTAGCTCTGAAACTCGAGGTAGTCGGCGCCGGGCACGAACACATTGACGATGTGCAGGACCATCGCCTGACACGTTCCCAACAGGCCCCAGGTGGAGTCAAGCATGGCTGCCGCCCAACCACGACGACTCCGCCAGTCGTAGATCCCGTAAAAGCCGGACACGGCTCCGTTCAGCCCGGCGACGAGCGCGGCAATGAGCTCAAGGCCGAGAACCCGACCGATCCACAGACCACCGGCTGCACCGACTACTGCGGTCACTACACATTCACCGATTCGTACCGAGGTCGAGCGTCCGTCGCCGCCGCTCTTGGCAGGGCCGGAGATCACCATCTCGACCAGCCGATGGCAAGTAGATCCATGGTCATGGCCACCGAGATGTGGAGCAACGCCCCCCACAAGACTGTTCTGGTCTTGAGCGCCAACGTCCCCAGGACCAGACCGCCGACGATGGCGGCCAAAGCCTCAACAAGCGGCTTATCAAAGTGCAACATGGTGTAAGGCACCACCATGACGGGAACGGCCAGCAGGCCACATGCCCTGACTAGCCCATGGATGATGAAGCCGCGGAAGAAGAACTCCAGGGCAACGAACTGAACGGCGTAGAGAAGCCACCAGAGGTACATGTACGGCCAGAGCGGCTGGCCGGGGGCGAGATCCAGAAACGGGTACTTCTCTTGAAAAGCGTCCGTGGTCGAGGCGACGACGACGAATGGGATTGCCAGAGCTGCCAGGACGACATAGGGCTGCACATCGGCTGACGACGGCCGCCAGCCGAGGCCGTAGTCGGCTAGACGGCCTTTGAGGACGGTCCGAATGGTCACGGCCGGAAGCACGATGTAGCTCAAGATTTGGGCCGCAGCCCAGAAGGTGAGGCCGTTGAATCTACGATTCTCCGATTGGAAGAACCATCGCTCCAGCGAGGCGGCGACGTCGGTGAAGCCCAAGAATTCCACGACGGCGATGAACCAGTGAGGCTGGGTGGTGGCGGCGAAGTTCAGTGATGTCATGCACAAGGCAACGACCAGTAATACGGTGAACGCCTCGAAATCGGCCGAGCGACGATCTCCCCGTTCTTCGCTCGCCCCGACATTGTCGTGTTGGTATAGATCGGCTCGGCGCCGTGCATCGACATACCACTGACCAACCAAAGGTATGGAAGCTCCGTCCATCGATGCAGGGTCAGCCCCGTCGATCAACGGGGCGGTTGTCCCTGTCGTTCCCACCGCCCGACCCCGACGCTAGTCGCCGTCGCGCAGAGCTGTAATGTTGCCCCGGTACGCCGTCGGCCCGTCGCGAAACGCCGCTGAACCGGCCACCAGGACTGAAGCACCGGCGGCCACGAGAGCACGGGAGTTTCCGGCGTTAACTCCCCCATCCACCTCGATGTCGATCGGCCGATCTTCGATCATGGCCGACAACCGACGAACCTTGTCCAGCGCAGACGGGATAAAGCTTTGGCCCCCGAATCCTGGGTTCACCGACATGACCAGAATCAGATCGACTCGGTCCAGCACCCACTGCACAGCCTCGGGTGGCGTTCCGGGGTTCAGCGAAACCCCGGCTCTCTTACCCAAATCACGGATTCGCTGCAACGACCGATCCAGATGCGGCCCGGCCTCGGCGTGAATGGTTATGCCGTCACAACCAGCGGCGGCGAAGTCCTCAAGATAAGCGTCGACAGGTGCAATCATCAGATGAGCGTCGAAGTACAGATCGGTGACTTTGCGTATCGACTCGATCACCGGCGGACCGAACGTCATGTTGGGCACGAAGTGGCCGTCCATGACGTCAAGATGGATCCAGTCGGCGCCGGCGTGTTCCATTGCCCGCACCTCGTCTCCCAGCGACGCGAAGTCAGCGGAGAGGATTGATGGGGCGATACGAACCGGAGCCGCCGGGTCCGACAATACATCTGAGGCCATGTCCCAATGATATGCGCTGAAGGCTACTCGCTGACTGTTCCGGCGATAGCGGGCCACCATCCGTCGTGGCCGAAGCTGCGCTGCTGAGCCGGCTGTGTGGTTGTGGTTCGTGGAGGTGTACCTCGACGTCGCTCGACACCCCGCCGCTGCCCCAGACGCCTTCCGGGCCTTTCGTCTACGTCCTCGCCGCCCGTCTCGTCTACCGCATCCTCGGGGGTCGACGTGCTTTCGCCGACCGACGGCGTCGACTCGGTGTCACCATCGCCGGGAACTGCGTCGGTGTTCGACGAGGAGTCGCCCGAGACGCTCGCCGTGGTGGACGGGTTGTCGGCGGCCGTCTCCGGTTCCGTCGTCGTCGGTCCGCTGTCGCCTCCGGGAGTCGGGTTGGTTGTTGTGTTCGTGGACTCACTCCGCACTGTTGAAATCGGTGCCTCACCAATGGGAACCGTCTGGGTTGGGTCACGTGTTTCCGCCGCTTGAGTTGTCGGTGCCTGGGTTGTCGGCTTCTGGGTTGTCGGTTCCTGGGTGGTTGTCGACGGGGTGGTGCCGTCTTCTCGCTCAGCTGTGTCGTCGTTGCTGATGTCGTCGTTGTTGTTGTCGGCATCAGGAGCGACGGGCGTTTCGGTCGTCTCGGACTGTGTGGTGGTCGAGGTTGTAGTCTCGACCGGGTCTTGGGTTGTTGACGTCGTCGGCTCGTCACTCCTTAAAGCGAGGCCGGATCCAGGTCCTGATCCGCTATCGGCCGGTCCAATCGTTGGGCCGACAAAGTCCGCCTCGCCGACCAGTGTCTCACCGGCTACGGTCAGCAAACCGGCCGATGCAGCGGTCACGATATTGTCTCTGACCGAGACCTGTGGCGAGATAGCTCCCGTGTCTGCGTAGCTACTAATGCAGCTCCCCTCACATCCGTGGATCGTGTTGCCGGCCACGGTGACTTGGTTGTTGGTAGCCGAGCCGAACGCTGAGGCCCAATCCGCGGGATTGTCATCGCCGTGTACCTGAATCACGTGCTTTCCCGGCCAGGTGGACTGGGGATCAACCTCGATGTTCCAAATGGTGTTGTTCCGAATCTCCGTTGGCCCGTGCGCCACAGCAATGGCCTGGGCGTAATGCATCCCGTTGGACACGTTCCAGATTTGGTTTTCCTCGACCAGGTAGTTGGCCGGACCCCAGTCGGTGCGGTTGAGCCCAAGCGAAATCGCTCCTCCGTAATTGGGAGTGACATCATGGATGCTGTTGTGTCGAATCACGACGTTGGTGGTGTTGTGCTTCACGTCCACCGCCTCGTTCGACAGATCGAAAAGTTCGTTGTACTCCACCAGGACATCGTGTGTAGAGTCGGTCTTGCTAAAGGTCCCGGTACCGATATAGATCCCCTCGCCGTACTCCGATTCGATCTGGCCCGTCCGGGAGATGCGGTTGCAGCGAATCGTTGTGTGAGACGAGACGTTCGTTTCATCGTTCCAGAACGCTTGCGTGATGATGCCCGAGTGTCCGACATTGGACAGGCGGTTGTATTCGAAGGTGATGTGGTGGGAGGCCGAGGATCTCGCTCCAAACATGGCATTGCCGATATCCAATCCTCGAATCATCACGTGAGCCGACCGTACGACATCCACCGCCGGCTTCCAGTTCATGGGGTCGATGGAGCTCCCGCCGACAATTGCCTTTGCTCCGGCGGCTGCCTGAATGACAATCGGGCGACTCTCCAGACCTGACGTGTGTCCGTAACTCTGTCGATAGTGGACCTGGTCGTATCTCCCGGAGGCAAGGTTGATCGTGTCGCCGGGATTGGCGGCGCTAAGAGCGGAGGCCAACTCTGACTGATTGGAAACACTTCGGACCACACCTGACCCAACCGGGGCCAACGGTTTGTAGGAGGTGCATCCGCCGGGGCCTGTTGATGGGCTGGGCCCACCAGATGTTGCGGGGACGAGTACCGCTAGACCGACCATCACGGCGAGCAGGGAGGCCAGGGCGGCAAATCTCTGGCTGGACGAACCGCTGTTCTCACCACCGGGACGATCGGTGAACAGGTTGCCGAACGAGCCTCGACGGCGACGGGCGCCCGAATGAGGCTCCTCTGGTCGTGGGACCGGAGGGATGGGGGTCACTTTGGGATCTCCTTGTACGCTCAACGCCGGTTGGCAGGGGTTGTGCGTCCGGCTACGTCGTGCGTAGCGCAAGGATCCTTAAAGCATTGCCCTCAAAAAACTGCTCGCCGGCCGACAAATGGTCTGGGCGGACCAGAGCGACTTGCCCATCAGCACTGACATTCGGCCTGGTTTCAACGGGCCGTCGGCACTATGGGGAGAACAGACGATGAACCGAGAGAATCGGCTTAGCGGGCGGATTCGCCCACGACCAACTATCAGCCGCCGTCGCCGTTTGAGGAGTCCGGCGACGAGGAACTTGTTGTCGACTCGTCCGGCTGCGATTCCGACGGCTGCTCGGAGGTCGAGGTCTCGGTCACGCTGGTCGTTGACTCTTGAGCCGTGGAGGAGGTAGTCGTTGACGGGGCTGCGGTGGTCTCCGAACTACCGGATGTGGTTGTCGTCGACTCGGGAGCCGTTGTTGTTGTGGTCGTACTGGTGGTGCTGGTCGCGCTGGCCGGCGGCTTGGCCGAGGCATAGCGAGAATCGATATCGGGAGAGTCCCAGCACGCCCGGCTGGCTGCCCAGGGACGTGCTCCAGACTTCTCCAGAGTTATGACGGCGGCTTCGTCTTGTTGTGCCGGTGTGGCCTGGTCGGCGGACGGCACCCCGTACCGGGCGGCGTGCCCGTACCAGTCCCAGCTCCCGGCGAGAAATTGGTAGGCGCCTCTGGCACTGGAGACGACATGAGATGCGACATAGTTGTTTGTTGACTCGCAGAACCGAATGCGCAGCAGCAAGTCGGGCACTACGACACCGTTACCGGCGTCAATCCATGCCGACTTCGGCTCAATGTCGGGCTCGACCCAAACGGTCGTCGTAGTGGTTTCGACTGCTTCCTCGTCGTCTCCGACAATCTTCGAGTTGTCCGTTATACGAACCCGGTTAAGGAGCGGAATCTCATCAAACCACGAGCCGGTGTCCGCCTGCGCCCCAGAGCTGACTTCGATCGAATCATCCTCTGATGCCGGCACCGACGCGATCTCAAACGATCGGCCGGCCTGAGTCACGGAAAGCAGCACCACGCCAAGGCCGACCAACAGAGTTATGGCCAGCATCGACCCCAAGCGACCGATTCGAGCGGCCCACGACGTGGGGTGCGCCGGACGAAGACCCTCGATCCACTCTCGACCGGTGAGACGAATCTCCTCGTCGTCGACGTCATCCAGCCAATACCGCTCATCGCCCGGGTTGAACTCCGGCTGTTGAACGGGGGCCCTTTGCCACCGTTCCGCCAGCTCCAGCTCCGACGTCTCATACCAGCCCGGGTCTCCGTAGTCGTACGGATTGCCGGTATGGCTGAATTGATCATCGCCATACGACCCGTGGTCTGAGTACGCGCCACGAGTTGTGTTCAGGTTGTCGTCAGCCAAAATTGACTTCGACGGCCTGTCGACTCTGCCTAGCATGAAACTCCGTCTGCCCTAGCTCCGTTGAACACCTTACCCGTGTTGCGAACGTGTTACGAGTATTTGCTTCAAATCTTTGTTGAAGCAACTATCGCGCCCTCCCAGACGCCTCGTAGGGCGTCCGGCCCATCGCCGGTCAGCGCTTCACGTTGATGCCGAAAAGTACGCCGGCCACACGGCGAATCTGGATCTCCTCCGAACCTTCGGTGATGCGATAGCGGCGGTGATGACGGTAGATGTGTTCAAACGCCATGTGGCGGGAATAGCCCATGCCCCCACAGGTTTGCATGGCTTGATCGGCCGCCTGGCAGACCAACCGGTTGGCTCGGTAGTTACACATGCTGACGGCGTCGCTGACCTCCATGTGGTGTACCCGATCCATTCTCCACGCTGTCTCCCTGATCAACGCCCGTAGCATGGCTGCTTCCGTGTGAAGCTCGGCCAACGGAAACTGGATCGCCTGGTTGAGCCAAAGAGCCTTCCCGAACGGAGCGCGTTGACGGGCATAGGCCACAGCCTCGTTGATGCAGAACTGCGCCGCCCCCAACGAGCTGGCCGCCTGGCGAATGCGGTTTTCGTGAACGAAGATCTGCGCCAGCGACAGCCCACGTCCTTCGTCGCCCAGAACGGCCGAATCGGGAACGCGTACATTGGTCAACCGAACGTCAGGATGGTCGGTAGGCATGTTGAACGTCCACCAATAGGGGCCAACCTCAATCCCAGGTAGATCGGTTGGGACGATGAAGCAGGTTATGCCATGGGCGTCACCATCCTGGCCGGACGTGCGGGCAAACAACGCCACATGGCTCGCCTTGTGCATACCCGTGATCCACCGCTTTTGACCGTTGATGACCCAGGTGTCACCGTCGCGGACCGCGGCAGTGTCCATATGGGTCGCATCACTGCCGTGGTCGGGCTCGGTCAGGCCAAAGGCCATGCCCTTGTCCCCCACTATGAGACTCTCGCAAAACTCTTCTTTCTGTGCCTCGGTCCCCTGATCAAGAACCATCAGAACAGTCGGAAAGTTTCCGACGATCGACGATTCGTTCTGCAGATCGTTGTGGAGCCCCAGCCCCTTGGCCGCCAGGTGTTCCCTAATGACCGCCATGGCCAAGTTTGACCCGGCCTGGCCGCCGACCTCGGCCGGCAAGGCATAGCGCAGGTGGCCACCGGCATCGGCTCGTCGCCGCATTTCCCGAAGCAGCTCTTCCCAGTCCCGCTGTGGAAGCCCATTGTTATCCCAGTCGGTGCGGGCATGCTCCCGGCGGTGGTCGAAGAAACGACTGTTCTCGGACTCGAGCGGTTTGATCTCGGTCTCAATAAACCGATCCAGCTCCTCCAGGTAAGCAGTCACGTCTGCGGGCAGCTCAAAGTCCATCCAGGTCTCCTATCAGATTCAACAGGTCGTACTCAAGCTCGACGACTCGACGTCCGCTGGCGGCATGAACAATCGATGTTGGGGCTCCGGCGGCGCGCTGTCCGACAAAAGCCTTGGCCTGGGAGGCGAGGCCGATGCCCCACCATACGGTTCGGGCCACCGACCACCAGGCAAATCGATGTTCGTTCCACAAACCTCCGGCTTGCCGGTAGGCACGCTTCAAGTCAGATAGCCGACCGAATCCACCCACTTCCAGTTCGTCAGCGCCGAAGCGCCATGTTCGAAGACATAACCAGGCCAGGTCGCACATCGGATCGCCCAGGTGCGACAGCTCCCAATCGACGACGGCGTTCAACGTTCCGTCCTCGATCAGCAGGTTGCCGAGCCGAAAGTCCCCGTGAACCAGTGCTAAATCGGGCACGGCCGCAGGGCGGTTCTCGACGAGCCACCACATGCCGTAGCGAAGGGCCGGGTAAGGAGCGCCGAGGTCGTCCAGCGTCGCTGCAAGCTGTTCGATGTGTCGCCGATAGGGCTCCGACCCGGCCAGCCGAGGGAGATCGTCGACGCTCGATTCTCCGACACTGTGAATAGCGGCCAGCGCTCGCCCGCATTGCTCGGCCAGCTCACGGCCCCAAGCACCTGACGCGCAGGACCGCAGCACACGCCGGGGGATGGATTCACCGGCGACCCAGCCGGTGATAAGGACGTCGGCATTCAAGACATCGCTAAAGCCGGCGGCGACAAGCGGAGCGACCGGAACATTCGCCTCTGACGCCGCCGATATCGCCTGCTGTTCGAGGTTGACGGGAATCCGGCTGAGAGGCGTCGGCTCGACAACCTCTTCGTCTTGGCGGTTGGAGATTTGGGCTACCAGTTTGACTGGCTTGCTACTTGGATTTCCCGCATTGCCACTGACCGAAAGTAGGGCTGACGAACGCACCGCCCCTGCGCTCAGGGATTCAAGGTCGCCGCTAAGTTCATCGTCGCGACCGGCCTCCACCAATAGACGCTGACACTCAGCTATCACATCGTGGTGGTACCCGGCGTCGGTCACTGGCTTAGGGTTCGCTGACGTCGCTCTTCGGGGCGGTCAGGCGGTACTCCGGCCGTTGAATGTCGAGGCGCCGAACGACGGCCTCAGTCAGATGGTGATGGATCACTTGCTGCTGCTCGGTGGCGAGAACGGTTTCCTGGCCCGACCGAAGTTCAGCCGACTGGACCGCCAACGCTGCCAGGCGGCGGTCCAACCGCTGGGCCAGCTCTCGAACAGATGCATTCGGACCTGCTGTATCGTCGACGACCTCCCCGAGAGCGGCAAGGGCATCAGCCAAGTGGGCCGATACGCCACTCTCCAGGTCGGTTGCCGACGCCTCCCGCTCCATGAGCCGCATCAGATTGGCCGCCACCCGCAACTCGTACCGGGTAGCGGGTTCCAGCGGACAACCAACCGGCATGCGTGACAGCCCACCCAAGTAGTCACCAATTGCTGCCAGCAACACCACAGACGAAGGTTCGTCAATCACCGGGCCTGCCAAACACCCAACGCCCGTTAAGCAAGCTCGGCCTCGAACGCACTGTGACGATCGACCTCTGCGACCTTGAGATCATAGGTGGCATAGAACGCCTCTCGCCCTCGTTCCTGGGCTACGCGGTGGTCAGGATGAGCCGCCCATGCACGATGATGTTCCCAGGATTCGAATTCGACGATGGTACAACGCTCGCCGTCGTCGGCTACGAACGCCTTGACCGAAACGAATCCCGGCATTGTCCGGGCCAGCTCCGCCATCCGGCCGGCCGTCGATCCGTACTCCTCCGCCGCTCCGTCGGCCAGCCGAGATCTAAAGACGGTGATAATCATCAGGCGACCTCAAAGCCGTCAGGGATCCGAAGCTGGCTTCGATCAAGCGACGAGATCTCGGAACAACCAATACCGAGCATCGTCGAGTCGATGCCCATACGCATGATGTCGAGTACGTTCTCGACTCCCGCCTGCCCGTTGGCGGCAAGGCCCCACAGATACGCTCGGCCGATCATGACCGCTCGAGCGCCCAGACACAGCGCTTTGACCACATCGCTACCACGACGAATTCCTCCGTCCAGGACCACTTCCACGGAATCCCCCACCGCCTCGGCGATCGCCGGTAGTGCCCGAATCGACGCCGGGGTTCCGTCCAGGTTGTTTCCCCCGTGATTCGACACCGAGATGGCGCTAAAGCCGGCATCAGCCGCCCGTCGCGCTTCGTCGACTCTCATAACACCTTTCAACATGACCGGCCCGTCCCACTGCTCACACAGCCAAGCGGCATCCTCCCATGTCGGTGGGGGTGTCTGCATCCACGTTCCGTAGGCGTCGAAGAAGTTCGGCGCCGACTGTCCGGCGGTGGCAAAGTTCGGGACGGCGAGCGTCGGCGGTCTCCATCCGTCGCCGATCCAGGTTCGACACCACTTTGGTCGAACAATCACCTCAGGCAGGTGTTTGATCATCGTTCGCAGATTCATGGCCTGAGGGATTTCGGGGCTCCCCCAGTCGCGCGAATGGGAGAACGACCAATCGGCGGTAAGAATCAGTCCCACGGCCCCGGCTGATTTAGCTCGCGAGAGCCGTTCCAGAATCGAGTCGCGATCACCGGCCCAGTACACCTGGAAGAAGGTTTGAGGATTCGCGGCGATTACGTCTTCGATCGGTTTGCTGGCGAATGAGCTAAGCCCCATGGCCACCCCCCGCGCTGCTGCCGCTCGGGCTACGGCCACTTCGGCCTGAGGGTGCACGGCCTGAACCCCGGTGGGCGAAATCAACACCGGCATCGAGATCGGTTGCCCCATTACCTCGGTCGCCATCTCACGACTGGGCGGTTGCCCAACCGTGATCGGCATGAATCCAAGTTCGGCGAATGCCGAGGTGTTCTCCTTGGCTGTTGAGCCACGTTCGGACCCCGCAATCAAAGCTCCATACACCGAAGCCGGCAGCGTCTTCTTGGCTCTCGCTTGGGCCACGGCCACGGACTCAAACCATTCGTTGGCCATCGTTGATGAGTCCTCTCCTCGTCGGGTTCTTCGTTTGATCAACTCGGGTTACAGCGGTAGCGCTGATCACGCCGCCGTTGGGTTCTACATGACCCGGGCTCTCATTGTGTCGTCTAGCAGCTCAACCCATCAACTCACTTCGCCCACGGACGTATCCCGAGGGCTACCGACCTACCTGTAGCAGCAGGCCTTTCAGGTATCGACCCTCGGGGAAACCAACAGGATGATCGAGGTCATGCGCCGTCTCAGCGACAACCGAAGCATGAGCGTCAGCCAACTCCAGCCCTTCGTGAGACACCCGGTGGAAGTCCTCCGGCGACACCCGGGCGGTGCACGAAGCCAGATACAGCAGTCCTCCGTCCTCGGTGACTGCAGCCGCCAGCTTGGCCAGACTCCGGTAGGCGTCGAGTGCGCCGACGAGCTGCGTACGTCGAGATGCCATCGACGGAGGATCGACCACGACCACTCCGAACCGCCGACGCTCTCCGGACATGTCGGCCAGCGCCTCAAAGGCATCACCGGCCACTGTGGTGAATTCGGGTGGGTCGGTTGGTAGCCCGTTGAGTGCCATCACCCGTCGCGCCTGATCGAGGGCCGGGCGGCTGATGTCGACGGCGGTTACCGCCGAGGCTCCACCGGCGGCTGCATGTAGTGCAAAGCCTCCGGTGCTGCTGAATACGTCCAGTACCGTTTGACCGCGACTGTGGGAGCCGATGAGCTCTCGGTTGCGCCTCTGATCGAGGAAGAGTCCGGTCTTGTGCCCTCTCCGAACATCAACTTCAAGCTGTAGACCATTCTCCAACACCACAACGGTCTCCGGCGGCCGGCCAACCAGTGAAACCGCCTCTCCACCTCGGGCGCGAACACTTCGACCAAAGCGAGCCGTAATCGACTCGAGATTCTTGCCCAGCACCTCACGAAACGTCTCAGCCACCGTCTCCAGCCACGGCAGCCACGCCTCGCTGTACACCTTGATGACGAGATGTGAGCCGTAGAGATCAGCGACGAGTCCACCCAGCCGGTCGTTCTCACCGTGAACGATTCGTAGGGCCGTAGTGTCGGATCGAGCCAATAGCTCGTGGCGGCGCCGTAACGACACGTCGAGGGTATCCGCCAGCCACTTCGGGCCAATTACCTCGGGATTTCCCTGATGA
>JAHDFR010000189.1:0-4604 GCA_020628065.1 Acidimicrobiales bacterium
GTGAACGTTGCCCGCTACCGGGTGTACGCCGGTCTGATCGGCTCGATCATGCTGGGTCTTGCCGGGGCGTTCTGGGCCCACTACCGGGGCTTCATCGGCGATACCACGTTCTCGTTCGGGTCGGTTGATGTGCGGGTGCTGGTGATGTTGGCCTTCGGCGGTATCGGCTCGCTTCTCGGACCGATCCTGGGAGCGGTGGTGTTCACCGTGTTGGACGAGCTGTTGATCGACTACGCCCAGCTTCGTGAAGTCCTCTACGGCGTCGTCACCGTCATCCTGTTCCTCAGCTTCCGTCAGGGAGTTGTCGGCGCAGTGACCAACTGGTGGAACGGCCGCCGGAAACCACCATCGGCAGCGCGAACTGAGGAAGTGGCGCCCGGGCCGTTGACCGCTACCGGTCCTGAAGCCGAACCCGCCTAGCCTGTACCGCTAACGGCCATCGGCCATTTCCAAAGCAAGAGCTTCGCAGCGGTCGTGAATGGCCCTCAGCGACCCTGACAGATCCTGGCTGGGCAAGGGGACGTCCCACTCGATGATGTCGCCGTCGGTGGGGATGGCATCGTGGTCGCATCCGATGCTTATCATCCGATCGGCTCCGGTGGTGTCCTGTTCGGACACCAGTCGGGGACGCCAGCTGATTTGATAGCCCTCGGCGGTGAGTGCCTCAACGACGGTTGGCATGTTCTCATCGTCGGGGTCGGGGCCGGCCACTGCGATGTCGACGTCGAGTCCAGCCCGGTGGGCGGCCGACCGGAAGTAGGTGGCGGCGGCCAGACTTTTCCCGGCCGAGTGGGGGCACATGAACAGAACGTTGGTTGTCATGGTTGTCTCCGTGAGTGTTGAGTGTGGATGGCGGCCAAGCGACAACTAGGCGACGAGGAACTGGTAGGCGATGCCGACGAGTGCGGCCACACCCACCACTCGAAGCGTCGATGTTTTGAATCGAAAGAGGGCCACGGCGGATCCGACGGCGATAGCCGCCGCAGCCAGGTTGAGTGAGCCCAACACGGGCTCGTAGATCAGTGCCCCGAAACGGCGATGCTCCACCACCTCGGCGAACAGGGTGAACAGAGCGAACCAGATGGCCAGGTTGAGCACCACCCCGACCACAGCGGCGGTGATGGTCGACAGGGCAGCGGTTAGCGATGGCCGACCGCGAAGATGCTCGATGAACGGCGCACCGAGGAAGATCCAGAGGAACGACGGCACGAAGGTGACCCAGGTGGCCACTACTGCGCCGAAGACACCGGCCTGAAGCGGCGAAAGGCCACCCGGGTTTCGATACGGGCCCATGAAACCGACGAACTGCACCACCTGAATGAGCGGACCGGGGGTGGTCTCAGCCATACCCAGACCGCTGATCATTTCGCCTGGTTCGAGCCAACCGAAGGTGTTGACCGCCTCCTGGGAGATATAGGCCAGAACCGAGTAGGCGCCGCCGAAGGTGAGAACGGCGGCACTGGAGAAAAACCAGGCCACATCGGTGAAGGTCGACGACCGACCGAATACGGCTATCAACCCGATAACCGGACCAAACCACAACACCACACCGATAACCAGTACTCGCAGCGCCCGGCCGGCCGACGGGCGACCCAATGCGATGTCCTGATCACCGATCAGCACATCGGCGTCGTCAACCGCGGTGGACTCGTCATGCCCGGTGATCAGGTTGAATACCTCCGGACGCAGACGTCCACCGATCAGGCCGATGGCGGCGGCTACGGCGACGATGAGCGGGAACGGAAGCTCGAAGATGAAGATGCCGATGAAGGCGCCGGCCGCCACCGCCAGCATCGCCTTGTTCTTGATGACGCGACGGCCGATGCGGAGCACGGCGCTGGCCACGATGGCGATCACGGCAGCCGATATTCCGAAGAACAGCCCAGCCACCCAGGTCAGGTCTCCGTAGGCGGCGAAGAGGACACTGAGCGCCATGATCGAGACAAAGCCGGGGAGGATGAACAGGCCACCGGCGAAAAGCCCTCCGACCGGCCCTCGCAGGAGCCATCCGAGATAGGTGGCCAACTGTTGGGCCTCCGGACCGGGCAGCAACATGCAGTAGTTGAGAGCGTGGAGGAAGCGGCGCTCCCCCACCCATCGCCTCCGGGCCACGATCTCGTCGTGCATGACGGCGATCTGCCCGGCCGGGCCGCCGAAGCTGTTGGCCGCCACCGAAGCCCACGCCGCTATCCAATCCCGACGGCTGATGGTGGAACCGGCCGTCGCCGCCGATCCTCGGTGCCCACCGCGACTACCGATGTGTAACCGTGGTTGCGCATCTGATGCCATGCTCGGATGCTACACTTGTAACCATGGTTTCGCAACCAAGACAGCGGGCTGTAGCCAGTACAGGCGGGCGTACCGAGAAACGGCACGAGCAACAGTGGGTACTGCTCAACTACCGGATTCCCCGAGAGCCGTCCACGCCGCGAATCGCCGTCTGGCGTCGGCTGAAAAACCTCGGCGTTGCGCAGATCTCCGACGGGCTGGTTGCACTCCCGCTGGACGCAAGAACCCAGGAGCACCTGGAATGGGTGGCCGAGCGGGTTCGAGAAGCCGATGGTCACGCAACCGTTTGGACGGGAGCACCAACAACGCGTCGCCACAGTGGCGAGTTGGCCGATCAGATGCGAAGCGAACGTGACGGCGAGTATGCAGCGCTGATTGACGATCTGCAGCAAACGCCCGATCCGACTTCCAGAAACGTGCAGCGGTGGCGGCGTACCTGGCAGCGAATCAGCCGGCGAGACTACTTCCGGGCCCCGCTACGGGATGAGGCCCGTCTGGCCATCGCCGATGCAGCCGAGCAGGCCGGGATGACGGAACGGGCCGGGGAGAAGCTGACATGAAGTGGGCCACCCGCAAAGGCATTCACGTCGACCGCGCCGCCAGCGCCTGGCTGATCACCCGCTACATCGACCCCGACGCCGAGTTCATCTACGTTGACGACCCCGAGGACGTGCCGGCCGATGCCCAACCGTTCGACATGGCCGGATGTGAGCTGACCCACCGGGGCGACGACGTGACGTTTGAGACCATCCTTCGCCACCATGACCTGGCCGACCCCGTGCTGTGGCGACTGGGTCAGATTGTCCACCAGGCCGACGTCGAGGACGACCTGTACGACGCCCCAGAGGCACACGGTTTGGATGTGATCATCCGGGCGCTCGGCCTGGATCACTCCGATGAGGAACTACGGCACTTGACGGGAACAATCCTCGACAGTCTTGAGCGCTACCTGCGACGGGAGACGCTCGGCACGGTGTAGCGTCCGACCGAAGAATCTCAACAGTTGGTCGGGAGCCGCCAATCGTTGGTCATCTGCGAGTTGTACCGACCGCCGGTTGAGGCGTTGACCGCATCACGGAAGTCGCACAACGCCTGGGTGGCGCTGGTGGCGTCGGGCTTCTCCGACATGTTGTGCAGCGTGTCGATGAAGGTGTCGGTGCCGTTGTCACGCAGAATGGTAAGCAGGATGCCCATCTGAATGTCGGCCGGAATCTCAAGTTCGGCCAGCGGCTTGGTTTCCTCCACCCGCCACTTGGTCAAACCCCGAAGGATGTCACCCGGAACATCGCGCTCCAGACCGGCCGGACCACCCAATTCATAGAACGCCAGGCTGGCCATCATGTGGGGCAGAATCAGCCCGCCCTGATGTGTGTTGGGCCAGGTGGCCCGAGCGTAGAAGTTCGGGGTGGGGCCACCACGGTTCATTTCGTAGAACATGACCCAGTGGTGTCGCCAGTTGTCGGGCTCGTCTTCGATCCGGGGCGTGAACCCGAGGATCTCCGCCTGGCGTTTGTTGCCACAGCTGCAGAGCCCTTCGTCGATGAGGGCCACCACCTTCTTCTGGCCGTGGTTGGGGTCGCGGTTGCGGTAGACCGAATCGAAGTTGTCCTGGTTCCAAACCCTGCGGTGCAGCGCATCCATGTGGGAGTACCAGGCCAACCACCGTCCGGCGGTGGCGTTGTCGAACTTGCCGGGCGGAGCGTAGAGGGCGATATCGCCGTAGGTCCACGAGTCCATCTTGTAGGTGCCCTCGTGGAAACTGTTGAAGTCGAGCGTGCCATGGGACTGGGCTTGGACCGGCTGGACAAGGTTCTTGTCCCGGGCCAGGAGACCATCGGCGAACGACGCGTTCCACAGCTGGGAGCGATGGTCGTTGGGATTACACAGCTCCTGTCGAAGTGTGGCCCCGGCGTCGAACGATCGGGCATCGACGCACAACCCGCTCGACTTGTTGCGCAAAAGAACGTTGCCCGGGCTCCACTGCCACTCAAACGGAACCCACAACGACTCGGGGTTGCTGTCGCAATTCTTGAGAACGACGGGGACGCCTTCCATTCTCGATGCGGTCTGCAGACTGAGGCACTTGTCGTTCAAGCGGACCTGTCCGTAGCCGTCGGACCCTACGGCGGCGAAGCTGATCTCTCCGGAGCGTTCAGAGTCGCACAGTTCAAGCTGAACGGCCGAGCCGGCCTCGTCGTAGCCAATACACTTGTCGGTGTTGTAGCTTCCAACCTGCTTTGGCTGGCCAACCACGACCGGTGGGGAGGTGGTGGGAGTCGTCGGTCGGGTTGTCGGAGCGGCTGTAACCGGGCTTG
>JAHDFR010000189.1:4704-7029 GCA_020628065.1 Acidimicrobiales bacterium
CTTGTGGTGGTCGGGGCCACAGTGGTGGGGGCGGCGGTGCCCGGATTCGCAGTGGTCGGGGCGGAGGTCGTGGGTGCACCGGTGGTGGGGGCGACGGTTGGTTGGTTGGCTGCCCCGGTTGAGGTTGAACTGTCGACTGTTGTTGTGGTGTCGTCGAGTGCGCCATCCACCACTAATGGCGGATTTGTGTCCCCGGTGATCTCGAAGGTCGTTGACGATCCGTCCACCGACTCCAGCTCGAAATCCGGCCCGTCCTCTCGTTCGCCAATAAGGCCCTCGGTCACGTCAGGTTCCGGCGATCCGCAGGCGGCCGCCAACAGGGCAAACGCCACCATCATTGGAACCACGACCCGATTCCGGGCGACCACCATCCGCCACAGTTGTGTACTCACAGTCGGTTGCGTCGCGCCCGCCCGCTTAACCATCATGGGCGATATCACCCAAGTGCGAGTGGCATTGCCCTGCTCTCGCAGTGTGTTGATGTCATCGACGTCGTGTCGTTGTGCTGTCGGCTACTCATCAGGTCTCGTAGGAGAAGACCTGGTACATGGCCAGGCCGCAGCCCCTTTGGCTGATCACCGCACCCTCGTGACGGCTGTTGCCCTCCACTGTGATGCACTTGCCGGAGTGACGGGCGATGAGCGGCGCACCGTCGTACCCAGCGGTAGGACCTCCCGAGAACTCCCAGAGTCCGTGGTCAACCTCGCTTCCGCACCGGCTGCCGACGATCTGCGCACCCTCATCAGAGGAGAAACCGCTGACGTACATACATTGACCGGTGCTGAGCACAGCCAGCTGGTAGTAGCCGTCAATGCCGGACGGTCGAAGCTCCCATCGCTGATCGAGAGTGTCCCGACAGTCTTGGAGCTCCATCAGTGACAGTTCCTGGTTGTATCCGAGGCACATGTGATTGGCCGACGCCGGCCGCATGATCGATCCGGGCCGAGCCGAAACAGACTGGGTGGTGGTCGTTGTGGCCTCAACCGCTGAAGTCGGTGGCGATGGCTGTTCGGCGTCGCCCTCTGCGGGCCCGGGTACGGCTGTGTCGGTCTCAAGGTCGATTCGCATCTCAACGTCTTCGCCGTCGACCACTTCGAGTGAGCTGCCTTCACGTTCCAAAACGTCGTTGTCAAGGAGGTCGTTGTCAAGAAGGTCGCCGTCCGAAACGTCATCGGCTGGAGCCGATATCGACGGCCCCTGGTCAGCCGGTTCGTTGATTACCGATGTCGTTCTCAACTCCAGTAGAACGACGACGCCTACGGCTACTGCTACCGCCATCATGGCGGCCAGGAACCGAAGTCTGCGTAGACCGCGCTCTTGTAGCCCGTGAATGGCCGCCGGCGTTCGATCCAGGATGCGGGCCGTCTCAGCCACAGTACGGCCGGCCCGGAAGCGATGCTGAAACACCTCACGTTGTTCAGGGGTGAGCGATTCCAGCATCGACTCAAACCCACTCTCGGCGGCAACTCGCTCCTCCGGTGTCGGGTCGGACTCCACCAGGTGGTCCAGGTCAAAGCCCGTCGTGGCCGGAATGACGCCCAACGCCGATTGCCGGTACTCTCCGGCGATCTGATTGCGAACCGTTCGATACAGGTAGGCCCGAAAAACGGGGGCGTTTTGATTTCGTAGGTTGGGCAGCGCTTTGATGGCCCGGAAGAAGGCCAGGTTGGCCAGGTCCTCGGGGTCTTCGGCGCCCCGGCGGCGGGCATACGACGTCAGCTGGGGAACAAACTGTTGATAGAGCGCGGCAACAGCGGCTTCATCCTCCGCGGCCGCCTCCTGCCAGACGCCGCTATCCGCTGCCTGTACAACGCTAGCCACTCGCCACCTCCAGCCGATGACCAATCATCGTGCTGAAATGTTTAGCGTAGTGGCACTACCGATTTGAGGCCCGGTGACGGTTCAGGTTTAGCGAAACACTTACCTGCGCTCGCTCGGCTAGAACAGCTCCAGGTACTCGTTCTGCTCCCAATCGGTCACTGCGGCCAGGTATCGGTCCCACTCTGCTCGCTTCAGCCCGACCAAGTAGTCAACGAGCTCGGTGCCGAACGTGGAGCGGTACAACACGCTGGTGTCGAACGCGTCAATGGCTTCGCCCAGACTGCGGGGCAGCCGGGGCCCGGCCGTCTCGTCGTAGGGGGCGGTGGTCGGGAGTGGTGGAGGCTCTTTGGTTTCGAGGCCGGCCAGTCCGGCCAGCATCTGCGAGGCCATGTACAGGTACGGATTGGCGGCCGAGTCGCCCACCCGGTTTTCGATTCGGGTGGCGCTGTCGCCACTGTGGCCGATAACTCGCAGCATGGCCCCTCGGTGCTGGGTGCCCCACGC
>JAHDFR010000190.1:0-3757 GCA_020628065.1 Acidimicrobiales bacterium
TGGTTCGGTTGGCCCCGGTCGTCGCTGCCACCCTTTTTGTGTTCGTGCTGTTGCAGACACTCCCGGATGCGTCCAGCCTGTCCGGCCGACTGGCCCGAAACTCGGTGGCTGTACTTGCCGGCTTCGCCGTGTCCTTCGTGGTGGCCCGGTTCGCCACCAGGCTTCTCCCGCTGGCCGCCCTGTTGAAGCTGTCGTTGGTGTTCCCGGACGAGGCGCCTTCACGATTCAAGTTGGCGATGAAGGCATCCTCCAGTCGCCAGTTGGAACGCGACTTGGAGGCGGCGAAGGCCAACGGTCTGGTTGATGCCCATCAGTCGGCGGCCGAGCAGGTTCTGGCCATGGCCACCGCCATCGGAACCCACGATCGCCGAACCAGAGGTCACTCCGAACGTGTCCGCGTGTACTCCCGGATGATCGGCGAAGAGATGGGCCTGACCGGTGATGATCTGGAGAAGCTCCAGTGGGGCGCCCTGCTGCACGACATGGGCAAGATCCATGTCTCGCCCGCCATTCTCAACAAGCCGGGCAGACCCGATGAGGATGAATGGGCTGAACTGCAAACCCATCCCGAAGAAGGCCGTCACCTGTTGGCGCCACTCGACTATTTCCTGGGGGAGTGGGCCTCGGCCTCGTGGGGCCACCACGAGAAGTGGGACGGCAGCGGCTACCCGGCTGGGCTGACTGGCGAAGAGATCCCGTTGGCCGCCCGGATCGTGGCCGTGGCCGACGCCTACGAGGTCATGACGGCGACTCGGGCCTACAAGGTCCCGATGTCGGCCGAGGAAGCTCGACGAGAGTTGGCCATGTCGGCTGGAACCCACTTCGACCCCGAAGTGGTCAGGGCGACTTTGGCCCTGTCGGTCGGCCGTCTGCAGTTGGCCGCCGGGCCGATGTCGTTCCTTCTCGGACTGCCGGTCGCCGCTCCGCTGGCTTCACTGGCCCGTACGGTTGCCCGTTTCCCTGATCTCGGCGCCGCTGCCACCGCAGTCGGAGCAGCGGTGGCATCGGTTGCGGTGGCCGGCGCAGCAGTAGCCGGTGGGTTGGCCGGGACTGGCGAAAGCGAAGCGGAAGTTGCTTTAGCCTCAGTCGATCAGAGCGGCGACAATACGGTAGCCCCGGTAACGGAAGACGATGCCCGGTCTGTTCCTGTCGAAGGCGTCGAACCTGGCGAGGCCACAAGCTCCGCGTCGTCCGCCACAGCCTCGCGGTCGGCCGCCGGGGTGAACGGGGAGAGGTCGACAGCGACTGCCGACGGTTCAACCACGTCCATCTCCACTCCGACTTCCACTCCGACGTCGACTTCGAACTCGACGTCGGCCTGGACATCGACTTCGAGCTTGTCCCCGGTTCCTCGGGCCGAGGAGACGCAGACCCCAACGACCCTGGGAGCAACATCCACTTCCTTGGCCAGGCCCACGTCGACCTCTCCTCGTGGGTCAACAACATCTCGACCGCCGACACCGTCGTCCTCGGCGGCGCCATCCACCACGACCCAAATCACGTCGACGACCTCGACCTCGGCGCCGCTCCCCACCGGCCCGGCGGTGTCCTCGGGCGACGTAACGTTCGCCGGACCGTTGACCGCCGACACCGATCTCAGTAAACGGGGGCCCTACTTCGAAACCGGCTCGCTGCAGCTGTGGGAAGAACAGACCACCGTCCTGGCCGATGATCTGACCGTCGGTGGTGCCACCATCGAAGCCGGAACCGCCGTGACCTCCTACTACTTCTCCTACTCGCCGGCCGAGGACTCGCTTACAGCGGCGACCATAGATCTCGGATCGCCGGTGCTGGCAGTGGCCAGCTCGCCCGGCGACCTTCGATCAACCGATGAATTCGGCTTGGACGGAGTCACCTACGAAGCTTCCCGCAAGCTCGGCCGGGCCGATGATGTCACCACATCCGACTCCGTTGTCGAGGTACGGCTGGAGACTTCCGGGGGAACGATGGACCAGTTTCGGGTGCTGGTGGCCGGCTGAACGTTTGAGACCCGGCACTCGGCGGTGGCATCTCGTTGTATCCGATCATGACGTAGCATCTGACCATGACCGGAGACACGGGCCGCTGGCAGTTCTGGATCGACCGCGGTGGGACCTTCACCGACGTTGTGGCGCTACGACCCGACGGCTCGACGGTAACCCACAAACTGCTTTCGGAAAACCGGCGACGGTACGCTGACGCCGCCATCCAGGGCATACGCGACGTCTTGGGGGTGGGACCGAATGATGCGCTGCCTTCCGACCTGATCCAGTCGGTCAAGATGGGGACAACGGTGGCCACCAACGCACTGTTGGAGCGCCAAGGCGAGCCAACCGTTCTGGTGACAACCAAAGGTTTCGCCGACGCCCTCCGGATTGGCTACCAGGCCCGCCCGGACATCTTCGCCCTCGACATCGTCCTGCCAGAAATGCTCTATGACCGGGTGGTCGAAGTGGAGGAGCGGGTTAACGCCGAAGGGAAGTTACTCACGCCGTTGGACATCGACGGGGCCAGGACCGAGCTGGAAGCGTGTCGAGCCGCCGGATTCAATTCGGTGGCCATCTGTTTGGTGCACGGATACCGCCACACCGACCATGAAGCCGCCCTGGGTGAGATGGCCAGGCAGCTCGGATTTGCCCAGGTTTCAGTCAGCCATGAGGTGTCGCCGTTGATGAAGATGGTGTCCCGCGGTGATACGACAGTGGTGGACGCCTACCTGTCTCCGATCCTGCGGCGCTATGTGGAGCAGGTGGACGCCAAACTCCGCCCGATCGGACACACCAAAGCACACACCAAAACAACTGAAGGGAAAACGACGGTAGTCGAACCATCTGAAAGCCAGGCGGCCGAGGCGCCCCGACTCATGTTCATGCAGTCCAACGGAGGTTTGACCGACGCCTTCAGCTTCCAGGGTAAGGACGCCCTGTTGTCCGGGCCTGCCGGGGGAGTGGTGGGCATGATCCGAACCGCCAGAGCCGCCGGATTTCAAAAGCTCATCGGTTTCGACATGGGTGGCACGTCAACGGACGTGTCGCACTTTTCAGGCGAGCTTGAACGCACCTACGAAACTGAAGTGGCTGGCGTCAGGGTGCGTGCGCCCATGATCGACATTCACACCGTCGCCGCCGGAGGGGGGTCAATTCTGCACTACGACGGGTCACGCATGAGGGTAGGACCGGACTCGGCCGGGGCCGATCCGGGACCGGCCGCGTATCGCAACCGGGGCCCACTGGCGGTTACCGACTGCAACGTACTGCTCGGCAAGTTGCGGCCCGAGTTCTTCCCCAATGTGTTCGGACTCAACGGTGACGAACCGTTGGACACCGAAGCAGTGACAGTGGCCTTTGACACCCTGGCCGACGAGATAGGTCGCAGCCCGGTCGAGGTGGCTGAAGGCTTCCTATCCATCGCCGTAGACAACATGGCCAACGCCATTAAGAAGATCTCGGTTCAGCGAGGCCACGACGTCACCGACTACACCCTGGTCTGCTTTGGGGGAGCCGGAGGCCAACACGCCTGCCTGGTGGCCGACCGACTGGGAATCACCAGAGTCCACATTCACCCCCACGCCGGCGTGCTGTCGGCGGTGGGAATCGGATTGGCCGACACTCGAAAGGTCGAGGACCGGGCAGTGGAACAAACCCTCGACGCCGACCTGCTGGCTGCTCTCTCTCCCGACTTCGACGCTCTGGAAGCAACCGCCCTGCAGGCAGTGCTCGATCAATCCGCTGCTGTACCGGCAGCGCCACGTCAATCCGCTGCTGTACCGGCAGCGCCA
>JAHDFR010000190.1:3857-7012 GCA_020628065.1 Acidimicrobiales bacterium
ATCCGCTGCTGTACCGGCAGCGCCACGTCAATCCGCTGCTGTACCGGCAGCGCCACGTCAATCCGCTGCTGTACCGGCAGCGCCAGGCCAAGCTCTATCGCCCGACACTGTCGAGGCCGTCCACCGTCTCAGCCTCCGCTATCACGGTTCCGACACCGCCTTTCACGTGGCCCGAGGAGAACTCGAAGAGCTGGTCTCAGCCTTCGAGGAGGTTCACCGGGCCCGGTTCGGGTTTGTCAGCCCGGACAAAGATCTGATCGTCGAGTCCATTCAGGTTGAAGCCATCGGACGGGAACAGGTGGATCTGGGCAGCGGAATCGACGACTCGGTCGGTGCGGCGCCGCAGTCCGAACCGGTCCGGCGACCGGTGGTGTTCAGCGGCACATCAGTGGACACGCCGTTTGTGGCCAGGGCGGGGTTGGCGGCCGGAGCAATCGTCGACGGTCCGGCCGTCATTCTCGAAGACACCGCCACCACTGTGGTGGAACCCGGCTGGCAGGCAGTGGTCAATGACCTGGGCGATCTCGTTCTTGAGCGGACAGAAGCGCTGCCGGCGGCAACAGCCATAGGGACATCGGTTGATCCGGTCCAGCTGGAGATCTTCAACAACCTGTTCATGAACATCGCCGAACAGATGGGAGTCGTACTGGAGAACACAGCAGCGTCGGTCAACATCAAGGAACGGCTCGACTTCAGCTGCGCCATCTTCGACCCCGAAGGTGACCTGATCGCCAACGCTCCCCACATGCCGGTCCATCTCGGCTCGATGAGCGAATCCATCAAGTCGATCATCCGTCAAAACCCCGACATGAGGCCGGGCGACGTCTTCGTCATGAACGCCCCGTACAACGGGGGAACCCACCTGCCAGACATCACGGTGATCAAGCCGGTCTTCGACCACAAGGAACCGGATCCAGCCGCCGAGGAACCAGGGCCTGATTCCCGGCCAATCTTCTATGTGGCCTCCCGAGGCCACCACGCTGATGTCGGCGGCACCGTCCCCGGCTCGGCCCCGGCCGACTCAACCACGGTTGATGAGGAAGGCGTGTTGATCGACAACTTTCTGCTGGTCAGCGAAGACCGCTTCCGTCACGACGAAATTCGGACGCTGCTGACCGAAGCCCCCTATCCGTGTCGCAACGCCGCACAGAACATTGCCGATCTGCAAGCCCAGGTTGCGGCATGTGAGAAAGGCACCAGTGAACTGCGGCGGGTCATCGACCAATACGGACTCGACGTGGTGCACGCCTACATGAGTCACGTGCAGGACAACGCCGAAGAGTCGGTTCGGCGGGTCATCGACGCCCTCACCGACTCAAGTTTCACCTACGCCATGGACGACGGCTACCAGGTGGCGGTCAACATCACGGTCAATCGGGACGACCGATCAGCCGTCGTCGACTTCACCGGCACAAGCGGACTGCACCCCGGAAACTTCAACGCCCCCTCAGCCATAGCTCACGCCGCCGTACTGTATGTCTTCCGGACGTTGGTCGACGACGACATCCCCCTAAACGCCGGCTGCATGAAACCACTCGAACTCGTTCTCCCTGATGAGTGCATGATCAACCCGTCCTACCCGGCGGCCGTCATCGCCGGGAACGTGGAGACCAGCCAACTCATCGTCGACACCCTCTATGGGGCGCTTGGCGTCATGGGGGCAGCCCAAGGAACGATGAACAACGTCATCTGGGGCAACGACCGCATCCAGTACTACGAAACGATCTGTGGGGGAGCGGGAGCCACAGCAAACGCCGATGGCTGCTCGGCCGTGCACACCCACATGACCAACAGCCGACTCACCGACCCCGAAGTTCTTGAGTGGCGGTTCCCGGTCATCCTCGAAGAATTCAAGATCCGCACCGGATCGGGCGGTGGGGGTCGTCACCGGGGTGGCGACGGGACGGTTCGCCGCATCCGCTTCGAAGAGTCGGTTGAACTCAACGTTCTCAGCGGCCACCGCTCCGTCCAACCCTACGGTGCCGCCGGGGGACTACCCGGAGCGGTGGGCCGGAATCGCAAGATAGCAGTCGACGGCACCGTCACCGAGTTCGGGGCGGTGTTTAAGACGTTGCTGGACGTCGGAGATGTCTTTGAAATTGAGACGCCCGGCGGCGGCGGATACGGAACAATCTGAACACCGAATCAGACCGGCGGGCCGAGGTTCAGAACGACCAGGCCCGGCCTCGTCCCAGGGCAGGAAGCCGACCGACCGTCAAAATCACGACGGTGGCGACGATGATGGCGATCTCGGCGTTCAACACCGGCCAGCGATTAACTCCGGTAGCGACCCAAAGGTAGGCGGCCACCGTGGACACGGCGTAGATCCGAAGGCTTCGTCCGCCCGCGGGAATGAGAATCCAGTCGAGAGGGCTCCGGTGGCGACACAACAGATACGCAGCCGGTCCCACACCAAGAACCAATCCGAGGCGGGCCGGAGCCAGCGAGTTCTTACCCAACCAGACGGTCTCCAGGGCGTCACGCTGGCCGACCAGACCGATGGGGTCAATGCCCCGCTCAGCGAAGTTGAAGCCGATGCGGAGAGTAACGATTACGCCCACGGCGGCACAAGCCGCCCACCATACGAAACGCTGGTTGTCGTCGAGAACCTTGCGAATGTCGTTCCACCGTGTGCCGGCCAGCAGGCCGGTGACGAACAGGAACTGCCATGCAGGAAGATTCCATGTCGGATGCCCACCCGGTACGGAAGTAGGGCCGAAAGCGAGACCGAACTGGGAAGCGGCGTAGAGAACAACGGACCCGGCCAGCGCCTTCATCGGATGGTTCATCAGTAACCGTCCGAGTACGGCCACGACAACCAGGAAGGCGGCATACATCCACATCACGTCGGCAAACAGCAGAGACCAGCGAGCCGAAACCAACGCGGAGGCTGTCGGCTCAACCTCGGGATACCACGAGGGCGGGCCGATGAGCCGGAACCAGGCCACACCGATTGTGTTCAGCGCCACCGCCAAGCCCGCCAGGAAGACACCACGGTTCAGCGCCCACATCCGGTTCTCGACGGAGGGGCCTCCCCGAGCCACCCAGAAGAGCCCGATTGAAGTACCTGAGAGAAAGACGAAACCGGCTGCACCCGACACCCAAACCGGAAGGTGGACGACGGCGTCAACCACCGAAGCGTGGTCCGCAGCCAG
>JAHDFR010000420.1 GCA_020628065.1 Acidimicrobiales bacterium
GGCCGCTGAAGTGTGTGCGCTTCAACCGGGACAGGCATCGTTTCATCACGGCTGGACGATTCACGCTTCGGGACCCAACCGAACGAATGATCGTCGGATCGGCCTCAACGTGCAGTACGTGTCGCCCCGAACCTACGTTGGTAGTTCGACCGAGCGAGGTGCGTCCGGGACGGCCATCCTGGTTCGAGGCTCCGACGAGTTCGGCTACTTCGGTGCCGACAAGGCACCTGAAACCAATCTGGACCCTGAAGCGGTTGCTCGCTGGCGGGAACTGGACGCCGTTATGAAAGCGAATTTCCAGATCGACTGACTGTTGGCTGCCAGGTTCACGGGCAGCGGGCTCTTATGCGTAGTCTCACTTCATGACAGCCAAGGTGGTGCGTTACACCGATCCGCAGGCAGCGGAGTTGGCGGCAAGCCATCTCATTTCGGGCGAAGCGATTATCGTCTACTTCAACGGTGCCTTCGCCTTTCTGGCCGACATGGACAGCGCGGCCGCGGGGCAGAAGATTTTCGAGGCCAAGCAGCGGCCGGCCGAGAAGACGTTGGCTCTGGTGTGTGACCCGGAGCATCTTGGCGAATTCGTCGATCTCACACGACTGCGGTTCCCGTGGCCTGCGGTGATGGCGTTGCAACGGGAGATCCACGCCCTGGGGGTTGTTCTTCCGGCGAGAGAAGAGTCTTTACCTGCCAGTTCACTGGTTAACGGCACCGTACTGAACGTGTGGACCGATTATCCACCGCATCGGCCGTTTGTGAGGTTGCAGGCTGAGATTCGGAGCATGGGGCTGCGAGCGTTTCAAGGGGCCTCCGCCAACCTCAGTGGGGAGCCGACCTACACCAGTGTTCAGCAGCTGCTGCAACGCTTCTCCGACCATGTTCCACTAATCATCCATGATGAGCTGAAGGCCCCCGCCGAACGGCGAACGTCGACCTCGATTCTTGACCTGACGGCCGAACAGCCAACGTTGGTTCGGCTCGGCAACGTCGGACTGGCGGAGTTGAACCGCCACTTGGCCGATGTTGGCCTGCCGAACGCCGTACCGGCAACCGACCTTGAGGGCGTGACTTCGGGGTAAACCCTGAGACTTTTCAGGGTGAGTGGGGGAGCGAGCCGGGGTATCCCCACTACAACACGGTGCTGT
>JAHDFR010000029.1 GCA_020628065.1 Acidimicrobiales bacterium
GCCTGCTCGGTGCACCACCAGTACTCCTCAAGCGTCTCGCCCTTCCAGGCGAAGACCGGCACACCGGTTGGGTGCTCGGTTGTGCCCTGGGGTCCGACGGCGACGGCCGCCGCTGCCTCGTCCTGGGTGGAGAAAATGTTGCAGCTGGCCCAGCGGACCTGAGCACCAAGAGCGGTCAAGGTTTCGATAAGCACCGCCGTCTGCACCGTCATGTGCAAACTACCGGTGATGCGGGCGCCTTTCAGAGGCTGCTCGTCGTAGAACTCGGCTCGCAGAGACATGAGTCCCGGCATCTCGTGTTCAGCCAGCTCGATTTGCTTACGGCCCTGTCCGGCCAGGTTCAGATCAGCGACTTTGAAGTCGCCGTCGGCCACGGTGGTTGGGCGCACCTGTGAGTTGGACATCCTCGCTCCTTGCTGGAAACCTCAGTTATCCAGCACCCTATTCGAGGTACGGGCGAATTGCGCCGCCTCAGTCACCCGAGTCGGAAGCAAAATTCGGGGTAATCCCAAGAGAGGTGGCCTGGTCGACCACCGCCCGATGAGAGTCGTCATCGAGCGTCTCGGCTTCGTCGATCAGCATCACCGGAATGTCGTTGTCGATCCGGTAGCGGCGGCGGAGACGAGGGTTGTACAGAAAGTCGTCGTTCTCGAAGTACAGCAGTGGTCCCTTGTCTTCGGGACAGGCAAGTATGTCTAGCAACATGGGATCAAGAGCCACGGTGTTTTCCTTTTTCTCCGTCGTCTCTCCGCAAGGCCTTGTCGGCCTTGTACGGATTGACGGGCCAACGAGGCGCGGCTGCCAGGTTATCGGCCCGATCCGGTAGTGGCCCGCCAGACAACCGTACGGGGACTGTCGATCGTAAGCCGATAGCGGCCGTGGGCGTGGGGCACAAAGACGGCCTCACCACCAACAGCGGCCACTTCGAGTGCACCGCAGGCTTCAACGTCTTGTTGTCCCGTTGCCTTTAACCGAGTTGACCCGTCGGTCACCAGGACGATCTCCGGCCC
Organism: Acidimicrobiales bacterium; assembly: GCA_020628065.1. GTDB lineage: Bacteria > Actinomycetota > Acidimicrobiia > Acidimicrobiales > SZUA-35 > JAHELU01. The sequence continues at coordinate 1,011 of JAHDFR010000029.1, forward strand.
GTCAAGCTCCACGTCGATATCGACCGGCTCATCCGGTGGTCCGTCTTCGGGCCTGAAACCCGGTCCAACAATTCTCGTCAAGGAAAACTCAGGTATTGGAGTTTCGAAGGTGTGGTTCTGGGAGTCGGGCCGCTGCACCGGAGGCCGCATTGGTTCGTAGCTCACCACCGACAGCAGCTCATCAACGTCAATGTGTTTGGCCGTCAAGCCCCCACGAAGCACATTGTCGCTATTGGCCATCAGCTCGATGCCGACACCGGACAAATAGGCATGAAGATTTCCAGCCCCCAGATACATGGCCTCACCCGGCTGCAGGGTCAGATGGTTCAACATCAGGGCTACAGCGATGCCGATGTCGCCCGGGAATGACTCGGCGATCTCGACAGTCCACGTCAATTCGGCAAAGAAGCGACCGGCTTCGGCACCGGCGTCGTCGATCAGGTGCCGGGTCTCGGTCACCAACGCCTCGATTAGGTCGGAGGCGGCATCCGGGTCCAGCGACAGCAGCCATTCGACCGACTCGGCCAATGCGACAGCTTCACCGGACTCGACCGACCGACTAACGACAGCCCCCCACTGTTTGACCGGGCCGGATTCGAACAACGCCAGAAGAGCCGAGAGCTCGGCAACCGGCCGCAGTCCACACTTGGCCTCAAATGGAGTCAGCGCACAGATCATCTCGGGCTTGTGATTCGGATCTCGATAACTCCGATTCGGCGCAAGCAGGCCCAGGCCCGCCTCGTTCTCCCGGGCAAATCCTGCCCGAGCCTGTTCAAGACTCGGGTGGGCTTGAATGGACAACGGCTTGCCGGCGGCCAAGATCTTCAGCAGGAACGGGAGCTGGCCAAACCGCTCAGCGGTAGCCGAGCCCAACGCCGCTACCGGGTCGGCAGCGATGAGCTTGTCGAGCGACTCGCCCGGACCAACATCTGATCCGCGTTCATCGACGATTTCGCTGGGCGCTTTGGGATGGGCCCCCAGCCAGTACTCGGCCTGGGGGTCACCGGACGGCTCATAACCGACAATCCGAGGTATGGCCTCCGGGTCGCCCCAAGCGTTGTCTTGAACTTGTCCCTTAATCTTGAACATCGGGGGTCAAATCAGTTGTCTCAACCGACTTCGGCCATCACGGCCTGGACCTCGGCTACCCGGGCCGCAACCGACGCTTCATCAGCGGCTTCAAGGTTCAGCCTCAAGAGGGGCTCGGTGTTCGAAGGCCGAAGGTTGAACCACCAGGAGCCCTGGTCGACCGTCAGCCCGTCCAATCGGTCAGAGCTGATCGTGGCGCTGTGAGACTCGTAGTGGGACGAGACGTGATCGATAACGGCGGCCGCGTCGGAAACGCGGGTGTTGATTTCACCCGAAGCGGCGTACCGACGAAGCGGAGCAAGCAACTCGGACAACGGTCCGTCGAATCGAGCGAGCTGCTCAAGGATCATCACTGACGCAATCAGGCCGGAATCGGCCCGCCAGTTGTCGGCAAAGTAGTAGTGAGCCGAGTGTTCGCCGCCGAAGATCGCCCCTTCTTCCGCCATCATCTGCTTGATGAAGGAGTGTCCGACACGAGACCTCAAGGCGGTGCCGCCCGACTCCTCCACAACCTCGGGAACAACCTTCGAACAGATGAGATTGTAGATGACCTTGGACCCTGGATTGTCAGCCAGGATGGCCTTGGCCAGTAGCGCGGTGGTGAGCGAGCCGGATACCGGCTCGGCCTTCTCGTCAACGAGGAAGACCCGGTCGGCGTCACCGTCAAAGGCCAGGCCGATATCGGCGCCGGTCTCAAGAACCCGGGCCTGCAGATCAACCAAATTCTTGACGTCGATGGGGTTGGCCTCGTGATTGGGGAACGTGCCGTCGAGCTCGGGATACATCACCTCAAGATCAAATGGCAGCTGGGCGAACACCTCCGGGACCACCAGTCCACCCATGCCATTGGCCGTATCGGCAATCACTTTCAGTGGTCGCAGTCCATCAGTCTGTATGAATGAACGAACATGGTCGGCGAAGGCGGCGAGTACATCCTGAGAGGACTGAGATCCACGACGCTCGGCCGCCGGCGCCCCTTCGATGGCGACCCGCTTGATCTCGGCCAGGCCGGACTGTTCCCCGATAGGGGCCGCCCCGCTACGACACATTTTGATGCCGTTGTACTCGGCCGGGTTGTGGGAGGCGGTAAACACCGCTCCCGGCAGATTCATCGAGCCCGATGCGTAGTAAAGAAGGTCGGTGGAACCCATGCCGACGTCGACGACATCGAGGCCCTGCTCCATGACGCCTTCGGCGAAGGCGGCCACCAACTCGGGACCAGACGGTCGCATGTCTCGAGCGATCACCACCGCTGTGGTCTCCGGTTCGGCTTGGGAGATAAATTTGGCGAAGCCAGTACCGAGCCGCCGACAAATGTCAGCGTTGATCTGGTCAGGGTAGGTTCCCCGTACGTCGTAGGCCTTGACGATGGCATCTAGCTGAGCGGGATCGAGAGTATCGGACATGGAGTCTCCGTTGCCGTCGGGTTGCTGGTCGGTCGATCGTCGCCCAGGGCCACCAACGGTCTGTGGTGCTTGATCGATTTGATGGTTTTGGCTTTGCCGGGTGTCGGTCGAATCGGAGCTCACTGGATTGCCCTCCATGATGCGTGGTGGTGGTGCCCATCCGATCTCCCAGTACTGCCGGTCTGTCCGAGGACATAAGCCGGGGGTGTACCAACGACCAACTATGATCCTAGGGCGTCGGCTGATCGACCCGATGAGTTTGGCTTTTCAATCCAGCTCGAAGCGGAAAGGCCGCTAGCGACGCTGGTATAGGCGGAGATGCTCGGCTGTGGGCCGGTACTCACCGCTGCCCACCCATCGGCGGATCCGAACGAGATCAGAGAACAACTGCAGAAAATCCGAGGTCACGTTGACCGAAGATGCGCCACGGTTTTCCACCGTGACCGGTATTTCATTGAGCGACAACTGGTCCTGCTCGGCGATGAGAAACAGCTCCACATCAAAGGCGAACCCGTCGATGCGGGTCCGTTGAAAGACCGCCCGACCGATGTCGGCCTGAAACCCCTTGATCCCGCATTGGGTGTCACGAAAGTGCCCCAACAACACCAGGTGGGTCAGATGGTTAACCAGCCGTCCGCCCAGCTGCCTAAGACGACGAGCTTTCACCAGGGTGTTCGTGTCCTCGTGGCGGCGACTGCCGACCACGATGTCCCATCCGTCTTCAAGCTGGGCGACAACCTGGGCCACAAGTGGCGGCGGGTAGGACAGGTCGGCGTCGGTAAAGACCACAGACCGACCCTGGGCGGCCAGAACACCCGCTCTCACCGCCGCCCCCTTGCCTCGATTCTCCGGCATTCGGACGACGGTCGCTCCGGCTCTTTCCGCCAATTGTGCGGTGTTGTCGGGTGAGCCGTCGTCGACAACCACTACCTCATAGTCATCGGGATAATGAACGGTCAGAAACTGGTCCAGCATGTTGATCGAGTCGACAATCAGCTCGCCTTCGTTGTAGGCGGGAACGACCACCGTCACCCGCTTTGGCCGGTCGGGCTGCGGACGCTCAACTCTCTGAGCCAGATCACGTCTGACTTCGCTGAACAGGACCCAGCGGTACACAAACCATCGGACGGCGGCGGCCGGGGCGATGGCAGCTGCCTTTGACAGCAACGGTGGCAGGCTGAAGCTTTCCAGCAGACCGACCATCGAGAGGTCGACCAAACCGGCAACCAGCGCTGTCCCGGCGAACACGACCGGATTGCTGACCCACCGGGCATTTGGGCTGCGGCGAAAGGTGAGATCCCGGTTGAGGATGTAGGAGGCACAGGCGGCCACCGTCAACGCCAAAATGTCGGCCGTCCACCAGCTCGACACCTGCCGCATGGCCAGGTAGCCGCCGAGGTCAATGAGCGTGGCCAACACACCGACTGCGGCGAACAGGCGCAGTCGACTACGCATAGAGGCCTGCCCTATCCGGGCTCTGGTTCCTCATTCGGCTCCGCCGATACGGAATCGCCGCCTGAGCCATCGGGCTCCACCGCCTCCGGTGAAACCACCGCCAGCTCAATGGTGTCGGGGGTGACCTGAACGGTCTGGGCGACGCTCCGCTCCGAGCCGACCAGGATCTCCGCTCCGAGATCAGGAGCCTCGTCTTCGCCGTTGATCGTTGCCGGCTCGGGCACGGAGGTCATCGCCGATGACGATCCGGTCGACCCGTTGGTCGATTCGACGCTCGTCCGCACCGTGGCTTCGTGATCCGGCTCGTCTCCGACGGGCGAACTGTCGTCGTCAACCGGCGTTTCGACCACCGCAGGCTGCTTCTCCGCCGACCGGTGAACCGCACTGAGCGCCGGCGAAAGGTCGAGGCGACGATCCAACCGGTACAACGCGGCCACCGCCAAGAGTCCGAGCAATGTGACCAAGTTGGCCAACCAGTCGATGGCGCTGCGCCCGAAGTTCAGCTCCACTTCCGAATCGGTAGGGACGACCACCATAAGGTTCGGTCCAGCACGCCACGGCCCGTCGGCTCCGTCGGCATCCCAGTTCGGGAAGAACGAGGCCTTGACCAGCACCGGCTTGCCCACCTCGTCGACGGTGAACCTGATGCTGGAGGTGGTGGATGAGATATCGGAAACGGTGGCCGGGGTGATCTGATTGCCATCGGTCCTGATCAGGGACTCCGATCGCATCCACTCCTCCGGACCGTCCTCGGCCGGAAGCGACAAGAAGCTGGGCACATCGTTGTAGTGCTCGACGGCTTGGCTTACCCACTCGATATCAAACCTGCTGGCGGTCTCAATGTTGGAGACCTGGTCTTCGCTCCGACCGGAAACGACGACCGGCTCATAGCCCAGTCCCTCAACCAGATCGGATCCGTTCACTTCATACACCACAAACGGCTGTGACTCGGTCAGCCGTGTCAAACCCGGATGGGAGTCGGCAGCGGAGATTGCGGCGTCGGACATAGCCATGTAGTAACGCACACCCATCAACTGCAACTGGGCGGTACCGAGATCGATATCGAAGTCACGATAAGGCAGATCCCTCTGGGCACGGGACGGCGCATCCGACAACACGCTCTGATTGAGAAAGTGGAACGGCGTTGTCGCCGACGACTCAAAGTACAGGCCTTCCATGGAACCGATGCAGCCATCAGTCCAGTGAGGCAGCAACATGAGGGCCATCGGTGTTCCGTAGCGATCCAAATCGGAGCTGTACTCCCACATGGCCCGACCGCAGCCGTTATCGGCGCCGACAGCCGCCATATCGGAAACCACCTGATGGTACTCACCGTAGGACTGCTTCCGCTCGTAACCGGAGTAGTTCCACTCCGTCCAGCCGGGGACGGCGCTACCGGCGGTGTTGGTGAACGCAAGCCAGCGGTAGTCGCCATTTTCATCAATGCGACCGAACGGCATCAGTCGAAGCGGCATGGCTACGGCAATCAGCACGGCTACGGCCGCCACCCAGCTACCGGCAGCCAAGAGATCGGGGCTCGGGCGGTCGAAGCTCTGACTGAGCCACGAAGCGGCAAAGCGCACAACCATGGCGACACCGATGGCGGCCAGCACGTACACCGACAGGTAGTAGAACGGCAGGAGGCGGGCGTTCCAGAGCGGGCCCTCACCAAGGTTCGCCACCGCAGCGGCAAAGATCAGACCGGTGCCGGTGAAGATCATACCGATCCTCTCCCGGGTCACATAGGAGACAAGCACTCCGATGGCGGCCACCGGGAGGGCAATCTTGATCGGGACGGTCAATAACGGAGGCCCAACGTCGTCGAGCCTCTCCCAGCCCATGTCGTTGAAGTAGTCCTCGCTGAGATAGAACGGCAACAGCCAGAAGGCGGTCAGCAAGATCGAGACCGGCCCCACTACCAGCAACCACAGAGAACGCGTCCGGACCGTATCGTCGGCGTAGAGCCCGGCTAGGAACACTGTGACGACGGCCAGTCCTATCAGTACCCGAACTGAGTTGGACGCCTGGTCGGCGAACGGGACCAGCGCCAGGGCGACGGTTCCAGCGGCCACCCAACTCCTCGGCGATCGCTTTCCGTCGGAGAGAACTGCCAGCATGAGTGCCGGCATCATGAAGAACACCGGAATGATGTGACACAGTGCGGCCAATGCCACAACGGCAGCCGCACTGGCCCGATGCCGGTTGGTGTCGAGTCCTCGAATCACCAGGCCAATGGCGAACAGAACCAGACAAAGGCTCATGGAAAAGGCGAACTCACCGGCCAACGTAGACGTGATGTTGCCGCCATAGATCGTGAAGTTCGTGTCGAACAAGAACACGAATGCCGCCAGGGCAACCATGGCCGGCACTGGCTCGGGTGATTTAGCCCCCTTGGCCATGAACCATCCGGCCAGTGGAAAGAACACAAGGCCGGTCACCGAAATCAACTTGAACGACACACCGTACGGCAACGACACCAACAGCGGAATCAGAATCACGGCGGCTGCTGTCAACGCGGCCCGACGACGTGAGGCCGGCCAGGTACGGCCGATGGAACTCCGGGCGAGAAAAACCAATGCGGCGACGGCCAGCGGAAGACCTATGAACCATGGCAGACCGACGTTCAAGGCGATTATGGCCAACGAAGGCACAACCATATAGAACTGGTAGGCCGGGAAGCCGGCGTACCAGTCGGGTGTCCAACCGGTCAACCGACCCTGCGGTAGTAGGTGGTCACGGAGAAAGGCCGGACCCCAAACGTGGGCACCCATATCGCCGCCCGCCGGGGTGGTGTCGGCAAAGAGCAGCGGGTCGGCCAAGTCGCTCAGGCTGTCGGCGTTGGGCCAGTTCAAGATGGCGAACACAAATCCGCTGAGAAGGGCGGCGATAAACAGCCCAGTTCGACCGAGTCTACGCTCGGACGTCAATGCCGTCCCCGACTCGGCCACAGCCGAAACCATGTCGGCATCGGTGGAGGCGTTTTCGCCCGTAATGTCGACCACCAAGCGACGATACCTAAGTTTCGGGCTCGAGTGACGTCGCCTTAACCGTCTGTTGTCGTTGTGGCTACTGGCGTCGTCCAGCGTGCTCGCCGACCTCGTCGAGCGCACGCTTCAAGTCGATTGGTTGACCGTCCAGGTGCCATCGACGGCTGTCACACTCATCGCACGATTCAAGAATCAAGGCGTTGCCATCAACATTTATGTTGATCTGCGACACAGGTGCTGAACAAATACGACAGCTGCGACGGCTCTCTGCTTCGCCCTGTTCATCTTCACCGGCGATCAACCCGGCGACATCGGTCTCCGTTTCGTCTCTGTCATCGACCAAGCCATCAGCACTCAGGTCCAACGGCTCCGACGCATCGACAGCAGACGCATCGACAACAGTCGATGCGTCCAGTTCGACTTCGTAGCCCGCTATCTGATCCCCTGGGTGGTCGGCGGCGTGGTCGGCGGCGTGGTCGGCTGTGTAATCCGCCGACTCTCTACGTACTCCCAGCTCAAGCGATTGGGCTTCGAGGCGATGGCCCGTGGGCCGATCTGGTTGGCCGACATCAAGTGTCGGCCACGAACCAACATCAGCCGCCTCGACAACCGACCTGTCTTCAGATCCCACCGAGGATTCATCATCAAGCCAAGGTTGAGACCGTCGCTCTACTAGCGGGTACTCTTCATCAGCCGACAGACCACCGTGTGTTTGAGAAGGTAGTTCGGAAGGTGGTTCAGAAGCGATGGGCTGCCATGGGGCATCAGCCGGACCGGACGATTCGAACAACAGCTCCCCTTCGCCTCCGGCAACCTCGTGAGCCGGATAGTCGAACGCAGAAGTTGCCCGAGCGGCGTTGCTCGCGCCCATAGCGGTCTCTCCGAACTCCTCGCCTTGGCCGTCCGTCTCAGTCTCCTGAGCCGGTACGCCGTAGTCGACGTCGCCTCTCAGCTGTGAATGCCGATCGTCGGTGCTGGCCTGATCTTCGAATCTGTCCACGATGTTCCTCCGTGCCGTCCAAGTCCCGTCGGAGCGGGAGCCGCGATTGTGAGGAGCTGTGGCAGACCCGGACCCACGTTGGGTCAAGTGGATCACCCGACAGATCCAGTAACAGCAGCGACACAGGCGTTACGTCAGGAGAAGAACAACAGTGGTGGCGTTGAACGTCATGTGGGCAACGATCGGACTAACCAGACCATCGAACAGGTACGTCAGAACGGCCAGTACCACCGCGAATGCAAACAGACCCGGAAGCAGGATCACTTGACCATGAGCCACAGCAAAGACTGCCGAGGTGACCACAATCGATCCGGCGCGCCCGATGGGTCCATCCAAACCTCGCAGCAGGACACCGCGATAGATCAACTCCTCGGTCACCGGGGCCAGGATCACCACCGCGACCACCAATCCGGCCACCGCCGCCGGGCCCGAAACCAGCGAAATCAGCTGACGAGCTGACGCCTCCGGATCGCCATCGATGCGTCCATCGAGCAACCAATACACCGCCGGGACAAGCAACAGCTGACAGGCAACGCCGCTTACCAACCCAACGCCGATGGCGACAGGCGAGTGGCGACGACCAATCAGGATGCCCACTCCCCCGTAGCGACGGGCCAACCACACCGAGATGATTCCGTAGGCGATCCACAATCCGGTCCCTCCGGCCAAAAACCACCAGATCGACTCGGTCGCCCCATCACCGTCTGCGGTCGGCTGAATACCGACAACAAGACCGGCCCAGACAACAGCCAGCAGCTGAGCCCCAAACCAAGAGGCCAATGCCTCGGTCGGACCCCATCGACGCCCACTCTCCCGCTCCACATCGGCTGTTCCGGCCATGACGAGCACCAGCCTACTTAGATGAACGAGATGCGCCGGGCCGAGCACTCGACTACCGCCTCGCTCCCATTAGCCGGGACCGGTCCGGTCGTAACCCATGCTGGCCGCGCCCCGGGACATAACCCGAGGCCGCGGACCAGCATTCTGCCCCATCGATATGGGACGAAGATCTCACCGCCGATGCAAGAGTGTAGCGGCATGGACAGATAGTGAAAAGTCCAACCACCAGCCCAACAACCAACCAGCTCAACCTCAGCGTTTGAAGCCGGCACTGCGCTCAAGCTGCCAGCGGGCTTCGCCACGTTGCGATGCTCAGAGAAGACTCGTTTCGGCCGAAGGTATTCTGTGCCAAAGTTCACGACGAGGCATAACCGGCGATGCGATCGGGGTTATGGTCAACGTCCCCCATTCTTGTCCGTTGGGCCCGGCTCGGTATCAACGGTTGATTCAATTAGGCTTGATACATGAGTTCAAACGACTCCCCCACCCCTCCATCGCCGCCCAACCGCGGGTCGCGAGTCCCCGGCCGGCCGGAGTCCAGTCTCCCCCGATGGTCGGCCTGGATCGTCGTGGGCCTATTGATCTCGCTGCTGTTCCTGGCTTCGACCATGGACCGTGGCGACGCTCAAGAGATCGGCTACACGGAGTTCCTCTCCGAGGTTGAAGGTGGCAACATCACCGAGTTCACCTTCGACAATACGACATACGAAATTTCCGGTGTAAAAGAGAACGGCGAGCCGTTTACCAGCACCGGGTTCCGGGAGTTCTCGGAACAGGACCGGGCACTATTCGACGCTCAAGGTGTCGAGTACAAACCGGAAACGCCTACCACCAACTTCTTCCTGAGCCTGATTCCGCTGTTCCTCCCGTTCATGCTCATCCTCGCCTTCTTTTGGTGGCTGGCCCGCCGTCAGCAGTCGCAGATGGGTGGGATCATGTCCATCGGCCGGAGCAAGGCAAAGACCTACTCCTCTGAACGACCCGGCACCACCTTCGCCGACGTCGCCGGCTACGACTCGGTAAAACAGGAGATCACTGAAGTCGTCGACTTTCTGAAGAATCCAGGCAAGTTCGCTGAAATCGGCGCTCGAATCCCCAAAGGTGTGCTTCTCGTCGGCCCTCCCGGCACCGGCAAGACACTCATCGCCCGAGCGGTCGCCGGTGAAGCCGGCGTTCCCTTCCTGTCGGTCACCGGTTCGGACTTTATGGAGATGTTCGTCGGCGTGGGCGCCAGCCGTGTCCGCGACCTGTTCAACGAAGCCCGCAAGATGGGCCGGGCAATCATCTTCATCGACGAAATCGACTCCATCGGCCGTAAGCGTGGCGCCGGGTTGGGAGGCGGTCACGACGAGCGCGAGCAGACACTCAACCAGATGCTTTCCGAGATGGACGGTTTCGAGGCAACCGAAGGCATCGTCATGATGGCCGCCACCAACCGGCCGGACATCTTGGACCCCGCCCTTCTACGACCGGGCCGCTTCGACCGTCAGGTCGTGGTTCCCCTTCCCGAGCTTGAGGATCGCAAGAAGATCCTCGGCGTTCACATCAAGCACAAGAAGGTCGCCGAAGACCTTCAGGTCGATGTCATCGCCCGGGGAACCCCCGGCATGAGCGGCGCCGACCTGGCCAATCTGGTAAACGAGGCCGCCCTGTTCGCGGTTCGCAACGGCGAAAACAAGATTCACGCTCACCACTTCGACATGGCTCGTGACCGGGTGATCATGGGAGTCAAACGTGACTCACTCGTCATGTCCGACAGCGAGCGGGAGATGACCGCCTACCACGAAGCTGGACACGCCCTGTGCGCCGCGCTGTTGCCCGACTACGATCCGCTGCACAAGGTCACCATCATTCCTACCGGCATGGCCCTCGGCGTAACGATGACCCTCCCGGAAGAAGACCGACACTCATTGCGTCGCTCACACGCTCAGAACATGATCGTCATGATGTTGGGAGGGCGAAACGCCGAGGACATCGTCTTCGGAGTTGTCTCCTCCGGCGCCGGCGACGATCTGCAGAAAGCCACCGGCCTCGCCCGCAAGATGGTTTCGGAATGGGGCATGTCGGAACGGATCGGCCCCATGGCCTTCGGGAGCAGCGGACCGGTCTTCCTGGGCGACGACATGATGCAGTCCAAGGAGTACTCGGAGAACATGGCCCAACTGATCGATGAGGAGACTCAGCGAGTCCTGACCGAGCAGGAAGACCGTTGCCGAAACCTCCTCACGGAGAATCGAAATGCTCTTAACCTGGTTGCCCGCAACCTGCTGGAGCATGAGACACTCAGTGGAGCCGAAGTCAACCGTCTCATTGATGTGGCCAACAAGCAGGACGGTGGCTTCTCCGAGGCCGGCTTCACCCAAGCTGCCTCATCCACCACCACCTACGAGAGCTAACAACCGCTTTCGCTGATCGCTAGAAGCGTCGATTGGAGGCCGGATCCCTGGTTGCAGGAGTCCGGCCTCTATCGCGTCGCCGCTTCAATATCAGCGATGGCCTGATCAAGTTCTTCGGGCGCAAACGGCCCGAAGAAAGCGGCGTGCACGACTCCAGCCTGGTCGGCCACGACGGTGGTGGGGACGCCGTCGATCTTGTAGCGACGATGAAGACTGTCGTCGTCCTGTATAGCAATGTCCTGGGCCACAAGTCCGCTACGGCGCCGACTCGTGACCTCGGACCAAACCTCAGGACAGGTGGAACATGTCGTCGAGCTGAACACCGCAATCAGCACCGGCTCTTCGGGCTCATCGAAGTCGGCTCTGTCCAGCTGCCTGGGAGCTCGGTAACTGGGTGCCGACGGCGGGTCCGGGCGGCGCCGTTGAAGCAACGTCGCCACTACGACGGCGACGGCGGCCAGCACAACGAGAACCAGTATTCGTTCCATGGGGTTGGCTATCGAACCTCAGCAAGAACAGGAACGGCCGGCACAATGTTCATGCCCTCACCTCGAACAATTGTTGATGTCTCAACCGCTACCGGCACGTCCGACACAATCTCGACCGCCGCCCCACTCAACCCGTCGAAGATGAGCGGCACTACCGCTCGCCCGTCGGCCGGCACGCTGGCGGTAAGCGGCCCAAGTTCCGTTCCCCCAGCGATAAGCCGTATCTCGACCTCTGCGGCCTGATCGCTCACGATTGCCACCGTGGTGGAGTCGCTGTTGATGGCTACCCACGGGACGACCCAGCGGGTTGACAATCGCTCGACCCCGCGGGTTGTTGATATACCCACGTTCGGGATCGGCTGGGGGATGGGTTCTGCATCAAGGCCAAGAACCGGAATGGGTTGGCCCGAGGGGTCAGTGGCGTCATCGGTAGCAGCGTTCTCGCCGTCAGGTGCTTCCTCCCCTTCGGCCGACTCCCCTTCCGCAGACTCCCCGTCAGCTGATGTTGACTCCTCGCCTTCGCCCTCTTCGCCATCGGCCGACTCCTCGGCCTCCTCAGCCGCAGTCTCGAGCGCCGCTGATGTTCGATCCAAAAGATCGGTCGCCGTTTTCCAACGCTCAACCACCACCGGCAACTGGTTGTCGACCGAAACGTTGACGCCCAGCTCGTATGGCAAAGGGAAGCCGAAACGTTGGGCCTGAGCAGCCACGTCGATGATCTCAAAGTTGCCGGGCCGGACCTCTCTGGTGGCAGTCACCACCCCATACAGGGCGATGTCGTCGGGGTTGTTGGGCCACATCTCGATCCGGACAACTGCCGTGGCGTCAGACTGATCGGAAACAAAAACCTCTTCGCCGGTTTCAGGATCAACCTGGAGGGTCGGCTCGGCCGACTCCGCCGGGTTGAAGATGGTCAGGATGTCCTCGCCTTCCTCATGCACTCGACCAGCCGGCAAAACCCAACCGGTGGCGGGCGTCGGAACACCAAGCTGGACAGCAGCCCCCTCGACCCCGAGCTGCCCATCCAAGACCTGAAGCCGCTCAGCCACCAGGCGACCACGTTGAGCGGTGACAATCGTGGCCACACTTGATTCGTTGGTGATGTGGTCACCGACGTTGATGACCCGCACCGACCTCGGAGGTACGAAGGCGCCCTGAAGCGGCAGCGGCTGGCGGCTTCGAGCCAACGTCCGAAACTCAACGTTGAATACCGCAGTCTCAGGGAACGGATTCATCAGCGCCAGATACTGGGTTGAGTCGACCTCTGTCCGACCTCCGGCGAAATACCAGTTGTTGGACACAGAGGTGGCACAGGGGCCCTCGGTCGTACCACTGGAGGTTGTCAGCCGGTGAGCAACAGCACCGTCGCCGGAGATGATCTCTACCACGGCACCAGCAACTTCGGCTTGTTGGCTGTCAGACAGCGGCACAGAAACCGTGGCCAACGGACCCAGCTCGACTCGGCGACCGGCCCCCTGACCTTCACTGGTCAGCACCGTGATATTGGCCACCGCCGGTGTCGGGGCCAGGTTGACCACCACCACCTCATGGTCGGCAAAACCACCGGCGTCGCTGGAACCCATCGGGCAGTACCACGCCCGATTCAAGCTGGGAGGATCGGTCATGGCCGGAGTCACGACTGCGTTGGATTCCACCACAGACGCCTCGACAACAGAGGTCGGCTGCGATACCTGGTCGTAGGCGACCCCGGCGGCCACTGCGCCAACAAGCACAAACGACAGAGGCCAACGAATCATCTGGCAACCTCACGTCTCGTCTGACCGACGATCACACCAATGGCGACAAGCAGGAACTGGGCGATGATGGCCAACCGACGCACCAAGCGGGAACCGAAGGTCAGTGTCACCTCGCCGGCTGGACCGGAAGGAATGACAACAAGACGGTCGAAGCCCGAGATAATTTCGCTCGACGTTCCTGACGTTTCGATACTCGAGTTGTGTATCGAAACCAGGACGCTGGTGTCGGCCGGAACATCGACCGTCCACTCACCCGGCCCGAGTGTTTCGACCGCCGCCGACCCGGTAGCCAAATCAACATCCAACTGCTCGGCCGCCGTCGTCGCCTGGGCCTGTTCGACCGACGACAACAGCGGAGCCACACCGCTGGACGATCGATTCCTGAACACAACCAGATCAGGCACTCCGGGGACACGCTCAAGGTCGAGTTGCTGAGACAGCGCCCTGAGCAGCCCGGTATCAGGCGGAACAACAGGACCGTCGTAAGGAGCGGGGGCCAGCTGCTGGGCCACCACCACAAAGTCAACGCCGTAGGGTGCCAGCAGTCGGCCGAGCCGCACAACCTGGCCCGAGGCGGCCAGATCGATCTGGCGTCCGATTCCGGCGGTGGAGCCCGGGGCACTGGGATGCCAGCGGCCGGAGAAGTCGGTCATGGTGTTCTCGGTCACGGTGTACTCAGCGCCACCCTGGGAGCGGGCGACACCGGCAGGCAGCACGTCGGCATCACCGATCCATACCACCCGCCCGGGAGCGACCTGATCGCCGTCCTGGGCCCGCTGTCTGGTGAGGAACTCGACGGAGGAGGCAAAGCTCGACTGCGGGGCGCCCCATGCGCCGTCCAACGCACTCACCAGACCGCTCAGGAACACTGCGGCCACGGCAACAGAGCCGGCCGCCATGGTGACCGTTCGGGCTCGACTGGTGAATGCCTCACGGTCGTTGGCCAACCTGTCCCGCTCAAGGGACAACAGCCCGGCGGCGATGGCAAAACACAATCCGGCGGCGCCGATGGCCAGGAACGCTTCCGCCGAGGGCAACTCAACAGGAATCCAACCTCGGCGATCAGCCCAAATGACAAGCCAGCTGCTGGAGGCCAGAAACCATCCGTGGGCGCTGACATGGAAAACCTCGGTCCGAGAAACCACCAGGCCGAGCACGGCCAAAGCTACAAACCCGAACATCAGGAGCTGAGGTGCGACCGAACCCGGAGCGAAACGAATGAGGTCAAGCATCGAGGAGGTTCCGCTAGCCAACGGCTGCGGACCCATCAACCAACCCCAGGAAATGTCTTGGAGCACATCGAAGCTCCATGGGCCGTGCAGAGCCACTGGCCCGATCACCGCCAATGCCGCCGCGCCCAGCCCTTCCAGCGGACGCCCGTTGGCCAAGAGCAGCGAAGCGGGAATCATCATGAGGGCGGTAGCCACCGCGATCGGCACCACTGACGGGGCGAACGAGGCGACCACGGCGACCAAGAGGGCGTATCGGATGAGCCGGACGGGCACCGCACGGTCAACAATCGTGGGACCCGGCTCACCGTCTTGAAAACCGAACGGGCTGACGCCGTGCAGCTTCAACATGCTGGCGATCAGATAAGGCGCCGCCGCGAAAATCACCATCGCCTCCCACTGGCCGGTCGAGAAGGCCGAGGTGATCAGCGGGCAGCAGGTGTAGACGAGAGCGGCGGCTGCCGCCGCTCTGGAGCTCCCCAACGGCCGAAGCGAGCGATACATGGCTACCGGCGCCAGCAACACCGGGGCGACGGCGACCAGCGTCTGAAAAAGACCCGCCGCCCAGAAGAACAAAAAGCGCCCCAGCGCCAGGAACAGGAAGGCAGTGGGAGCGTTACCGGGACCACCGGTGCCGTTGGTTCTCCAGCCGCTCAACCACTCGCCCAGCAGCTCCCGTCCGGCAGGCACCGTAGGGATCTGACCTACCGAGGCCACCCCTCGGGTGAGAAGGTGACGGCTTCCGAACACCAGTAGAAGAAGGATGAAGGCGGTGATGACCGTGGCATCGCGAACGTTGCCGGCATCTGCACCGGCGAATGACGACCGTACCGAGCCAACCATGTCGGAGAATCGGTCCTGGCGAGCCGAAAATTGCCCGCGGGAGAAGCTGGCAAGTCGGGCAGAGCCTCGAGCCTGCAGTCCGGCTACATCTTTGTTGCTGATGGATCTCGTTCGCCTTACCAGGCGCCGCCTACGCCGAATGTCGTCAAGACGGGAAAGATTCCAGGGTATGGCGGCCAAGATGTCCCGGGCCTGCGAGCGGCGACCGGCCAACATTGCAGCCAGGCCCTCAAGGATGAGCAGAGCGAAGGCCAACGGCACTGAGGTGAACATTGCCCGCCGGTCGGCTGTGGCCAGCACGGTCCGGAGCCGGTGCCGGTTGATGAGCTGACGGCGCTCCCTGGGATTTGCGTTCTGGGAGAAAGATTCGAGGTGACGAGCCCGGGCGTCGGGAACGACCAGAACCCTGGCACCGGCGATATGGGCACGCCAGCAGAAGTCCAGGTCTTCACCAAGCACCTTGATGGTGGGGTCGAAACCACCGAGAGCGGTGAACAAGTCCGAGCGAACAAGTTGAACGCCACCAGGAGCGACGAACACCTGTCGGACCGAATCGTACTGGTCCTGGTCGAACTCGCCCTGCTCCACCTGGTCGACCATCACGCCAAAACGATCGCTGCCCATGCCGAGCTGGGCGAGACGGCGCGAATCGTTCCAGCGAACAAGCTTCGGACCGGCAATCCCGGCGTTACCCCGATACAGCTCACTGACCAGGATCGACAGGCAATCAGGTGACAGAACCACATCATCGTGGCAGAACAGGAGAAAAGGAGACCCTGACACCAGTTCGAGAGCCTGGTTGGCGGCCACGCTGAAACCGGGATCCCCGGCGAGACGATGCAGATAGGCCACCGGAAGGGCCTCGGCAACCCGCTCAGCAATCGGCTCATCGCTTCCGGCGTCGACAACCAGCACCGACAGATTCTCGTAATCCTGGTTCTTGAGCGACTCCAGGCACTGCTCGAAGTGATCGCCGGGGTTGTGGGCCACCACGACCGCAACCACGGCGGGAACATCGCTGCCGGTGGATGGAGTATGCAGATCAGTTTCGGCAACCGCCGTCACGGCGCCTCCAGTGCAGCCATGGGTGAGGTACGTCTCTCGCTCACGTCAATCCAGAATGCTACTCCCACTTTCGAGCCAACATGCGCAGGGCGGCAACCAAGGGGCGCCGGGTCCGGCCAGCCCAAATGCCCACGCCATAGCAGACGCTCGGCAGTACACTTCGGCACCAGTGTCGAACAGTGATATCCGCCGAAACCTGTGGTGGCCCTCTGCTGGACCGCCGGATCGAAGTCTCCCAACGCCGCCGTGGGTCGAATCGAACCGAGCCGCCCGGTGAGGTGCCTGGTCACCGGCGCATCCGGTTTCGTCGGGCCGCACCTCATTCAGCACCTCACCGACTGCGACGACACAGTCACTCCGGTGGGACAACACAACGGGCCCGATCTACGTGACCCGTCAGGCTGGCGAACGTTGGTCGAGACAGTACGCCCCGAAGTCATCTTTCATCTCGCAGGCTGGAGCGACGTCGGGGCGTCATGGTCCGATCCGGTAACGGCCTATCAGACAAACGCCCTTGGAACCGTTTCGGTACTTGAGGCGGCGAGAGCGATCGACGGAGTCAGGGTGGTCGTGGCCAGCAGCGCCGACGTTTACGGCCTCGTCGATCGCTCAGAGCTACCGATTTCAGAGTTCAACCAACCCAAACCGCGGTCGCCGTACGGGGCCAGCAAGTTGGCGGCTGAGACAGCAGCCCAGGCGTATTGGCAAGGATTCGGGGTACGTGCAATCGTGGCCAGGCCCTTCAACCACCTGGGGCCCGGGCAATCCGACCGTTTCATCGCCGCATCACTGGCTCTTCAGATGGCCGAGGCGGAACGCGACGGTGGCGGCCACATTGTTCATGGGGACCTCAGCCCGGAGCGGGACTTCACCGACGTTCGAGACGTCGTTCGCGCCTACCGCCTCCTGGCCACCGACGGTCGCCCGGGCGAGATCTACAACATCTGCTCCGGCAACGCAGTACCCATCGCCCGGCTATTCCAGATTCTTGCCGATGCAACGACTGCGCCAGTCGAGGGGCGAATAGACCAGAGCCTTGTGCGGCCGGTCGACCTTCCCGTCCTTCAGGGAAGCTACATGAAGCTGCATGCAGCAACCGGCTGGAAGCCTTCTGTGCCCCTGACCGAAACTTTGACCGACATTCTCGACGACGCCCGCCGCCGGACCGAGCCCGGAGGCATGGCCTCCGTCAATCCATGAGGTCACAAGCCGCCCCGTCGGTGCGGTACCCTACACCTCGGACAACGCTTCACACCTCGGACAACGTTCGGCCACAACTCGGACACGCTCCGCGTTGGAGCCATCCGAGACGGCTGTTCGTGAGCAGAAACACGGGCAGCCTCAATCCTTCATCGGACTCCGGTCGACACCCGCTTGTCGACCAACCCGATGCCCTCCGCCGAAGAATGAGATACTCGTCGTGAAAAAAGCGCTGATAACCGGCCTAACCGGCCAGGACGGCTCGTACCTGGCCGAGTTCCTGTTGAAACGGAACTACCACGTCGTTGGGATGATTCGTCGCTCCAGCACCGTGAACTTCGAGCGAATCGCCCACATTCAAGACGACATCGAAATCGTGCACGGCGACCTCCTCGATGAGTCGTCGCTTCGGTTTCTCCTGGACAAACATCGTCCCGATGAGGTGTACAACCTTGCGGCTCAGTCCTTCGTCGAGACCTCCTGGCAACAGGCGGTGTTGACCGGGGAGACAACGGCGCTGGGAGTCACCCGGCTGCTCAACGCAGTCCGCCAGACCGACCCCGGCATTCGTTTTTATCAGGCATCATCTTCGGAGATGTTCGGCAAGGTCCGAGAGGTTCCCCAAAGCGAAGAGACGCCGTTCTATCCTCGCAGCCCCTACGGCGTGGCCAAGGTGTATGGACACTGGATCACCATCAACTACCGGGAAAGCTACGACCTGCACGCCACCAGCGGCATTCTGTTCAACCACGAAAGCCCCCGCCGTGGCCTGGAATTCGTGACCCGCAAGATCACCAACCACGTCGCGCGAATCAAGTACGGACTGGCCAAAGAGCTCCGATTGGGCGACCTCGACCCCCGAAGGGACTGGGGATTCGCCGGTGACTACGTCGAAGCGATGTGGTTGATGCTCCAACAGGACGAACCCAGCGACTATGTGGTGGCAACCGGGGAGACCCACTCGGTGCAGGAGTTCTGCCAGTTGGCATTCGCCATGGTCGACTTGGACTGGCAGGACTGGGTGGTGCAAGACGAGCGCTTCATGCGACCGGCTGAAGTAGACCTCTTGGTCGGTGACGCGTCGAAGGCACACACCGAACTGGGCTGGAAGCCGAAGACATCGTTCGAAGAGTTGGTGGCCATGATGGTGGAGGCCGACCTCGAACTGGTCGGTCGCCACGCCTACGACATCTAAGCCCAGGTCGAGCCCGAGCCCATCGTCCAAATCAGCCAAATAGACTTCGACGGTGACCTCGGGTGCCTCAAACGAAGTTGATCTGTCGGCCTGCTCCATAGCGGTCATCTGCGGTGGCGTGGGCGCGGCCAGATTCCTGGCCGGCCTGCTACAAGTGGTTCCAGCCGACAACGTCACTGCGGTGGTCAACGTCGGCGACGACGTCGTCCTTCACGGGCTGCACATTTCACCCGACATCGACACCATCGTCTACACCCTGGCTGATGCGGTCAGCCCAACCAGGGGCTGGGGTCTCGACGGTGAAACCTGGCAGGCAATGGAGATGTTGGCCCGCTACGGCGGTCCGGACTGGTTCAGCCTTGGAGACGCCGACCTTGGGACCCACCTGTACCGAACCGGCAGGCTGGCCGAAGGTGCCCCGCTGAGCGAAATAACATCTGAGATCGCCCGCTCCTGGCACCTGGGGCTTGACCTCCTGCCGGTCACCAACGATCGGCTGGAAACCAGGGTGACCACGGTGGATGAGGGCGAGATCGGTTTTCAGGAATACTTCGTGGGTCGCAAGCACGACGTTCCGGTCACAGCCGTTCGCTTTTCCGGCGCCGAGTCCTGTTCGCCTGCGCCCGGTGTTATTGACGCCCTGGAGTCGGCCGACGCCATTGTCATCGCACCCTCGAACCCAGTGGTCTCCATCGATCCGATTCTGGCGGTTCCGGGCATTCGCTCTCTGCTTACGAGACGGGCCGACTCAACGGTCGCCATCTCGCCGATCATCGGTGGAAAGGCCCTAAAGGGACCCGCCGACCGACTGCTGAGAGAACTCGGATTCGACGCCTCCGTCAGCGGCGTAGCCCACTGGTACCACGAAATGGCCAAGGTGTTGATAATCGACAACGCAGACAAGGATCTGGCGGCCAGCGTCTCGGCGATTGGACCAAGAGCGCTTGTGACCAACACCATCATGAGCGATGCCGCGGTCTCAGCTGATCTTGCCCGAACGGCAGTCCACGCAGCGCTTGGCTAACCGGTAGCAGCTCAAATCGTAGGATCACGCGGCCGGCCAACTATGTTTGAGGTCGATGAACGCGGAAACCGGCCACCAGGACAACAGTGCAACCACGGCCTCTGCCGGTGAAGCTGCCACACCGCTAGGTGAGCTATCCATTCTTCCGGTTCCCGGACTGCCCGAGGTTGCCCCCGGGGACGATCTCGTGTCGATGATCATCGATGCCTGCTTGGCCACTCACGGCATCAACCACCACGACGTCCTGGTCGTCAGCCAGAAGGTCGTCTCCAAAGCCGAAGGCCAGCTCGTCACCGTCGACCCTGATGATCCTCTGGCTCACAAGCCGCTGGTGCTGAACGAGGCGGAACGGGTTCTACGCCGCCGTGGTGACTTGATCATCACCGAAACCAAACACGGTTTTGTGTGTGCCAACGCCGGGATCGACCGATCAAACGTCGCTCCTGATATCGCCGCGCTGCTACCCGAAGACTCCGATCGGTCGGCCAGACGGATTCGAGACGCCATCGGCGGTCGACTAGACACCGATGTCGGGGTGATTGTGGCCGACACCTTCGGCCGGCCTTGGCGACGAGGATTGACCGACGTCGCCCTGGGGAGTGCCGGTCTGGTCCCTGTGCTCGACTTGCGGGGATCCACCGACGCTTTGGGTCGAGAGCTGCACGTCACCGAAGTGTGCATCGTCGACCAGCTGGCCGGGGCAGCTGAACTGGTACGAGGAAAGTCGACCGGGACGGCGGTAGCCGTCATCCGGGGCGGTCCCGATCAGTGGTTTGGATCCGGCTCGGTCGCCGACGACGTCGTGCGATCGCCGAACGAGGATCTGTTTCGTTGACCGCCACCGACCCTCACGGCGCTACCAACAGCACGCTCCCGCCATTGGTGGCACATCTCCCTCCTGCGCCCGACCCCGACGCCCTACTTGACGGCTTCGTCGATTACTCCACCGAGCTGGGCTTGGACCTGTACCCCGCTCAGGAGGAGGCGATTCTTGAACTACTGGCCGGCAACAACGTCATTTTGGCCACACCCACCGGTTCGGGAAAGTCGATGGTGGCCACCGCCGCCCACTACGCCGCCCTCGCCGCCGATCGCAGGAGCTTCTACACCGCTCCGATCAAAGCGCTGGTTTCGGAGAAGTTCTTCGCTCTGCGACGTGAATTTGGCGCTGAACGAGTAGGAATGATCACCGGCGATGTGAGCGCAAACCCCGACGCTCCCATCATCTGTTGCACGGCCGAGATCCTGGCCAACCAGGCCTTGCGTGACGGCTCGGACACCGACGTGGACGTGGTCATCGCCGACGAGTTTCACTACTACGCCGATCCACAACGAGGCTGGGCCTGGCAAATCCCCATCCTTGAGCTACCCCATGCTCAGTTCCTCTTGATCTCGGCAACGCTGGGACCAACCGATTTCTTTGAGAGGGAGTTGTCGGCCCGAACCGGTCGCCAGACCGTCACGGTCTCTTCCGAGCAGCGGCCGGTACCCCTTGAGTTCGAATACCGGCGCACGACACTTCACCAATCAATAACCGACCTCCTTGAAAGCGACCGGGCGCCGATCTACCTTGTGCACTTCAGTCAGCGGGAGGCCAGCGAGGCGGCGCAGGGTTACCTGTCGCTCGACCCGCTATCCAAGACGGAGAAGGATCAGGTCAAGGCGATCATCGAATCTTTTCGATTCGACACTCCGGTAGGGAAGGAACTCAAGCGCTACCTTTCCGGCGGCGTCGGGGTGCACCACGCCGGCCTTCTACCCCAGTACCGGTTGTTGGTGGAGCGTCTGGCGCAGGACGGTCTACTCAAAATCATTTGTGGAACCGACACTCTCGGGGTCGGGGTCAACGTCCCAATCCGTTCGGTGCTGTTCACCCAGCTGTGCAAGTTCGACGGAAACAACACGCGAATTCTCTCCAATCGAGAATTCAAACAGATCGCCGGACGGGCGGGTCGAAAGGGTTTCGACGATGTCGGATATGTGTGGGCCCAGGCACCGGCCCATGTTGTAGAAAACTTGAGAGCGGAAGAGAAAGCAGCCGAAGGCGGCAAGAAGCGCAAGGCGGTCAAGAAGAAGCCGCCGGAGCGGGGCTACGCCCACTGGAGCGATGACACCTTCCGCAAAATGATCGATGGTCAGCCGGAACCGCTGGTTTCGTCGTTCCAGGTCAGCCACCAGATGCTTCTCACCCTGCTCGATCGCCCGGGCGACGGGTGTGGCGCCACCAAGACACTCCTGACCACCAACCACGAGACCCGTGCCCGCAAGCGGCGGCACATAAGGCGGGCCATTTCCATCTACCGGTCGCTCGATGAGGCCGAGCTGCTGGAACATCTTGACGAACCCGACGATTTCGGTCGGCGTATTCGAGTCACCTTTGATCTGCAGGATGACTTCGCTCTCCATCAGCCACTGTCGCTATGGGCTCTGGAGGCTTTCGGCGAGCTTGACATCGCCGACCCCGGATACGCCTTCTCGGTTCTTTCCACCATTGAGGCCACACTCGAGTCGCCGGGGGTGATTATGGCCGCCCAGCTGCGACAGGCAAAAGACGAACTGATGGCGTCCATGAAGGCCGACGGCGTCGAGTACGACGAGCGCATGGAGCGCCTGGGCGAGGTTGAAGCACCGAAGCCGGAAGCAGAGCGGCTCTACGGGAGCTTCGACCGTTTTCGTTTGTCGCATCCGTGGGTCTCCGGTGACAACGTCAAGTTGAAGTCGATTGTTCGGGACATGGCTGAACGGGCCATGACGTTCCGGGAGTACGTAAACCACTACGGACTCAAACGATCAGAGGGTGTCGTGTTGCGGTACCTGTCAGACGTGTACAAAGCGCTGGTGCAAAACGTGCCGGAGTCGGCCAAGACCGACGAGGTTCTCGACTTGACCGAGTGGTTGGAGGCCGTTGTCCGCCAGGTCGACTCCAGCCTGATCGACGAGTGGGAGAGCCTTATGTCCACCGCTCCCGACGACGGCGACAACGAAGTTGCCGGATTCCGCTCTGATGACTCCGACATCACGAAGAACGTCAGAGCTTTCACCGTCATGGTCCGCAACGAAATGTTCCGTTGGGTTGAGGCGCTGGCTCGGCGAAACCACCAGGCGTTGCCGGAAGGCCCACATGAGGACGAGATGTCCGGGTATTGGGATGAGTTCGACGAGATTCGTATCGACGCTGAGGCCCGAGGCTCAGCGTTCTTCAGCTACGACCATGCCACCGGGCGGGCCGTCCAAATCCTGCACGACCCTGATGGCATTGACTCGTGGCGACTCGAAGCCCAAGTCGACCTGACTCGATCGGCGGCCAACGGGCGGGCCGAGGTTGACTGGGGACGGGCCCACAGCCTCTAGACCGGTGCAGCGAACTAGCTGCTGGCCGAAGGCAAAGCGGAGGCTTCGGACTCGATACCGAGTGCCATGTTGATTCGGGTACTGGAATCAGCCTTCTCGTTGCCACCCATATCGAAGATCATCTCTATGTTGAACTCCCGGCAGACGTCCGATTCGGGAACGACCGCTCCGTCCTTACGGTCACCGCCATTGGCAAAAATCACTCGGTCGTTCGGATACTTCTCGGCGATGGCTCTTAGAGACTCGCTGACAGTTCGGTCGTCATCAATGGCGATGAAGGCCTCGTCAACGACGCGTAGCGACTGAACGATGCGCAGCCGGTCGGCTTCGTCGAGAATGAGCTGGCCTTTCTTGGCGATCTGCTGCTGGTTGTTGTTCACAATCACGACAAGTCGGTCGCCGGCTTCAGCCGCGGCATCGATCATGTCGAGATGCCCGATGTGGAGCGGGCTGAAGAAGCCACTGACGATTACGGTGACGTTCTGATCCTGGGGTGAGTTCATAGCTGGTTCTCCATGCTACCTGGGCGGCTATAGCTGTCATATCGTCCGTATTTCCATCGACTTTCGCACTTGAGTCGAAGAAACCCGGACTGCGAAGACAACCATCGCCGTGGTGGCACAGCCTAGGAGATGAGCGAGGAGAACAGCTTTTCGTAGGCCAACGCCTGATCCTTGGGTTGTTGAAGACCTTCGGCGTAGGAGCGCGCTCGTTTTCCCATCTGTTCAAGTTCATGACCGTCGAGGAGCATTTGCTCCAGGCCGGAGATGAACGCTTTCGGATCATCGGGGGGTACTGCCACCCCGCAATCGGCTTCAGTCACGATTCTTGACACTTCGCTCTCGACATCGACCGAGGCCAAGATGGGGCGTCCAGCGGCCAAGATGCCGTACACCTTCGACGGCGTACTGCTGGCGGCGAGGCCGGACTTGAGAAGAATCAGATGGATATCGGCGGCCCCCAAGATGGCGGGAACCTGCTCCCGCGGCCCGAAGTCAACCACCGACACATTGTCCAGTGCCGCCGCCCACCGGTCGACTTCAGGGCGAGCAGCACCTTCGCCGTTGATCACAAAATGCAAGTCCGGTTGACCGTGGCTGGCCTCGGCGGCGATACGCATCAGTTCAAATGACTGGGAGTAGCCCACATTGCCGGAGTACATGACAACAGTCTTCTCCGATAGACCAAGCTCACGCCGGTACCAGTTGTCCCGCTCAACCGGCTGTATCCGTTCGATGTCCACAAAGTTCTTTATGAGATGCACCTGGCGTCCGTCGCCGCCGTCGGTGGTCAGCTTCTGGCAGACGTTGCGCTGCTGGTCATCGGATAGAACCGTGATGGCGTCCGACCGCCGGTAAACGGCCCGTTCGTAACGTTCCAGCACCGAGATGATTCTCTGGTTGCTGATTGCCCCCAGTTCGACAGCGACATCGGGGAAGATGTCCTGGGTATTCAGCACGAACGGTGCCCGCATCCTGATGGAAGCAAGCCATGCCGCCTCCGCCAGGAACAACGGTGGCGTCATGGCGAAAACCACGTCGTGGCGTCGCCGAGCCAGACCAAGCGCGGCCAGAAGGCAGGTTTGCGCAGCGAAGCCGGCGGCCCGGGCCTTGATGTTCGTCTTCTGAGTGGGGAACGGCCAGCACCGGACCACACTCCCCCATTCGGTTTGCTCCACCCGCCACGGCCGGCCGCGCCAGTCTTGGGCCACTTCGTGTCCTCGATACCACGGTAGTGACGTGACGACGGTCAGTTCGTGTCCTCTCTTGGCCAGCTGCTCGACCAGACGGGTCATCACCTCACCGGTGGCGGCATGGAGGTCAGGAGCGAAATGGGGACAAAAAACGAGAATCTTCACGCGGCGACTTCCCGAAAATGCGGCGGCGGGCTGTTCACCCTACCGCTTCGGCGTAAACCTCTAACAGACGATCGGTGGCGATATCAGGGTCAAAGCCGGCGAGTTGCCGGAATCCGTTGGTGACCAATGCTTCGGCCGCTGACGGCGATGTGGCCAGCCTGGCAATGGCCTCGGCCCACGCTTTGACATCACCGACCGGCACCCGGATCGAGGCCGGTCCGGTGACCTCGGGCAAGGACCCGGCATCGCTGACCACCATCGGGCAACCCAAGTTCATGGCCTCGATGCAAGGATTGCCAAAACCCTCATAGGAAGAAGGAAAGGCAAGAGCGACCGCCGTTCTGTACAACTCGGTCAGCCGACGTTCAGAGACTCGACCGGTGAAAACCAGTCGGTCGGAGACACCTAGATCCTGTGCCTGGCGGCGAAGGCTCAACGTTTGCGGTCCAGGTCTTCCGGTGAACACCAACTTGATGTCGCCGCATGACTCGGGCAACAGTGGCAGAGCATCCACCAGATCACAGTGCCGCTTATGCCGATAGGTGATTGCCGGATACAAGACAAAACGGCCCAGGTTGTGATCGACGGGCCGATCAACGTCAACGACAATCGGCCGTTCGAATCCGAACGGAACCACCCGAATCTTGTCGTCCGGAACCTCAAGGGTCTCGATAAGACGCTGCCGGGTGAACTGTGACGGGCTGACCACCAATCGCGCCGCACGTACCGAAGCCGGAATGGCGGCACCAAGCCACCGCCGCTTGACCTGCCCGAAATTCTGCGGCTGCTCAAGTGGTTGCAGATCGTAAACCGTGACGATGTCGGGCCGGGAGCGGACCCATGGAACGACGCCTCCCATGTGGTGCATAACGTCGTGGCCGCTGCTGAGACCAGCCATCCAAGTGTTCTCCATGGTCACTCGGCTCATCTTCCCCGAGTGTTGTAGCGGCATTGTTTGCACCGGGAACCGTTCAGTCAGATCCGGATAGCGCTCCAGCACTGCCTGCCGGCAATACAACACGAACTTGATTCGCTCATCAGCCCGATCGGAAAGGCGTTGCAGTAGACGGATCGAATACTCTTCCGAGCCGCCGACCACTCCCGGGTCGAGCCATGTCAGGTTGATGCCGACGCTGGCATCGTTACCGTACTTCAGCCGCCGGCCGGTCACGTGTGCTCCCCCAGCGCCTGTTTGAACACCCGGGCGTAGTCACGTCCGGTTCGTCGCCAGGTCATCTCAGCAGCCCTCCTGGCACCGGCAGCCCGTAACGTGGACGCAAACCCTTCATCGCTGAGAACAGCGGAAACAGCCTCGGCTATCTGGTCGATGCTAAGCGGGTCCACCAGAGCGGCCGCTCCTCCGGCCACCTCCTCTGTGGCGGTTCCGGCCGACGTCACGACCGGTGTGGAGTGAGCCATTGCCTCAAGGACAGGGAGGCCGAAACCTTCGGCCACCGAGGGATACAGCAACAACGAAGCCGAGTGATAGAGGGCGCTCAACGTTGTTTCGTCGACCATGCCCACTGACCGGAACCGATGACCAAGAGCGCCAAAGGCCTGACCAGCTTCGGCCGAGCCATCCACACCTCCGACGGCGACCACCTGACATTCGAAAGTGTCAAGGGCAACAGCCTTCAGCGCCTCAGCCAACCGAACCGGATTTTTCCGCAACCCGAGCGGTGCCACCAACAACACAAAGCGCTCGGGAAGATCCAGCGGACCCAAGACCTCGTCTACCCGATCTGACGCACAGACGGGCTCATCCACCCCGTAGGGAACGGTTGTAATCCTGCTCTCGTCAACCCCGGCGGCAACACAATCTTGTGCAACCACCAAAGACGGAACAACAAAGTGGTCAGACCGTTCCAAGGCTCGACGCCACATGCGAGGAAAGAAGCCGCGTCCCCTGCGGGTCAGGAACTCAGGGTAGGTGAGAAAGTCGAGATCGTTGACGGTGGCCACGACGGGACGAGTGGTGGGTGGGACGATCAAACTCGATGCCCAGAACATGGACTCATCGCTCATGTACCGGTCGACCGAACCACCGTTGGTCCTCATCCACATTTCGTACAGCAGCGGCCGAGGCAAGCGGTGATAGTTGACCGGGCACGAAGCCGGAATGCGAATTGACGGGTCCGAATCAGGCTGGTGGCGGGCAGCCAGACCGGCAACGGTCAAATCGTTCTCGGCAGCAAGGGCGTCAAGAGTTTTCTCTGTGGCTTTCGCCGTTCCGCCGGGAACTCTGTGCCAAAACTGCTCGACCAGGGTCAAGACATGAGGCATGTACAACCGAATCTACCGCAGGCGATCCACTCCCCGGTGAGATACCGGCCATTGTGCAGCATCTACCCACGAAGACTGGTGGCCAACGCCCCTGCCGGTAACGAGCGGCGTGAGGATTGGGGTTGGAACGACTACAGACCGAGAACGGAAGCGAAGTATTCGGCGGTCTTCGACACGCCTTCAGCCAGAGTAATCGTCGGCTTCCAGGAGAGCTTGGAGTGCGCTTCGGTCAGATCGGGCCTGCGGCGGGCAGGATCGTCCTGCGGCAACGGCATGAAGCCGATTTCGCTGTCGCTGTTCGTCGCCTTGATGACAACCTCAGCCAGCTCCAGCATGGAGAATTCACCATCGTTGCCAATGTTGATCGGTCCGAGATGATCGCCGTCAAGCAGAGCCAAGTGGCCGGCCACCTGATCGTCGACGTAGCAGAAGCTTCGGGTCTGAGAACCGTCGCCGTAGACAGTCAGAGGCTCACCCTTCAGGGCCTGGGTGATAAAGTTCGAAACCACCCGCCCGTCCTCAGGGCGCATACGTGGTCCGTAGGTGTTGAAAATCCGAACGATTCGGACGTCCACCCCATGATTTCGGTGGTACGCCATAGTCATGGCCTCGGCGAACCGTTTGGCCTCGTCGTAGACACCTCGCGGTCCGATGGGATTGACGTTACCCCAGTAGCTCTCGGGCTGGGGATGCACCAACGGATCGCCATAGACCTCGCTGGTCGATGCCAGAAAGAAGCGGGCGTCGTTGGCTTTGGCGATACTGAGCATGTTCTCAGTACCGAGGGAGCCAACTCGAAGAATCTCCACCGGGATTCGACCGAAGTCGCTGGGCGACGCCGGCGATGCAAGATGCATGACGGCGTCAACGTTCTCGTCTAGCGGAACCGGATCACATACGTCGTGCTCCAGGAACCGGAAAGCCGGGTTGTCGTCAAGGTGAGCGATATTGTCGACCCGTCCGGTGACCAGGTTGTCTACACAGACGACCTCGTCTCCCCGTGCGAGCAGTTCATCGACTACGTGTGAGCCGAGAAACCCCGCTCCTCCACTGACAACAACTTTGGCCATTTACCTGCCGACACCTCGATAGTTGAAACCGCGTCGGCGAGGAATTGTCGGATCGAGCAAGTTCCGGGCATCGACGATGTTTCTGCCTCTCATAACCTCGGCAAGCTTATCGAAGTCCAACCAGGCAAACTCGTCCCATTCGGTCAAGATGGCCAGCGAAGCCGCCCCGTCGGCGGCCGCATAGGGGTCGGTGGCCAGCTCAATGTCGAGCTCGGGGTACATCTGACTCAGACGATTCTCCCGCGGTAGGACAGCCGGGTCGTAGGCCGTTACCGGGATGCCGGCGGCCACAACCCGCTTGAGCACCTCGATGGAGGGCGAGTCCCGCAGGTCGTCGGTTCCAGCCTTAAACGTGAGTCCCAGGACAGCAACGTGACCGTTGAGCGAAGGATCAACCGAATCGATGACCTTCTTGGCCGTGCGGTCGAACTGATCTTCGTTGACCCGCAGAACCTCATCCAGGAAGTGGAAGTCGTAGCCGGCGTCCTCGGCGATGCGGGCCAGCGCTTTGGTGTCCTTGGGGAAGCAGCTGCCGCCCCAGCCCGGGCCCGGGCGGAGGAACTCACGACCGATTCGAGTGTCGTATCCCATACCCAAGACAACGTCGTTGACGTCGGCGCCAACCGCCTCGCACAGGGTGGCGATGGCGTTGACGAAGGAAAGCTTCGAGGCCAGGAAGGCATTTGATGCGTACTTGATCGTCTCGGCTGAAACCGGGTCGGTGACCATGATGGGGGCGGCGATGCGCGAATACAGAGCGGCCACACGGATAGCGGCTTCTTGATCGCGTGATCCAATGACGACACGGTCGGGCTGGAGGAAATCGGAAACCGCTGTGCCCTCACGAAGGAACTCGGGGTTGGAGACCACGGCCACATCGGACCGGCCGAGAACCCGAGCGACGACACGAGTAGAACCGACGGGCACGGTGGACTTGTTGACCACCACGCTGTTGTTGGGAAGGACCGAAGCGATCTCGGCGGCCGCTGCCTCGAGGTAGCTGAGATCGGCTGCACCGTCGGCGGCCTGAGGGGTCGGAACACACAGGTAGTGGAACTCACAGTCTTTGGCGGCGTTGGCCGCACCGACCACAAATCGAAGCTTGCCCGACCGGATTCCCTCGTCGACCAGGCGATCCAAGCCCTTCTCGACGATCGGAACTTCGCCGGCCTGCAGCCGGGCGATCTTGTCGGCATCGACGTCGGCACAGATGACGTCGTGGCCAAGGTGGGAGAAGCATGCTCCGGTGGTCAGACCCACATATCCGGTTCCAATGATTGCTATCGACGCCATTTCTCCTCCTCGGCTATGGCTGCAACCTCAAGGCTCGTCTCGCCCGATTCCTGCGTTCTGAAGGTTGCCACCCGTCGGACGCCGTTGCCTGCTCTGTCAGCAACTCA
This sequence comes from Acidimicrobiales bacterium, assembly GCA_020628065.1. Classification (GTDB taxonomy): domain Bacteria; phylum Actinomycetota; class Acidimicrobiia; order Acidimicrobiales; family SZUA-35; genus JAHELU01. Next base: position 30,947 of record JAHDFR010000029.1, read on the forward strand.
GCTCCTGTCCGCCGGACTGAATTGATTCTACAGCTGGTCGACTTTGGATCGGTTCATTCGCCCGATTAGGAGTTGCTATAGACGACTGGGGTCCCGACTCGCCCTGTTGAGGTGTTTCGCCCACCCCAGGTTCCGCAGTTCCGCTGTTCGGGGACTCCTGGAGATTATTCACATCACCGGCCGAACTATCTACTGGGTTGCTTTGCTCGCCGTCTGCAGTGTCGTCAGTCATGTTAATCACGATCTCCACTGAGCGAGGATGTAGCCGTTGGGCACCGCCGTGGAGGACAAACGGATCAGCCGGCTCTCGACGATCCATCTCTTGGATGGCCGAAGCCACGAGATCAGCGGCCACCGCCCCATCCGGACCGTGAACAATCCGTAGTCCGTCAGCCGGGTTGCGACGGCGTTCCTGGACAACAGCAAATCCAGCATCGACCAGCGAAGCGACGAGATCGTCAGCCACCAGCGCCGCCGCCTGATCGCGCTGTTCTCCCGTTACAACGGTGACCGCGATGGTCGAGGGGTCGTCGAAGGCGGCCCCTTGGAACAGGGCCAGGATGGGCTGACTCTTGCTTTCCACCTCTTGCAACACCTGGTTTCCGCCTATTTCCACGTCGACGACCGGGATCGAGTACGTTTCCAGGTCACCCGGCTCGAATTCGCGAAAGGCGAGACCGAGATCGAGTAGCAGCTGGGGCGTGAGCTCGTTGTCGATGGCGACATTGGACAGGGCGGCGTCAAGCAGGCCGTTCAGAACAAAGGGATTGCGAGCTCCGCGATCTATTGCGGCCTGCGCTAGCCGCCTGAGAAAGTCCTGTTGCCGCTGAATCCGGCCGAAGTCCGACGTGGGATCGGTGATCCACTCTCCGTCGGCGTTTTGCGTCTGGTAGTACCGGGATCGCACGTAGGCCAGAGCGGTTTGACCATCGAGGGCATGGCATCCTGCCTCGCCCACCAGGAAGCCGGTTTGGCTTCTCGGCACCGGCTTCGCCGCCACGTTCCAGTCGCGTGCCGGTGAGTCGAACGGCACGTTTACCGCGCCCACTGCGTCCACCAAGCCCTGGAAGCCGGCAAAATCGACGTTGACATAGTGGTGGATTGGCAGGCCGAACTCGTCTTCCAGCGTGTCGATGAGGGCTCCTGGGCCACCGACGACGAACGCTCGGTTGATGCGGTCGCTGGTGGTCGTTCCGGCAATCGGCACCCACAAGTCGCGAGGAAACGAAAGCAGGGCTACGTTGCCCGAGCGTTCGTCAACGTGGGCAACGATGATGACATCACCGAAACGCTCACCCTCCCTACCCGTCTGGACAGGATCGTCGGGATCCAGTCCGGCTGACGAGTCCGAGCCGACAAGCAAGACGTTGAGAACCCGTTCGCCCGGTTCGACATCAGCCGGTACGGCTGTGAGATTCCGATCCAGGGCAACCCGGTTGATGGACGATGTCCGCTGGTATCCGTAGTTAAGGAGAAAGGCCAGCACCAGACTTACTGTTATCAACCCGAGGTTGATGGTCAGTATCCCTCGCTGCGCCCAACTACGACGCAACCTTGGGCCTCGTCGCCCCCGACCACGGTTGCCATGCGGATCGGGTCGCCCCGTGTCGGCCTCGGCCGAGGCGACCCAGCCGTCGTCGGCTGTGCCACCGAAGGTCGCTCCCGCCGACCGGTGGAAGACCGATGCGCTCAACCTCTGGCGTCCAACTCTCCGCCGGTTGAGGTCACGTGATCGCCGCCAGGCCGATCGTGGACCAGTTCCTGTAGAACCACCGCCGTTCCCGAGCCCACAGTTATGGCCGCCGAGGATTCCTTCATCACGTTACTCACGCCGCGTGCGGTCCCGAACTCGAGACGTTCGTTGTCGAGCGGAAAGGCCAACCCGGTCGTTGTGATTGAGCCGGCCGCCCCGCCGATCGGATGGATGGAAACGCGGTCCCCCGGCAACCCCGCCAGCTCTACCGTTTGCTCGACCCGACGTTCGCCTACAACTGCGAGCGTTGCGTCATCCAGCAAGGCTCGGACGGCGAACGACTGCGTTCGTGGTCCCGCAATCACCTGAAGGTTGGCCAGCACATGGTCACTTCTGTCTCCAGAAACGGCGAGGAAGGCCAACATCATGGGTCTGCTGGACCGCTCGCAACTCGCCACCTCGGTTGCCTCGCCGATACCGAGCTCAAGGTCGGTCTCGTCCTTGTCAGAGGGAAACATCCGAAGTGACGCCACGTTGTCGTCGGCCCACTGTCTTCCGTCCGCCGACACCGAGTCCATATCGCCTACGGCGGAGTCGATCTCCAAACCAAGCGCACGGGCGTGATCGATACCGGAGTCGACGGCCACGACGTGGCGAACCGGTGGGAGGGCTTGGAGAAAGAGTTGCACGGCGGAAAGTTGGGGCCGGGCTCCCCCGGCAACCACAAGAATGGTACCAATTGGCAGACTCACCGGGGCGGAGGTGTCAGCGGGCGGCACCACGCATCGATCCGACCAAAGCTTCCTGGCTCACATCAAACAGTGAACACACATAGCCTCGATCACCGTCTCCCCAGCTGTCCTCGGACGGATAGATGTAGGCGATATCGAGCACCGAGTCGGTGTAGCTCAGACCCACGTATGTTTCGAAGACGGCAATGCACTGTTCGGTGACGAGATCTGCGGTCACCTGATCTCCGGCGTACTCGTTGTCGGGCAAAGCACCGAGATAGAAGACTTCCTGGTCGTGCGCTTCTTCGCACGGCACAGCTTCAACGGCTTCGACCGAGGTTGACCCGACGACGTCGGACTCTTGGTTGAAGCAATCACCGAGCCTCAGACGGTTGACGCCGACCTCTCCTGCGCCAACCACCGAGCCGTCGTCGTTGCGGGGTGCTTCGTCGGCGTTGGTGTTCGAGCACGCAAGCAAGATCGACCCGAAAACTGCAAACAGGAGGCAAAAAAGCACCGACCGGGCAGGCGCGATCGGCAGCGCGGATCGCCCGTCAGCAGAGATGCTGACACTTCGTCGGTACGGCTGGGAGGGAAACGACTGGTTCATCGGAATCACAAATCGGGGGCCGACTCGCATTCGGCTGGGTAACATCGCCCACTTCCATGCCTCGAAAGCCCCTGGCGGTGCCTAGAAGCATAGATTGCGATGACCAAAGGCGATGCTTGAAGGCGGAAAACTTTCGGCAAAGACAGCTATTGACTCAGCGTCACCGAATTAGTCGGCGTCGATCGGGAGGCCTTGTGAACGCACAACGCTCTCCAGCGCCGCCACTCTGCGTTCGAGCCGCCGCACAGTCTCGGCCAGCTCTGACACCGATCGATCGTTGGCAGTTCCCAACAAGTCCGGTGCGGCGGACGATGTCATCGCCGTTGCCGGAGACCGGTCATTCGCGTGCTCCGAACGCTCAGTTATGGCCGGTGGGGCTGAGTCGGCGGGCAACTCTGCCGACTCGTCGGAGTTACCTAAGAGGTGAACCCACCGATCCTGGCTCTGACCGGGCTGGGTTCCGACGTTCCGGACCAAGGGGTCGGGCATTGCGGCCATCGTCTCCAGTTCTTCGACGACGGCGTCGAATGAGTCAAACCCCACGTAGCGTTCCGTTCGGGTCTTGAGCTCGCCGGGTGACTGCGCCCCCCGAAGGCCGAGCACCGCAAGCAGGGCCAGCTGGCTGTCGTCCACCGGCAGCTTCTCGGCGACGACATGTTTGTGCTTGTTCGTCCGGCTACCGGTCACGCGGACGGTTCGGGCCCAGCCGGCGGTCCGAAGATCCTGCATCACTGCGTCCACCTGACTCGACGAATAGTTGACCACCGGGTCGCGACTGGTCTTTTGGTTACACCCGGTCACGAGGGCGTTGGTCGTCAGGGGATACTGCTCGGGAGTGGTGAACGACTTCTCGACGAGCACGCACAGCACTCGAAGCTCCTCGACGGTCAAATCCATGGACGTATCGTAGCCCTGCATCAGAGTGTGATTTGCGGCATGCTCCATTGATCCGGCAACCGGTGACTTGAGCAGAACCAAGGCGTCGTACAACACTTGCCCAAACCGAATCGACGGGGAGATCAGATGTCCAACGTAGATCAGTCGGCCTCAAAGCAAGGCGTCGAGGAGACCGGGCCGGCCGTCATCCAATCCCTTGTCAACAACCGACTGACGTTGACTATGAACCGAGCGCACCAAAAAAACGTGCTCTCGGCCGAGATCATCGGAGGCCTCCGGGCCGGCCTGGCCGAAGCCGAGCAGCACGACGACGTCAGAATGGTCGTCATCACCAATACCGGCTCAACCTTTTGTGCCGGTGCTGATCTCAAGTCAGCCAAACCGGCCATAGTCGATAGTGCAAAAGACGGCGGACCCGACCCAACCCTGCCGGACAACCCGTTCGTGGCGTTGCTTCAAGCCATCCGTCACTGTCCAAAGCCTGTACTGGCCCGGATGGACGGCCACGCAACCGGTGGCGGTGTCGGCGTTGCCGCCGTGTGTGACCTCTCGGTCGTGCGAGACGATGCGCTGATCGGATTCACCGAGGTTCGGGTCGGTGTTGCTCCAGCCATTATCTCTGTTGTTTGCCTACCCAAGATGAGACCCGGCGACGCCGCCGAGCTCATGCTGGGGGGTGAGCGCATCACCGGCCGCCGGGCGGCCGACCTCGGTTTGATCAACTACGCCGAGCCAGGCGATTCTCTTGATAACCGAGTCGATATGTTGTGCAACGCCGTGCTCAAGGGCGGCCCGTCCGCCGTGGCGGCGACCAAGGCGCTGATGCAGACGGTCCCGCAAATGTCGGTGGATGGGGCGTTCGCCGACATGGCGCTCCTGTCGGCCCACCTCTTTACATCGGAGGAAGCGGCCGAGGGTATGGCAGCGTTCAAAGAGCGTCGAACGCCACGGTGGCGACCTACCGAGGCCTGAAGATAATCAGTCGACAGCGGGATAGATGGAGGGCGGAGGACCAGGAGTCCCGGGACCCTCGCAGTACCAGCATCGGGAATCGATTGTTCCGGTCCAGGCCACTTCGCACGGCCCGCAGTTCATCCGCAGGCCAACCCGTCGATATCGGAGCAAGCTTGGCACTCCAACGGATGAGCCGACGGTATCTGCGTGTGTTGTGCTTCGTTCCACGACCGATCTATCGACCGGTAGGCGCTCGGACATGAGAGATTGTCCGCACGACGCCGGATGAGGCCGGTAGCCGTCACCGCGTGGATATCGATAGTCGTCTTTCTCCGGCTCTTGACGCCGAGTTCAAGAGCCGGAAAAAGGCAGTCTTAAGCGTCGGCCAGCCTGAGTCGGCCAACCAACGCTGATAGTGCAATCAGTGACTGACGGCGGGCGCCAGCTCTTTGGCGTGGGCGACCCAACGCTGTACTTCAGAAACCGACGGTGGACGACGAACAATGCTGCGACCTTTGGCCACAGCGGCATCGTTCACTTCTTTCATCTTGGCGGCAAGATTCTCGGGCTTACGATTTCTCAGCTCCTTGACCGTGTCCACTCCGGCTGCTTCAAGCAGGTCGCTGTATTGGGTGGACACACCCTTGACCCTCATCAGGTCGGCTCGATTCACCCACTCGAGTACTTGTGACTCGGCGATACCAGTGGTCGAGGCAAGATCCTTGCGCCCGGACTTAGCTCCGCCGGCCTTAAGAAGAGCCCCGGTCGACCGGATTCCAGCCTTCCGCAACTTCTTGCCGTTCGCTGGGCCGATCCCCTCGATGCTTTCGATTGAGGCCATATCAACTACTCCCTTTCAGTGAGGCCAGTTGCGGCGACAAACACCGATTTGCATTTGTCGCCCCGTAGACGACCTCGACCATAGACGAAAGGTCGCGATTGGTTTGGCGATGACGGACAAACAACTCTCGCTTTGATTCCGACATCAACAGTTTTTAAGCTGGATAGACGCTGAACCTGAATGACCAACACTGGTAATTCTCCATGTCTACTGCATGAAAAAGCCTCACTATGGAGCACCCGGGGGACCTTGGCTCTAGGCTCGCTATCGGGGTCCAGGACATGGAACTGGCTCGGGGAGCAACCAACGACGGGAGACTGTCCGATGAGCGATGAAGGATCTGGTGACGAGATCATGGGTGACGACGCCACCAACGGTGAGAAAAACGGAATTCAGCGGGCCGCTGATCGGGCGAGAGAACTTCGAGAGAAGGCCAAGTCCACCGCTTCGGAGGCCGACGAGCAACTGGACTCCACTACTGAAGAGGTCTCGGCCGAAATAGGTGACGCCGACGTCCCTGACCCCACCGGGGCTGACGGCGAAGGCCTGCCGGAGGCAGCGGCCGACAAGGTCGCCGATGTCGCTGGCAACGTGGTCGATGCAGCCAAAGGCACTCTTGGCAAGTTGGGCGCAGGCGCCGCTGCCGTAGGTGCGGCCGCAGGCCTTAGCGGCGACAGTGACGCCGACGGAGAGGGCGACACCGACGATTTGGACGGTGCTGAGGATTCCGCCGACGAAGCGGACGCCGCCGATGACGTGGATCTCGACGATGACGTGGATCTCGACGATGACGTGGATCTCGACGATGATGGGAACGTCGATGACGACGGCGACGATGAGAGCTTGGCCGACAAGGCAGGCGATCTAGCCGATGATGCCGCCGATGCCGCCACCGACGCCGGTGAAGCCGTTGCCGACGCCGGCCGCTCGGCCATCGACAAGGTAGGTAAGGCTGGCGCAGCTGCCGTAGCCGGGGTGGCAGGCGCTGGAGCCCTGGCTGCCGGCGCCCTCCGAGGCGATGACGATGAAGACGAGGAAGAGCTTCTTGAGTCCGCTCGCGAAACCAACGAGCTGACGGACGGGCCGGCAAAGCTGTCTTCAGTCGCCGCTGCGTCAGGTTCAGCGGGCGCAGCAAGCTCGACGTTGAGCAACGCTACAACGGGGACGACAACCACTGTTGTTGATGACGACGATGACATCCCAGGCGGCATCGGCCGAGTGCTGTGGTGGATCATCGGCATTGTCGCTGCGCTGCTGCTTCTGGCCCTGATTGCCTCACAGTGCGGGAACGATTCCGAAACCGCTGGAGAAGACGTAGCGGCCCCGACGGCTGAGGACGACGGCGATGCCGACGACAGTGTCGCCGGCGCCGAAGCCGAGACCGAAGAAGAGCCCGCTGAGGAAGAAGCGGCTGAAGCCGAGGCCGAAGAGGAACCAGCTGAGGAAGAAGCGGCTGAAGCCGAGGCCGAAGA
>JAHDFR010000191.1:0-2213 GCA_020628065.1 Acidimicrobiales bacterium
GGTGATTCGAAAACTCTGCCCGGCCGACACCGGCACCACCCGGGCGTCCCTCGGCGGCACCAGCACCTCGTCAACCACCAGCGAGTCGGCTAACGCAAGGTTCAGTGCATCTACATCAACGGTTGGAAGCTGATCAACCCGGTAGCAAACAATGGGCGGAGCGCTGCGGCGCTCGTCGGCGTCGGGAGGTACTTCGGCTGAAGGCATTTCGGACATGGCTGATCACGTTACGACAAAATCGGGCACCGGCGAAACCATCGCCTCGACGCCACAACTGCGGCTTTGGCCCGAGACGCAATCAATTTGAAACCTCATCGCCGAGCCACGGATAGATGCGAAACTGGGGTCATGGAAGACACCTACTCCGTCTGCTGGGAATCCACGTCGAAGCTGTGCGTGGCAACATCACCACCCAGCACGTCGACGTCATCGTCAACGCCGCCAACGGTTCACTGCTGGGCGGCGGCGGTGTCGACGGAGCCATCCATCGGGCAGCCGGACCGCAGCTGCTGGCCGAATGCCGCCAAGTGGTGGCCCGTCAGGGCGGCTGCAAGACCGGCGAGGCCGTTCTTACCGGTGCAGGCAATCTAATCGCCGACCACGTTATTCACACGGTCGGACCGGTGTGGACCGGCGACTACCCAGACCAACACGACGCCTTGCTGGGTCGGTGTTACAGCGAACCACTCCGGCTGGCCAACGAAGCGGGAGCGTCATCGATAGCCTTTCCCAACATCAGTACCGGTGTCTACCGGTTCCCACTCGACCGGGCAGCCGGCATAGCAACCGCAGCCGTCAAAAGTTGGCTGAGCACTCCGGAGGACCACAATCTGACCCTGGTTCGGTTCGTCTGCTTTAACCAGGAGAATCTGGCTCTCTACAAATCGATCCTCGCTAAAGAACTCGCCGAAGAACTCAATGGGGACTAGCCGAGCGAGGCGATCACATACGACAGCTGGCTGTCCCAACGATCTGGCGAGTCCGAAACCTGCAACATCACCGAGTCGGAGGCAACCGCCACCTGATGAACAAACCCGGCGTCCACGTCAGTCCGCAACCAGCTGTTGCCATCATCGGTACTCACCAAAAGAACCGGTCCGGTTTGCCGGACATCCCCGATGGGCTCGGCCACCGCAGCAATGCCCAACGGTCCGGCCGCCACTTCGGTTAGCAGATGCGATCCCTCAAGGTCGGGCGCCATTTGTGCAAGTGGCCAGTTCGTTTTCGATCCATCAGGCGCGACTTTGGTCACTGATGAGTCCAGCCAATCAACCAGGGCCTCTGGGTCCTGGTCCAGCGGGGTGGATCCGGCGGGCAGATCGTCTGCGGTATAGGAAATCACATAGCGGGAATAGTCCGGACCGAGGATTCTGGCGTGGAACACCTCGCTCGCAATCCACTCCACTTCACTTTCATCGGTCACTTCGGAGGCAGTCCACTCCTCAAGGTCCGGCCCGGCTCGCCACATCGTAACAACCACCTCGGCGTCGATACCGTTCCCGATCCACTCCTCAGTGGCAATGCGGAATCCGTCAATATCGGCGCTCACGCCAATTACCCTCGACTCACCGATTGGAAACAGCGAACCGAGTTCGGTGACTCTTGAGCCCTCGATCTTGAGGCCAACTATCTCGCCCTGCCAGTCATCAGGAACCGTCACCCCCATTTCCTCCCAACTAATGAACTCGATCGTGGCCTGCGAGTCGTCGTACTGCGCGCCGCTGATATCGGCAAGCTCCCGCTCGCAGGACTCCACCAGTTCCCCATGCAGCGGACCTTGAGCATTCCAAGGGATGCCGATGCGGTCGAGCTCGTAGCTCAACGCTCTTCTTCTGATCTGACGGCCCGCCTCGCTCGCTGCGCACTCTGCCCGCTCCCGACAACCGTCCGCGGCTATCGCCTCGGTGAACAGCTGGCCCACGGTCTCGGCGGTGAACCCCAGCGATTCAGCGTTGTTGGCCTGGTTCCAGACCTCTCCTAAGGCTTCGTCACAGGCCGAAACCTCAAACGCAGACGCTGGCACCCTGGTCAACTCAACACCCTCCAACGTGGGCCAGCCACCCGACGCCTCATTACCCAGATCGTCGATGTCAACCCCAATAGCCTCCTTGATCAAACCTCGGGCCTCACGGAAGTCCGGACCTGCACTCCTGGCGAACACGACCAGCTGGACCCCGTCACGTGATGCCACGTGAGCCCAGTTCAACGACTGC
>JAHDFR010000191.1:2223-2661 GCA_020628065.1 Acidimicrobiales bacterium
GAAGTCACTCTCCAAGTTGTGCCACTGCCAGGTTGCGCCGCCGTCACTCGACGTGCCCAACTCCGGAATTGAGGCCGTCCCGTGGTGTAGCACGTAGAGCACTCCATCGTCCCCGGCGAGATCCGGTACCCACATGCGGTCGTCGGCTTCGACCTCAAGCCAGGTCGAGTTCTGGTAGACGTAACCGTTCTCCCATCGAGACGACTCGCCTCCGTCATAGCCCTGGATGTAGAAGCGTTGCCCGTCGGATACAAGTGAGCCCGGGACCGAGCCAAGTTCACCCCGATCAGTCGGCATCGATATCAGGGACAACTCCTTGTCCGGTACCACTATCGACTCAATACGGGTCGGCTCCGAATCGCCGGAACCCAAGAATTGGGTGATAGTGAGCACTCCGGCAGCGGCCACCATCGCCACCGCCGCGGCCGAAGCCAGACG
>JAHDFR010000191.1:2671-7007 GCA_020628065.1 Acidimicrobiales bacterium
CGCTCGCCACGACGGCAGGCGCGCACGACGACGGCGCTTTCGGCGACGAAGTGTGGAGCGAAGCGACACGACGGTTGGGGCCACTGCATCGTCAGGGGTCACAACATCAAGCAGTTGGCAAATCTCACGGCTCATCTGCTTCCTCCCTTCGACATCGTCTCGTCTGTGATGGCGAAACTTTGTCGGAGCTGCTCGATGCCGTTATAAGTGAGCGACTTCACCGTGCCCTCGGCACACCTCATGACCTCAGCGGTCTGACGCACAGAGAGTCCGGCGTAGTGACGTAGCAGCACAGCTGTACGTTGCCGATCAGGCAACGCTTGCACGCTTTCCAACACTCCCAACCGATCTCCAGGGTCGCCATGCGCCGGTGCTGCTTCTTCCCGACGACGGCCGAGTAACGATTGCACTCTACGGCCCACCTGCTGACGTCGAAGCCGGCTGTTCGACAAGTTGACCAGCACAACAGCCAGCCAGTTCCAGGGCCGCTCCATCGAGGCCACCTGATCCCAGTTCGACACCAAGCGGAGTAGCGCCTCCTGGGCCAGGTCTTCTGCCGCCTGACGGTCGCCGGTGCGGTAGACGGCGAGACCGACCAGGCGCTGGTAGTGCTCGGCCACAAACCGATCCAGATCGGCGTCAGTCGTGTCACTGTCGGCTAGAACACCACCACGTCGACCCACGCCGCCCCGCCCCGGATTCACGATTGAGCCCTCGACATCGCCTTGTCGCCCGGTATCCGCCAAAGATTGCTCCATTGCAGAGATAGAACGCTCGACTACGCCAATCGGTTCATGCGTTCCTGAAAAGATTTGCCCGGAGGAATACGCTACCCGTCAAAGGGCTGCACAAAGACGGCAATGGGTCGATGCCAGAACCAGCGAGGCGCTGGAAGCGGCACTCTGAACAGCAGCCCGGTTCACCTTGGTCGCGTCGACGGCTTCGTCTATGAAAGCTCGGGCTCCGGCAGTATGTTCATCTCGATGCCACGGCGATACGAGTCAGCCACATCGCCGTTCCAGGCCTCGGCGGTAACTGCCTGGGCGGACGTGCGCACAAACTCCGCCGACTCGGTCAACTGCACCATGAACTGACCACGACTCAACTCACCGGATGCGATACGCATGCTCCAATACTCGGCGCCAGCCGGTTCAGGACGCCTGCCGAGAGTGTTGGCAAAAGCCTGAACCACAAACTGTCGTGGCCCGAGATCGCCGTAGCGGTTCTCAAATTCGGCTGACCGGGCGAACACCTGCGAGATCTGAGGGATCGACCTCCCCGTCACGTACTGGGTGTTCCAGTACACGGCTCCCGAGTCCCGCGGCATGCGTAAGAAGTACCCCAGGTAGAGCCGGGCAACTTTGTAGCGGTACCAGCGGGCGGCATCGCCGGGAGCCGACGGCTCGGTCCAGGCACCACATCCGGGAAGCGGGCGGAACTCGAATCGGTCGCCGTTGGCCGCCATCCACTGGCTGAAGATACTCGAAGAGAACGAGTTGAGGCTGTGCATGAGGACGACGTCGCCTGCTCCGACACGCTGCAACTCGTTCCAGGTTCGGGTGTACCCCCGACGCCAATCGTTGGTATCGACATCCCACAGACCCCAATGGCCGGTGGACCCGGCTGTCCAACCGGCGTTGGTCAGCCCGGACTGAACCGCCAGGTTGTGGACTCTGGCGTTGGTGGCTCCATAGGGTGGTCGGTAGCAGGTGGTGCGAACACCGGTGGCGTCGCTGACGAGTTGCGTTGTCCGCTGCAACTGACTCAACACCCCGGCGTCGGACAGCGATGTGAGCTGGGGATGATCGACGGTGTGGTTGGCGATGCCGTGACCGTCGTTAACGATCCGCCTAGCCACATCGGGGTAGCGGCCGACAGCGTTGCCGGTCACAAAGAACGTCGCCTTGGCGTTGTGCCGGGCCAGCGTGTTGAGGATGTCAACGGTGGGCCCGTAATTGGGTCCATCGTCAAACGTCATATAGACAATCGGCCGACCGTTCGCCGCGGCCGGCTGCATGTTGGCCATCGGTTGCAGCGCCAATTGATTCAGTGCTTCGGTGTGGCTGGCGGGTTCAAGCCAGTCTGCTGAATCCGGCGCCATCTGCTCCATGTCCTGTACCCCATCCAAGGCTTGACCGTCCTCCGGCACCGGGTGAGCGCCCGCCGCCCTTGACATTGGACCAATCACCATCGCCAAACCGAAACCAAGGATCACCAACAAGGGTCGGCATCGCCGCCACGCCACTTCCGCCATAGCCCCAACGGTATGTTCCGGCCTGTTGCCGGTTTATAGGCCCCCCGACGAAGCTCGGCGAGAAGTTCGCCTTGGTTGCGCCGCGTGGCGCCCGGGAGACAGGGTAATCTTGCCGTGCCGGGTGGTTCGACGAGAAACACACCGCAGGAGGGGAACATGAATCAGCGAGCGAAACTGGCGGCGATTCTGTGGCTGGCTGGAGCCGTCGGGGTTGTGTCGACGCTTTGGATCGACCTGACTCCTCTTCTGGATCGTCTGGCCGAAGCCGAAGGTGCGGAGCTACCACCGATGACCATCGGACTGCGTCTACTCAGCCTTATTCAACCCTTGGTCCTACTCACCGGCGCCGTGTTGGCCGGAGTCTTCCTGGCCGAGCGGGTCGGCCTTCGATCACCGTGGGCTGAAGCCTTGGCCACCGGCGGAGATCAGTGGACCGCACTCAAGCCCCAATTGGGGCCAGGCTTGGTCGGCGGTCTCTTGGGTGGAGCGGCCATCGTCGCCGTCTCAGCGGCGTGGCTGCCCCTGCTGCCATCGGAGTTCACCGACGCCGCCGACTCTCTCAGCCTTCCGGCCGCCACCCGGTTTCTCTATGGTGGTGTCACCGAAGAAATCCTGATGCGGTGGGGACTGATGACACTACTTGTTTGGGTCGCCCACCGGGTCGCCGCTCGAAAGGCGGCAACGCCTCCGGCCGCCGCCTATGTGTTTGCCATCGTGATTTCGGCCCTTCTGTTCGGTGCCGGGCACTTGGGGCTGGCCGCGTTGTTGGCCCCAGAACTCACCGCTTCCATCATCGGCTACATCGTCATCGCCAACGCCCTGTTCGCCCTGGTGGCCGGATACCTGTACTGGCGCTTTGGCCTGGAGGCAGCCATCATTGCCCACATGATGGCGCACGTCGTTCTGATGGCCAGCTCCGCCGTGGTCGGCTGAAACCGAGTTCGTAGGGGTTGACCTGTGATTGAAGTCAGCGAGGCCGAGCCGGCCGACATCGATTCGCTGGTCGAGCTGGAGTCGGCGCTGTTCATCGAAGATGCCGGGCAGCATGATCCGTTTGCCGACCCAACATGGCCAGCCCGAGAAGGCCACAAGGATCTAACCGATTTACTGGCATCGCCCGATGCAATTGTGCTCGCCGCCCGGCGAGCAGGCGAGGTGGCGGGCCTTCTAGTCGGCTACGCCCAGCAGGCGTCACCCACCCGACAGCCAGTGGAATATGCAGTGCTACGCACCCTGTACGTGGCTGGAGACTCCAGGCATCAAGGCGTCGGCCGAATGCTAACCGAGCGATTCCTCCAGTGGGCTCGGGCACGCGGCTGCGCCGAAGCCCACGTCGACCACTACGCCGCCAACGCCGGGGCCGCTGAGTTGTACGAGCAGTGCGGGTTCCAACCCCGCAGCGTGTCCCGCGTCATCGGGCTGTAGCGTTCACCTCGACAGTGGGCAGCCATAGAAACCCTCAAATGGAACGACAACAGGCCGCAGTAGCGCCATCGCTTACGCTCCTTGCCACATTGGCGGCACTCCTGGCCTTCTCCGTCGCCACAGTGTCATGCACCGCGTCCGGCGGCGAGGATCCGGAAGCTGCCCTCTCATCAATGACGACCGCCACCACGCGGCGAGCCCCGACGACCACTATCGACCTCGAACCTGGAGCGGGACGTACTGTGCGACTTGGGCGGGCCAACTGGGACACCGGCTACGTACACACTCAGATTGTCCGGGATCTGCTGGAAGAGCTCGGCTACGCGGTCCACGATCCGGCAGAGTACGAGTTTGCGCCCGACCTCGGCTATCAACGCATGGCTGAAGGCGAGATCGACCTGTGGGCCAACAGCTGGTACCCACATCATGAGACCTGGTGGGAAGCCGAAATCAAGATCGGAGAACGAGGAGTCGGAGATCACCTGTCGCGACTCGACCGGCCGCTGATACCCGGTGGCGGACTCCAAGGCATGTTGATTACCAAGTCCTGGGCAGCGCAGAACGAGATTACGACCCTCGACCAAATCGCCTCCGACAAAGACCTCTGGTCGCAGCTCGACTACGACCAAGATGGCAAGGGAGAGATCTATGGCTGCC
>JAHDFR010000030.1:0-9284 GCA_020628065.1 Acidimicrobiales bacterium
AACGGCACCGTCCAGGTCAGCCATCGGCGAGAAGCATGAACCGGTCGAACCGGGATGTCAGCGATTCGAACGCGTCGAGCGGCAACACGTCGGCCACGTACTGATCCGGTCGGATCACAACCAATGCTCCCCGGCGGCGATCGATACCCCGCAGATCAAAGATGTCGAATCCGTGCTTCAGGTCCGGGCAAAACGCCTTTTGATAGTCGATGACACCCAGTTGCCCTTTGGGAGGAAGGAGCAGTGGGGGTAGCCGGTCGACGGCCATGTCCCGGTGATGGCTCTGAAAGACGGCTCGAAAGTCGATGACGGAGTCGACGTCACCGTCCGGCGGGGTGTAGCGAACCAGCGGACTCGACGGATCGTCACCGAGATAGCGACACAATCCGGCCACCGCCCCTTCGGGTTGACCGATATCACCATCAGGGGCAAAGGCAATCAACCTCCACCGGCCGTCGGCCCTAAGGACATGTCCAAGCTGCATTGGCTTGGCATCGGCCAGCCGAACCACAGGGGCCGAATGGAAGCGCATGCCGACAATCAGCCCTTCGGCCAGGTGCTGGTGGGTTCCGTCGCCGGTGATGATCGAAGCTTGGTAGCAGGTTTCCACCCCGGCCGTGTAGCGGGCCTGTTTTTGAAAGTACTGCTGAAACCGCTCGGCCTCTTCCGCCGATTCTGGTTTGGCGCTGAACAAGGTGGCGATCACCTTGTCGAAGTCGATCAGCTCCTTGGCTTTGGCGTGCCGTTCGGCGTTGTAGGTGTGCAGCAACGTCGGATCGGCCCGCCCCTCAACCACCGCCGCCAGCTTCCACCCCAGGTTGAAAGCATCGGCCATGCCGACGTTCATCCCCTGACCGGCCTTTGGGCTGTGGGTGTGACACGCATCCCCGGCAATGAAAATTCGGGGCGCCCGGCTCCGACGCTCAAAGTCAGGTACATCATCAAAACGCCGGGACAACCGTTGGCCGATCTCGTAGGCGGACCACCAGGCCACCTGGCGCACATCCAGGGTGTAAGGCGAAAGGATGGCGCGAGCCTTGTCAATCAAAAGGTCAGGCGTGACTCCCCTGTCTCCTGCCCGCTCGTCCTCGTGTAACTCATCCAGCTCGATGTACATACGAACCATGAAGCCGCCCTCGCGGGGAATGATCAAAAGGCTGCCCTGCCCGGCTGACTGGATGGCAGCCTTCAACCGGATGTCGGGAAAGTCGGTTACCGCCAGAACGTCCATAACGCCCCAAAGCTGACGAGCGGCCTCCCCTCCAAGCTGCAGCCCGAGGGCGCGGCGCACCGCGCTGCGAGCCCCATCGCAACCGACCACATATCGGGCCTTGACAACTTCGACGGCGTCACCGTCGTCCACACACGACAGCCGTGCCCCGACCGGGAAGACGGCGTCGTCGCCGACAACAACATCGATCAGTTGTCGGCCGTAGCCAGGCGTCAACCGGCGGGCCGACCGAGCCATGGATTCGAGATAGAAGTCGTGCACCCTGGCTTGGCTGAGAATGACGTGAGGCATTTCCGACAGGTCGTCTTCAACGTCTTGAATCCGATCAGCACGGGACAGTCGACCCGCTGTCGGGTCAGGCCGCCAGAAAACCGTTTCATTGACCCAGTACGCCTCTTTGGCCACCTTGTCGGCGAATCCGAAGGCCTCAAACATTTCCATTGATCGGCAGGCGATGCCGTCGGCCTGGCCGACCTGGAGTGGCCCGGGTTTCTGCTCGATGACTCTGGTGTTGATGGCGGGGAAGGCCGCAAGCTGGGTGGCCAGCGTCAGCCCGGCGGGCCCGCTACCGACAATCAACACATCGACGACCGAGCGGTCGGCTCCGTCGTCCACCACCGAAGGACGTAGTCCAGGATCGCCGGGTTCGAAGCCGTCGTGGTGGTACTGCACGGTTTAACTGTCACACAAAAGCGACTCATCGTGCACGGTTGCCGACCCGGACGTAGGACTATCGCACTAATCAAACTTTGCAATGTTGTTCCATGAGTTGACCAACGTCACAGTCCTGTGTTGCCATATGAAGCCACATGGCGAGCAACGACCTGTTAACGGTTCAACATCTGAGCACCACCTTCGAGACCCCAGCGGGTTCGGTCAAAGCAGTCGACGACGTTTCGTTGTCCCTGAAGGCCGGTTCCACCATGGGCTTGGTAGGCGAATCGGGGTCGGGCAAGACCGTCCTCTCCCGATCCATCATGCGGCTGATAACGGCCGGTGGAGCAACCACCACCGGCTCGGTTCTGTACCGGGGTGAAGAGCTACTCACCAAGTCATCGAAGGAAATGCAGGCGCTGTGGGGCGCCGAGATGGCCATGGTGTTCCAGGACCCCATGACCTCGCTCAACCCGGTGGTTCGGATCGGGCGTCAGATGATCGAACACGTTCAACATCACCTCGGTCTGTCCAAAGCCGACGCGGTCGACGCCGCCGTATCCCTACTGCGAAGTGCCCAGATTCCTGAGGCGGAGGCCCGACTCCAGGCCTACCCCCACGAGCTGTCGGGCGGCATGCGCCAGCGAGTCTGCATAGCCATCGCCTTGGCCTGCGGTCCGAACATGCTGTTCGCCGACGAACCGACAACCGCACTGGACGTCACCGTTCAGCATCAGATTCTCAACCTTCTGGCTGAACAGCAGCGTGAACGGAACATGACCATGATCCTGGTGACCCACGACCTCGGCGTGGTCGCCGGGCGGACCGACGAGATCGCCGTGATGTACGCCGGTCGCATCGTGGAGAAGGCCCCGACCGACACCCTGTTCGCGTCGATGCGTCACCCGTACACCGAGGCGCTGCTGCGGGCCATCCCCAAGATCGACGACCCCAAACAAACCAAGTTGAGCGCCATCATCGGCCGACCACCCGACCTCATCAACCCACCCAGCGGTTGTGCCTTCTCCCCCCGGTGCCCCTACGTCCAACCGAAGTGCCGTGAAGAGGCACCGACGCTGACCCCCGGAGAGTCCGCCGGGCACGAGTTCGCCTGCTGGAACCCGGTCGGGTCACCGGAGGCCGAACAGGCCTGGCAGCAGAACCTCGAAGGCGGGCTTCTGCAGACACTGGCGGCGGCCGGCAAGGCCACAGCGACCGAAGAGGGCGCAACCCCGGTGCCTGTCGCCGCCAACGAGGCGGCACAGTAATGGCCGGGTCTGGTAAAGCGCATCTCAGAGACGAAGCCCTGCTACGAGTAGAGGACTTGACCGTCGAGTTTCCCATCGGTCGAGACAGGGCGGTCAAGGCGGTCAGCGGGATCAGCTTCGACATCGCCAAAGGCGAGACGCTGGGTCTGGTCGGCGAATCGGGTTGCGGCAAGTCAACCACGGGTCGAGCCATCCTTCAGCTGCCGGCTCCGACATCGGGCCAGGTGATTTTGGACGGCACAGACTTGACGTCACTTGAGGGTCCCGAAATGCGAAAGCATCGGACCAACCTTCAGATGATCTTTCAGGACCCGATTTCGTCGCTGAACCCTCGGCGGGCGGTGGGCGAGGTGGTGGCTGAACCACTGAACGTCTGGGGTCCGCACGATGAAGACGAACAGTGGAAGCTGGTGAGCGAACAGCTGGAAGCGGTAGGTATCGATCCTGACGTGGCCCGCAACAAGTATCCGCACGAGTTCTCCGGTGGCCAGTGCCAGCGCATCTCCATCGCTCGGGCTTTGGTCATGGATCCTCAGCTCATTATCTGCGATGAGCCGGTGTCGGCCCTGGACGTTTCGGTCCAGGCTCAGATCCTGAATATGTTGAAGGATCTGAAAGACCGCTACGGACTCACCCTGGTCTTCATCGCCCACGACTTGGCGGTGGTCAAGAACATCAGTGACCGGGTGGCCGTCATGTATCTGGGCAAGATGTGCGAGGTCTCGGAGTCGAACGAGCTGTACGCCAACCCGGCCCACCCGTACACCCGCCTGCTGCTTGAATCCATCCCACTGCCCGACCCCACGGCCGACCTCGACACCACATTGCAGAGTGAAGTCGAATTGCCCTCGCCGCTGGACCCGCCGTCGGGTTGTCGATTCCGTACCCGCTGCCCATTTGCCGACGAGATCTGCGAACGGGAAGAACCGCAAATGCGTCGGGTATCAGGAGATCACTACGTGGCCTGCCATCACCCGTTGATCGAGCCGACGGAGACTAACGTCGGACTGGAGTGAAAGCAGTCACAGGTCGTACACTCGCGGCACGTCCGTCATCCGGTCGGGCGAACTTCCAGTGAAATTGCTAGCGAAATTTTGGTAGTGAACCTGCCCACCGCGGCAGGACAGCACCGCCGAGAGGCACAGAAAACACCGAGAAGGGGAGAAGGAAAAAATGACTGAGAGATTAGACGGCCGTCTGGCCCGCCTGTTGGCGGCGTTGGCGGCGTTCGCTTTGCTGGTCGCCGCATGCGGAGGTTCGTCGGACGACACCGACGACGCCGCTCCTGAAGACGAGACCGAAGCCGCCGAAGCCGAGGAAGAAGCAGAAGACGACGACGTCGCCGAAGCCGGCGAAGAGGCTGAAGGTGACGTCGACACCGAGATTGAGGAAAGCACCGGCGAGCGAGTAGTCGGCGGTGAGATCGCCGTTGGTCTCGAAGCCGAACTCCCCGGTATGCGCCCGTGGGAAGACACCTGCGCCTCCTCCTGCTACAACATTTTCGTCACCATCTACGACAAGTTGATGGAGTCAACCGAGACCGGCGAGTACGAGCCCTGGCTGCTCGAATCAATCACCCCTAACGAAGACTTCACCGAGTGGGTTGGCACGCTGCGAAGCGGTGTCACCTTCCACAATGGAGTCGATCTGACGGCGCAAAGCCTGGTCGACATGTTCGCCATTCAGCAGACCGGCTCACAGTCGCAGTCACAGATTGCCGCTTCGAACCTTGCCACGGTTGAAGCCACCGGCGACCTTGAGGTCACTTACGGCTTGAGCCAGCCGAACTCGGCGTTCCCGGCCTATCTGTCCCGAGCTCAGCTGGGCATGGTGTTCGAGCCCGGCGCCGCTGCTGACGGCGACGCCTTCAACGCCGCTCCGGTCGGCACCGGTCCGTTCGTGTTCGAAAGCCGCGACCTGGATAACGAAACCATCGTGACCAAGAACGCCGACTACTGGGGAACCGACTCCGACGGTACCCAGCTGCCGTATCTGGACAAGATCTCGTTCCGTCCCATCCCCGATGAGGGAACCCGACTGGACGCCACACTCTCCGGCACCACCCAGGTGGCGCACACCCTGCGACAGAACACCATCCGCGACAGTCGAGCCGAGCGTGACGGTGGAGCCGAGATCACCCTGTTCGAGTTCCAGGGCAACAACGTTGGCGGCGGCATGTTCAACGTGCTGGTCCCCCCGTTCGACGACATCCGGGTCCGCAAGGCCCTCGTTCAACTCACACCACAGGATCAGGTGATTGAAGCGCTCGGTGGTACCGGCATCTCGCTGCCCGGCACCCAGTGGTTCAGCCCCGACTCCCCGTGGTACTCCGAGGCCGCCGCTGCCGCTTGGCCCCAATTCGACTTTGAGGCCGGCAAAGCCCTGCTGGAAGAGTACGTGAACGACCCTGAGCGTTCGGACGGCAAGGCCGTCGGCGAAAAGATCGAATACGAGCTCTCATGCCCGCCCGATCCGACGCTGATTGCCGCCATGCAGGTTGGTTTCGAGGTTGCCACCTCAACCGAGTTGGTTGACATCAACCTCACCAACTACGACCAGCAGACACACATCAACTATGCGCTGGGAGCCGACAACGGCTTCGTCGGCAGCCACGGTGCCCACTGCTGGCGCTTCTCCGACGACAACGACCCATCAACGTCGTTGAATCCGGCCTTTGCTCCGCCAACAGCAGAGATTGCTGCCGCCGCCGGCATCCCTGATGTGGTGTCACCGCTGAACTTCGCCAACTACTTCGACGGCGACATCTTCCAGGCCGCCATCGGCGCCATCCGCACCGACAACTTCGACGAGCGATACGCACTCTACGAGTCGATCAGCCTCAAGATCGCCGAAGACGTCCCCGTCTGGTGGTCCGGCCACACGGCCACCGCTCTGATCACCGATGACGCCGTCATGGGTCTGGTGTCCTGGGAGCTGCCCAGCGGCACCCTCGGGCAGGGCATGCCAAACGCCGAAGGCCGCTGGCATCAGGTCTGGCTGGCCGGCTAACAGCCAACAACCGCAGGTAGTCCGGAAGAGCGACACGTCAATCAGTAAGGATCGAGAGAACAACTAGTGAGGATTTCATGGCGAGAGTCCTAGGCACCCGTCTGCTACGGCTGGTGGCGACACTGTTCGCAGTAACCTTTCTTTCCTTCCTGATGACGGCGCTCCTTCCGGGCGACCCGGCGGTAGCCGTACTGGGCGTAGAGGGCGTCCAGAACGAAGAGCTACTACTCGAGGTACGCGAAGAACTCGGGCTAAACGACCCCATCCCGGTTCGATATGTGAACTGGCTGGGGCGGGCAGTAACCGGCGATCTGGGCGAGTCCTACATCAACCGGGGCGTTCCGGTGGCACAGACCATCCAGGAGCGAATCCCGGTGACGGCTCAGCTGGCCGTCATGGCCATCATCATTGCCCTGGTGTTGGCCATTCCACTGGGTGTTCTCGGGGCCTATAAGGAATCCCGCTGGCCCGACACGGCGTCCTCGGCTTTCGCTCAGATAGCCCTGTCGGTACCCAACTTCATCACCGGCATTTTCTTGATCTGGCTGTTTTCGGTGACGCTCAGATGGCTTCCAGCCTCAAACTGGAACCGGCTGGGCAACGGAGTCGTAGACAATCTAAAGACATCGATCATGCCGGCCACCGCATTGGCCATGACCCAGATGGCCATCTTCTCCCGTTTGGTCCGCTCGGACATGATCGCCACTTTGCAGGAGAACTTCGTCCTGGCCGCCAAGGCCAAAGGCTTGACCGACCGATTCATCCTGCTGCGCCACGCATTACGACCCAGCTCGCTCAGCCTCATGACCATCCTCGGCATCAACTTCGGTGCCCTGCTGGGAGGCACAGTGGTCATTGAAACGTTGTTTGCCATCCCCGGCCTTGGGTTCCGGTTGATCAACGCCATCAGTCAACGGGACATCATGGTCATCCAGGGCATCACCGTCTTCATCGCCGTGGTCTATGTGGTCATAAACACGGTCGTTGATCTGCTCTACGCAGCCGTCGACCCCCGGATCCGGAGGAGCTGAACATGAGCGACGCATTTCCGCAACTGGAGACGATCCCGATCCCGGTCGCCACTGCAACCGAGGAAGTCAGCGCTAGTCGGTTCGGCTGGTTCCGGGACATGCCGATCCTGGTCAAGTTGTCGACCGGCTGGCTGTTCCTGGTGGTATTCGGTGCCATCTACGCCAAGTTGGACGAGAGCGTGTTCGGAGGGGCACTGCCCCTACAGGATCCCAATCTTCAGACCAACAACTTCAACGCCGAGACCGGGGAGTTCGGCACCGGCGAACCGCTGGAGGGCCCGTCGGCCAGTCACTGGTTGGGTACCGACGCCATCGCCCGCGACACTTTCGCCCGCCTGGTCCACGGTGCCTGGGTCAGCCTGATCGTGGCCAGTGTTTCCGCCACCTTCGGCGTGGTGGTCGGAGGCCTTGTCGGATCGCTGGTTGGGTTTGTAAGAGGCCGATTTGAAACCGTGGCCATGGCCGTCATCGACGTGATTCTGGCTTTCCCGGCCCTGGTTCTTCTGCTTGCCCTCGTATCGATCTTCGAAGTGCGCAGCCTCGGCCTCATCAGCTTTGTCATTGGAGTATTGTCCATCCCGGCCTACACCCGAGTGGCCCGAGCCAACAGTCTGGCCATCTCCAATCGAGAGTTTGTGTTGGCTGCTCAAGCCATCGGCACTCGTCGCCGCCAGATCCTCTTCCGCGAGATCATCCCCAATGTGCTCCCAACCCTGTTGGCCTACGCCATGGTGGCAGCCGCGTTCGTGGTGGTCGTCGAGGGCACCCTGTCGTTCCTCGGATTGAGCGTGCAGCTTCCCCAGTCGACCTGGGGCAACATGATCAATCAGGCCCGACGTGACCTCAAAGTTGACATTTCCCAGGTGGTCTGGCCGTCCCTGGCGCTCACGTTAACGGTGCTGGCTCTGAACCAGGTCGGTGACTACTTTCAGCGTCGCGGCGCTGTCCGCCAGAGCTCGCTCTAAATCCGCCGGGCTTCGGTCGGCCGGTTACTGCAAGCTGTTTGCCAACTCGAGGGCGTCCCAGTCGAGGGCGTGCCGTCCGTGGCGGTTCAACATGAGGGTGAACAGGGCATCGCCTCGTTCAGTGGTGTCGGCCATGAGCGTGGCCGCAACCGCCACAGCCATCCCGTGGAACGAAGCCAAGGCATAGTCGAGAAGGCACTGCTCAACCGAGTAGTCGACACCGACGGCGGACAGCCGGTTGCGATAGGTCTCAACCATCTCCCGTTCGATGTCGGCCCGACGGACCGGTTCCAACGCCCCGCCCAGCAGGTACGCCACATCGGTTGCGCCCCGCCCGAGACGAAGCGTCTGCCAGTCGACAATCACCAACGGTCGCTCGGCGTCTGCGGTGCCGAACATAAAGTTGTCCGGCCGGAAGTCGCCGTGCACAAGTGTCACCGGCTTGGACTGATGGAGAGCCCATGTCTCGGAGATGGCGGCGAATTGTTCCAGTAGCTCGGCGATGCCACCCTCCAGACCGTCGCCCAGCCGCTCCAACACCGTAGGCAGGAAGGCCTGCAGCATCGTCTTTGTCCGGGCCGCCCGTTCCTGTCGTGCCTGCTGATCGCCAGTGAGCCGGGCGAACGGCTCCTCTCCTGAACGTTCCCACGACGGTGCCTGTAGCGCCACCGCCTGCTCGATGGCGAGATCCAGTTGATCGCTATCAGGTTCGGTGAACTGATCGCCCTGGAAGTGGCCGACCAGGTCCTCCAGCAACAGGGCGAAGTCCTGACCATCGCCGTCGAAGTACAAGCCGAGCGAGCCGGCAGACGCGACATCAACCTTGGCGGCGACCGAACGGTAGAAGTGGTGTTCGGTCGGGTAAGGTCCGTGCTCGAATCCATATTGTCGGGTGTTGTCGTCGGACGACGGCACCTTGACCACCACTGACGCCGGCCCATCGCCATCCGACCAATCAAGGCTGAAGCGGGCGTTGCGACTCATCTGGCCGGTGCCGAGAAAGTCCTCGAATGTCGCCGTCGGGACACCTCGGTTGGGTATCGCCAACGCCAGCCTGGTGGCAACCCAGTTCGGGTCGAGACCCACGGTGGACCACTGTGTTGAACTCACTGTGTTGAACTCACTG
>JAHDFR010000030.1:9384-20763 GCA_020628065.1 Acidimicrobiales bacterium
CACTGTGTTGAACTCACTGTGTTGAACTCACTGGGCGCCATCAAGCAGATCATGGAAGCCGTAGCGCTGATACGGCCCGATAATCATGTGTTCCAGCGCCCCAATGCCCGTTCGTCCGTCATTGTCGGTGGCCGAGACAACGTGCTGAACGTGAACGTTGTCGGGCGCCAACGGGTCAAGCTCGTCGGGGTCGAAACTCTCGCCCGAGACGGCCAGCTCCCCTTTCCACATGCCCTGGCCCCACTCTCGGTGCCCGTACCCGAGACCTTTGAACTGGAACCGCATCTTGGGTTCAAGCGAGATGGTTCGTACCGAACCGTCCACGTCGATCAGGTCAAGCTCGGCCCGGCCAATCCACCGGGTTTCCGGCTGGTACTCAAGTCGATGAACGGTGCCGGCCATGAGCGAAGCCGCATGCTCGGCTTGGTCCGGTATCTGCTCGGTCGACCGATGGAGCGGAGCGGTAAGAGACTCGCGAACCAGCGCCCGACCGGCGTGATCGTCGAAGAAGACGGCGTGAGAAATGTGGTCTTCCCACTGCAGCGGAGCCCAGAGAAAGAAGAAAGAGCCGAAGTGTTGCGGAGCGCCAAGTTGGACCCGCTCCCCCACTCGACGAACACCCCATGATCGGTCTTTGGTTCCCAGCCAGCTGTCATCGTTGACGGTCAACTCGCCGTCGGCGAAGCGGACCGTACCCGACCATCGCCCGAACTGAGCGAACCGGGTGGCGTCCATCACCACCGTCTGTCCCCGCCGCAGCGTCTGGCGGGCTTCCTGGAGAGCGGAGGTTCTAGCCGAGAACGTCAGGTCACAGGAGACGCCGCTGTCATTGTCGTCGATGATGATCCGAGCCTTTCGCAACGGCTCGATGATCTCCAACCGCAACGGCCCCACCTCCATGTCGGTCCGTTCCTGTGGAGCCCGTCGGGAGGCGTAAAAGCAGTGCTGACGACCGCCGGCCTCCCGGACGCTGAAGTGGCAATCCAAGATGTTGCGGTGAGGGTAAACAGCCATTCCCATACCGAAGTACGCCGAACCGTCGTCCCGGTAGCCGTTGAACCAGGTGCGGTTGTAGAAGTTGGGATCCGACGTGGCCGGGTGAGCAAGAGGCTCGGGGGTCTGGTGAACGGGGTAGTCGTCGAACCGGTTGAGCACAGTCACACGTTACTTGGCTGCCTCGGCCCCGACCGAATTGCGCCCCTACTCGAGCGAGTCTCTACTACGGTCGTCACTGTGAGCGAACAGCAACCGTTGACACCGTGAGCGAACAGCACTTCAGCCAGGAGCGACGGGACGCCTTCGGGCGCAACGCTTCGGCCTATCGGGACGGTCGACCCGGCTACCCGGACGAGGTGTACGAGGTGCTGCAACGGGTCTGTGGCTTGGGCCCGACGTCGCAGGTGTTGGAGATCGGCGCTGGGGCGGGCCAGGCCACGAGCGCCCTGCTCGACGCCGGAGCCGAAGTGACCGCAGTTGAATTGGGGGCGGAGTTGGCCGAAGTCCTGGTCGACCGGCTCGGCCAGGATCGTCTCAACGTTGTGGTCGGTTCGTTCGAAGAGGTGGAGCTTTCTCCCGAGTCCTTCGATCTAGTGGCCGCCGCCACCGCGTTTCATTGGATCGACCCCGAAGTCGGGCCCCACAAAGCAGCCACGCTGCTCCGCCCCGGAGGGTGGCTGGCCCTGTGGTGGACGTCGTACGGCGACTTGACCAAGCACGATCCCTTCCACGACGCGCTCACGCCGATCCTGCGGCGCCTGGCCCCGGAGCTGGTGGACGACGGCAATGCCGGCGTTGACGTGCAACCCTACGTCTTCGATAAACAGGCGAGAGTGGCCGAGATTGACGCCACCGGCGCCTTCGGACCGGTGCAGCAGCACCTCGTGCATTGGACGGGACGCCACACCCCGGCGGAGGCCCGGGCATTGTTCGCCTCCTTCTCACCCTGGATGGCTCTACCCGAACCTCGACGAACCGAGTTGCTTGACGAGGTGGAAACACTGGCCGCCGATGACTTCAACGGTCTGGTGGAGCGACCCTATGTAACCGCAACCTATCTCGCGCAACGGGTGGCCCCGGATCCGGCTTCGTAGGCCGCAGGAGATGCAGTCTGTGGGCGTGTTCCCAGGGGCGGAAGTGCGACGACAGCAGATGATGTGGCACTCTTGCCCGGTGAGTGAAGCCACTGAATCTTCGCGATCGGACCAGCAACCGATTCTGGTTGAGCATGCCGACGGATGGGCAACCATCACACTCAACCGGCCTCATCGGCGCAACGCCATAACCGGACCGATGGCAGCCGAGCTCCGGTCAGCCATCGTCACTCTGAGCGGCGATCCGTCGATTGCCGCCATCGTGCTCCGAGGAGCCGAGGGGGCTTTCTGCTCCGGTGTAGACCTCACCGAGCTGCAGCGACAACCGCAACCGAACTGGGTCCCGGGTTTCTCCGAACAGTGGCGACAAACCAACATCGCCATCTATGAGTGCCGGTGCCCTATAGTCGTCGCCTTCGACCGCTACGGGATCAACGCCGGTGCTGCGCTGGCGGTAGCGGGAGACCTGATTGTCGCCGGCCAATCGTCGTTCCTGCAGGTGGGTGAGATTCGCCAGGGCGCCCCCATTCCCATGAATGCCGCCTGGCTGCGGTTGAAAGCCGGCGAGGCGGTTGCCGCCAGATTGGCCTACCTGGGAGATCGGGTGTCGGCCGACGAGCTGTTGCGGCTGGCACTGGTGCATCAGGTTGTTCCCGACGACCAGGTCGGAACGGTGGCCGAGACCGTGGCCGCTGAGATGGCCGCCCACCCTGAGGGTGCCAGCCGCAAGATCAAGGCCAGCCTCCGATCGAAGATGACCATTGATCCTGAGGAGTGGTTCAGCGGTGGCGGAAGTTCAGCCCTTATGACGGCCCAAAAACTGGACAGCTGAGGGGCGGCGGTCAGTCTGGCGACAGGCCGCCCGCAACCTGGCGACAGCTGCCCGCATTGATTGAATCGGAGTGGCTGCCGTCGATCACGCCATTCGGACCGTTGACCGTGCCTTGCTTGTCGGACTAGAGTCAAAGATGTTTTGGGAGCGCTCCCAAAGCACGCCGAGCAAAGCCCAGGGGAAGCAACAAATGCGAACGAAGCAACGCACTCTTTTGACGCCAGTGCGGGCGGTCATAGCCGTGGCCGTACTGCTGGCCGCCGTCATGGTGGCCGCACCGTCGGAGGCAGTACCAATCGCTCCGGGAGTCGTCGTAGACGGCTTCGAGGACAACGATGCCAGTGACTGGACCTTCTTCGGCGGCAACGCTGCCGGAGGCGGCGGCGCCACCGCAGGCGACCGACCCAAGGAAGGTGACTTTTACCTGTCGACCGGCTGGGGCGGCGAGGGCTCGGCCAGCGGGTTCTACGGCGGCTTCTTCACCAACCTGGCCGACGACGCCCAAGTCACCCCTCCAGCCGATCCGTGGTTCAACGTGTGGGTCTACCACCAAACCAACACCACCGTCGACGGCTACAACCTTGAGCTGACCCTGCGGGAAGACACCGACGGCGACGGCTGGACCGACGGCTCCGACGACAGCATCGGCCTCGACACCGCCTTCACCACCAGCGACTTCAACGACCAGTGGACACTGGTCAGCGCCCCGCTCAGCAGCTTTTTCAACCGCAACACCGGCGGCAACGGAACCTTCGACGGCGCCCTGGACGAAGTCGTCATCGTGTTCGGCGGCGTCTCCGGTGCCGGCGGATCGGTCATCGAAGTGGACTTCGACCAGCTGGCCTTCACCAGCGGCGGACCGGCCGCCTTCGACGAAGTTGTCTTCGACGACATGGAACACGGCGACCCGTTCGGCAACGGATGGTTCAACTTCAACGGTGCAGTCGGCGGTGGTGGCCTGGGGGCCAACAGCACCGACCTGCCCCCGGCCGACGGTGGTTCGTTCTCAGTTGAAACCGGATGGGGTTCCGACGGAACAGCCGGGTTCTACGGCGGTTTCGGCCGCAACCAGACCACCGACATCTCCGGTACCGATCACTTCAACTTCTGGATCAACCCCGACGCCAACCAGGAATACACCCTGGAAATCAACCTTCAAGACGATGACACCGGTGACGGTGTTGCCGCACCCACCGATGACGACGACGAATTCCAGTACAACTGCGTCGTCTCGGCCAGTGGTCCCTGCGCCGTAGCCGGTGGAGGATGGCAGCTGGTCTCCATTCCTATGGACGACTTCGCCGACGACAACTCGTTCCTCACCGGTGGCAACGGCATCTTGGACCCCACCCCAACTGTCAACGGCGGCAACGGCCCTCTTGCCGGTGTGGCCTTCGCTGTCGTCGGCACCGGGACCGATGCCACCTTCCGTACCGACAACTGGACCTTCACCAACGGACCGGTCAGCTTCGACCCCGGCACCGGTGGTGGTGGCGTTGTCATCGACGACTTTGAAAGCGGCCTGCCAACCGGCGTCGATGGCGAGGAACAGGTCGGTTTCTACACCTTCCAGGGCGCAGGCAGCAGCATCACACTGTCCAACCCAACCACTCCCCCGGCCCCGCTGCCACCTGAGGCCACCGAACCGAACTCGGTGTTGCAGCTCGACATCGACGCATCATCGTTCGCCGGGATGATTCACGGATTCGAAAACGCCGCCGCCGACACCTGGGTCACCCAGGACTGGTCAACCAGCGAAGGCATTTCCATGTGGTTGTACGGGACCGGTTCCGGCACCGATGTGTTCGTCGACCTGTTGGACAACCGCAACGCCGATTCGGTTGTCGACGACGCTGAACGGTTCACCGTTCAATTCGTGGACGACGTGGTCGGTTGGCGATTCCTGGAATTCCCGTTCTCGTCGTTTACCCGCAAGGAAATCGGCAACGGTGCCCCCAGCGACGGCCTGACCTTGTTTGAGATGCACGGCTGGGCCTTCGGAACTCTGGGTACCGGCGGACCGCTGACGTTCTACATCGACGACGTTGAGCTGTACGGCGAAGCCGAACCGCCGGCGGTGGCCATCGGTCTTTCGTCCACCATCACCTTGATCGAGGAAGGTACCACCGGCGAGGTCGGTGTCCGCTTGAACCGGGCGCTCGGCCCCGACGATCCCGACTCGGTGTCCATCGATTACCGCACGGAGCCGGCGATCGCCCTGCCCGGCGTGGAGTACACCCCGACCAGTGGCACGTTGACTTTCACCAAGGGAGGCCCGACCGAGTTGTCGTTCCCGGTGGAAACCTTCGATGACTCCAAGTTTGAGGGTCTGGAACGAATCATCGTCCGCCTCCTCAATCCGATTGGGGCTGAAGGTCGCGGCCAAGGGTCGGTGCTGATCGAAGACAACGATGCCTACGATCCCGACCTGGTTGACGACTTCGAGAACGGCGCCTTCCTGTGGGATGGCGGCGACTTTGTCGACGTCGATGCAATCGATGTAGGCCCGGGCAGCGCCCACGAGCGTCCCGAGCGGGACGTGGTCGAAACCGCCATGGCGGCAACGACCGCCGGTGGTGACGTCGACTACCGCGACGCCAAGCGGGACGTCATGGCCTACCTGGAAGCCCTGCTACCGGCATCCTCCAACGGCATCACCAATCGAATTGAGAATGCCATCGCCAAGATCGAGGACAGTCTGGACCCGGCCAACTGGCTCACCGGCTCAACGCTTGACTCCGACAACGGCTCCAAGGTCTTTGACGGTGAGCGTCAGGCCGTAAACCTTCTCGGCGGTGTGGCCAACGCTCCGCGGGAGGCGCCGGCGGTTGACTCCGCCATCGACCAACTGGTGGCCATCGACGCCGGACTGGCTCGTCTGGCCACCGATCTGGCTGAGAGCAACGGCGGCGATTCCAGTCGAATCGATCGCGCCCGTCGAGAGCTGGCCCGAGGCGACGACGACGCCGCCGCTGGTCGAGGCGACCTGGCCATCGGCCACTACGCCCTGGCCTGGGGCCACGCCGACGCCGCACTGGCTGCTCTCGACCGAGACGGCGCCGACATCGGCTTGGGCAGCGTGACCCGGGACTTCGCCATCGGCCAGGACTGGACCGGAACCGAGACCCTGGACTTCTGGTTCAAGGGAACCGGCAGCGGTGAAGACGTCACCGCCTTCATCAAGGACAACCGGGCGACCGATCCCGGCCCTGACGGTTGGGACCTGGTGTGGAGCGACGAGTTCAACGAACCGGCCGGCAGCCCACCCAACCCGGACAACTGGACCCATGAACTCGGTGACGTCACCCCCGATGGTAAGAACGGCTGGGGCAACGAGGAGCTGCAGTACTACACCGACGACCCGGAAAACGCCGCCACCGACGGCGACGGCAACCTGGTTATCACCCTGCGAGAAGCCGACGGGTCGCAGGAGTGCTACTACGGCACGTGTGAGTACACCTCGGCCCGGCTGCTGTCGTGGCGTAAGGCCGAGTTCGCCTACGGCCGCATCGAGTCACGCTTGCAAGTCCCACAGGGCGCCGGTGTCTGGCCGGCGTTCTGGAGCCTTGGCACCGACATCGACCGCAACCCGTGGCCGGGAGCCGGCGAGATCGACATCATGGAGTTCGTCGGTCGTGAGCCGACCGAGATCTTCGGCACCATCCACGGCCCCGGGTACTCCGGCGGCAACAGCTTCGGTGGCATCTACGACTTTGGTGAAAACGTGTTCAACAGCTATCACACCTTCACTGTGGAGTGGGAACCGAATCTGATCACCTGGTACGTCGACGGCATCCAGTACCACCAGGCCACGCCGCAAGACGTGTCACCCAACCCGTGGGTGTTCGAAAAACCGTTCTTCCTGTTGTTGAACCTGGCTGTCGGCGGCAACTTCGGCGGTCCGGTGGGCGACGACACGGTGTTCCCGCAGTCGTACGCCATCGACTACGTCAGGGTCTATCAGGGGCCCGACACGGCCGAACGGTTTGAAGCCTCGTTTGTCGACGACACCGAAGGATGGAAGCAAGTCAGCATTCCAATCTCGGACTTCGTTCGCAGCGACATGCAGCCCGACGGAGCCCCCGACGACGGTCTGGGTCTGGACGAGGTCTGGGGCTACGGCTTTGACCTACCGGCCGCTTCCGGCACCTACCTGTTCGACGCCATCACCACCGTGCCGGTACCGCCACCGACCGAGCTGACCGTGACGTCAGCGGCCGACGGTGGACCAGGTTCGCTGCGGGAGGCTCTCGGCCTGATCGCCGAAGGCGGCACCATCGATATTGATGCGTCGCTGGCCGGACAAACCTTGTCTTTGACGTCGGGGCAACTGGTTGTTCCCCGCGGTGTCACCATCGACGGGTCGGCCGCCGGCAACTTCGCTATCAGCGGCAACAACTCGTCACGAGTCTTTGAGATCGTCGCCGGAGCGGATGTCACGATGAGGGACGTGGTCATTCGCGATGGCGCCGGAGCACCCCAGGGCGGCGGGGTGCTCAACTTCGGCACGCTCACATTGGAGCAGGTCACCGTTACCGACAACGCCGAAGTGAGCGCCGGACCGCCCAACTTCGAGTTCGGCGGCGGTGGTATCTACAACGGGGCCGGAGCCACCCTGAACCTGGTGGACTCCACCGTGTCGGACAACGT
This sequence comes from Acidimicrobiales bacterium, assembly GCA_020628065.1. Lineage (GTDB taxonomy): Bacteria > Actinomycetota > Acidimicrobiia > Acidimicrobiales > SZUA-35 > JAHELU01. The sequence goes on from JAHDFR010000030.1 coordinate 16,957, forward strand.
GGCCACCAACCAGCCGGGCGGAGGCGTCTACGGCTTCTTCGGCAGCACCATCAACGTCTCCGGCAGCACCATCAGTGGCAACGTCAGTGGTGACGTGGCCGGTGGATTCCGGACACTGGGCAACATCGACGTGGTCAACTCCACCATCAGCGGCAACACGTCAACGGCGTGGCACGGCGGCGGTATCTTCCACACCGACGGCGCCCTGACAGTCACCAACACCACGGTGACCGGCAACTCGGCCCCGGCCGGGACCGCCTCGGGAATCCTGGTGGCCACCTTCGGTGCCCCGGCGTCGATGGTGCTGACCAACAGCATCGTCGAAGCCAATCCTCTGGACGGAAGCGGGGCGCTCGGCTGCGCTATTGAGGGTGACCCTGGAGTGGCCACCATCACCTCGGCCGGAGGCAACATTGATAGCGACGGCTCCTGTCGACTCGACGCCGCCGGCGACCAGCCGTCAACCGACGCCTTGCTCGGCCCACTGGCCGACAACGGTGGGGGAACGCTGACCCACCTGCCGGCAACCGGGAGCCCGGCTCTGGATGCCGCTGACGCCGGTGCCTGCCCGGCGACCGATCAGCGAGGTCAGACACGTCCGCAAGGAACGGGGTGCGATGTAGGAAGCGTCGAGTTCGGCTAGCGCCGATTGCCGTTGAGGGGCGTGCCGCCCGGTGCGCCCCTCAACGGGCTCGACCAAGCCGTCAGCTGAACCGTCAACCGAACCGTTAACTCTGCACCAGACCGGCCCCGCAGGACTCTCCCACCCGCAGACTGGTCGGGAACACGATCTGCTCCGGAGCCCTGGCCGGGTCTTCGATGACGGACTGAAGTAGCTGCACCGCCCGCTCCCCTACTTCCGTCACCGGTTGGGTTACCGACGTGAGCCGGGGCGAGGTCTGGTCCGGCGACAGCAACCCGTCAAACGACACCAGCGCCACATCCTCTGGGCAGGAGAGACCGGCCTCACGCAGCGCTCGAATGGTGCCAACGGCCATACGGTCCGAACCAACAAACACGGCGTCAAGATCTTCGTTCAGCAGCTCGGCCATAGCGGCCCGACCCGACTCTTCACTCCAGTCGCCCTCTCGGACCCGGCCGTCAACGATCAAACCCTCATCGGCCGCCCCCTGAAGAAATCCCCGTCGGCGATCAACACCGGCCGACGTTGTTGACGGCGGCGCGATAAACCCGACACGTCGGTAGCCGATACCGGCCAGGTAGGAAGCCACGCCTCGAGCGCCACCGCTGTTGTCAACATCGACCGAGAAAACCGACTGCTGATCATCAGGACGACCGCAAACCACAAAAGGCATTCCCGCCTCCTGTAGCTGCGCAATTGTGTTGTCACCGATGTGCGTGGCCGTGACGACGACCCCGTCAACCATTCCCGAGTTCACCACCTGGCCGATGGCATCACCGGACTGCTCCTCGAACAGAAACAGCGCCAGCGTTCGATCCATGGCGTTGGTGGCAGCGGTAACACCGAGGATGAGCCGACCGAAATAGGGGTCGTCAAACAGTGTTTGAGCCGCGCTAGGAATAACCAGCCCGACCACTCCAGCCCGATTGGAGGCCAACGATCGGGCTGCGGCGTGAGGCCGATAGCCCGTCCGCGAGATGACCTCTTCAACCCGGCGACGGGCGTCGGCACTCACATTGGGCTCGTCGTTGACCACTCGGGAGACCGTTGAGCGCGACACGCCGGCGAGACGGCCGACCTCCTCAAGATTTAGACGCTGCGCCATAGGAGAATTGTGCCAGCTTTGACCAGCGAATGGGGTCAGCGTCGGCTGGTTGGCCACGCCGGAACGGTGTTACGCTGCGTCGCCATGAACCCGGCCAACTCCTCCGACCAGCAAACGGTAGAGGAGTTCCGGCGTGACGTTCACCGATTCTTCCACCAGACGCTGCCCGGAATCATCGACCCGCTGCCGGAGGGCTCATTGGAACGGTCCCGGGCATGGCGCAACGCCCTGTTTGACCACGGCCTGGCCGCCATCGACTACCCAAAGCTCTATGGTGGGCGAGGGTTGGGTCAGGACTACGTATCGGCGTATCGGGAGGAGAGCCAAGGCCTCGTACCCAGGGAAGACATGCTGTTCGGCATCGCCGTTGGAATGGCCATGCCGACCATCAGGGACCTGGGGTCCGATGAGCTGAAGGAACGATTCTTGAAACCCGGTCTTCGGGGAGACGAAATCTGGTGCCAGCTGTACTCCGAACCGGGCGCCGGATCCGACCTGGCCTCGCTGAGAACCACCGCCACGCTTGACGGAGACCAATGGGTGGTGACCGGTCAGAAAGTTTGGACCTCCGGGGCCGAGCGTTCAAGCTACGCCATTCTGCTGGCTCGAACCGATGCCGATCTGCCCAAGCATCGGGGCATTACCATGTTCATCCTCCCCATGAATCAGCCGGGCGTCGAGGTGCGACCACTGGTGCAGATGACCGGCAAGGCAGGCTTCAACGAGGTGTTTCTCGATCAGGCCACCGTTCCCAGGAACTGGGTTGTCGGTGAGGTCAACAACGGTTGGCGACCGGCCGTCGCCCTCCTCGGCCATGAACGGGTTCAGACCGGCACCGGCTCGGTTGGCGGATCGGTTGATCAGTATTCCAAAGAAGGTCGAGCCCCCATTCCGTTCGGGCAGCTGCAGCAGCTGGCAACCAGAGCGGAACGAGCGGCCGATCCTGTCGTTCGGCAGGAGTTGGCCCGACTACATTCCGGTCAACAGATCATGGGATGGCTGGGGGCCAGGGCCACCCACCCGTCGATCGGCAAGCTGTGGCGTACCCGTCAGGGCCGGGCGGCGGCTGAACTGGCGGGACGGTTGGCGCTGGATGGTTCGGCTGCCTGGCGCCTGGATCTATCCGACCCGGCGAACCGGGACGCCGATTTTTTCGCGTTCCAGATGCTCAACTGTCGGGGGATGAGTCTGGGCGGAGGCACCGACGAGATCCAACGAAACATTCTGGGCGAGAGAGTCCTCGGTCTACCGGCCGAACCCGGCCCCGCTCGTGATACCCCTTTTCGAGATCTGCTCAAGTAGTCGGCCAGGTTGGCCCGGACGCGGAGAGACCCGCCGCATCCGGAGATGACAGCGGGCCCAACCGGAGTTTGCCGTGATTCAGCGGCTGGTCAGCCGCCGAATTTGCAGACCGACGCCCCCTTGTGCTGACCGGGATAGTGACCCCGGTTCTTGCCGATCTTGCCGTCCTTGGCCAGCTCACTGTGGAACGGCCCCATGTCGCAGTCCAGGCCGGCCCCGTTCTCGGCAGCGGTGGCGTTCGGGGCCTCCGGCACGGTCGGGTCGGCGGCGGCCGGGACCATTCCCATCAAGCCGAACGACGCGGCGACAACGGCAGCTACTGCAAGCAGACGCTTCATAACACATTCCCCTTTTTGTTAGCGGATGACCAACAATAGGCATGGTGGGCTTTGCCGTGCTCGACGAACGAAATTTGAATTACTCTCGTCGACATGTATCCGGGACGATGGGGACCGCAGCTAACCGACCGCCCGGCGCTCGTCATGCACGCCACCGGCGAGACCTTGACCCACGGCCAGCTGGATGCCCGCAGCACCCAACTGGCTCACCTGCTACGGGAGATGGGCTTGCAGCGGGGTGACACCGTAGCCCTGCTGATGCAAAACCACATCGAGTATCTTGTCGCCTTTTGGGCCACCCGACGATCCGGCCTGTATGTGACACCAATCAACTGGCACCTGAGCGTCCCCGAAGCCGACTACATCGTGGGCGACAGCGAAGCCAAAGCACTGATCGCCACCGAACAGCTGCTGGAGGC
>JAHDFR010000030.1:20863-38113 GCA_020628065.1 Acidimicrobiales bacterium
TTCGACACCGAGACCGTCTATCTTTCCCCGGCCCCGCTTTATCATGCCGCCCCTCTACACACCTGCCGCCGGGTCCACGAACACGGCGGATGCGTGGTCATCATGGACCGTTTCGACCCCACCGAATCACTGGTGGCCATCGAGCGCCACCAGATCACTCACAGTCAGTGGGTGCCCACCATGTTTGTTCGAATGCTGAAGCTGCCGGAAGCCACCAAGACCGGCTTCGACCTGTCCAGCCACCAAATGGCCATCCACGCCGCCGCCCCGTGCCCGAAGGAAGTCAAACATCAGATGATGGACTGGTGGGGGCCGATTCTCCATGAGTACTACGCCGGATCGGAGTCGATAGGAGTGACCATCATCGGTCCGCAAGAGTGGTTGGAGCACACCGGCTCGGTTGGCAAGGCCGACCCGGAGCGAGTGTTCGTGCTTGACGAACACGGCGTTGAGTTGCCACCGGGCGATAGCGGACTGATTCACTTCAACCCGACCCGAGAGTTCACCTACAAAGGCGATCCGGCCAAGACGGCCGATGCCACCTCACCGCAGGGGTACATCACCTACGGTGATGTCGGGTACGTGAGCGCTGACGGCTATCTCTATCTGACCGACCGCCAGTCGTTCATGATTATTTCCGGTGGCGTCAACATCTACCCTCGGGAAGCCGAAGACGTCCTGATCGGGCATCCGGCGGTGGCCGACGTCGGGGTGTTCGGGGTGCCCAACGACGACCTGGGAGAGGAAGCAAAAGCGGCAGTGCAGCTTCAGGTCGGGTACGCACCGACAGCCGAACTGGCCAAGGAACTCCTGGACTACTGCCGCCAGCGGCTATCCACCTACAAATGCCCCCGCTCAATAGATTTCGAGGATGAACTCCCCCGGCTGCCGACCGGCAAACTCCGAAAAGCCGATCTACGACGCCGCTACCGGCCGGAGGCTGAATAGCCGGACAGGTCACTCCTGATGCTGCGGCGGGCCTGACGAACCAGCGAAGCCACATCGCCCTCCGGCACCGCCATGACGGAGGCCGTTTCGCTGTATCCGAGCCGGCACACGTCAACCAGCCAAAGGGCCCTCGCCTCATCAAAGGGAAGATGGTCGGCTGAGACAAGAATCAGATCCTCAAGAACGTCCTCTGAAGGCAGGTCGTTCCCTATGGCTTCGGTCAGCCGCCCAAGACCTGGGATTCGAGGACTGATCCACACCGATTCCAGGGCGTGAGCCAATCCCGCCGTCGCCTCAATACACAGGTCCAAAGCCATGTCCGGCACCGTAGACGAACGGGGCTAAAGCCCGGATAACGTGTCGATGGCTTGGCCTGCGCACTGCGTCAGACGGGCTTACTCGTCGATACACATGTAGTCGATGGCGTGGCGATCGTTCTGATATCTGGGTGCCCACGCCGCATCGTCCGGCGCGTAGGCCTTGGTCATGTAGCAGCCGGGCTCCAGCGGACCGAATCGATAACGACCCTCGAGATCTGTTCCCCACACCTGAAGGGTGTCGATGGTTTCGGGATCCTTGAGGCGAACCTCTACGTTGCTGACCGGCTCGCCTCCCTCCAGCACCTGTCCGCTGATCACGCTGTCCTCCACCGTGTACACGATGTCCAGCACCCGAGGACCTTCGGGGCTGGACTCGGCATTGGTTGTTGTAGTTGCGTCGGCTGATTCAACGGCTTCGGCCGATTCTTTCTCAGTGGTAGCGGTCGGGGCCTGCGTAGTAGCAATAGAGGACTCGATCGCGTCGCCGACCTCCTCTGAAGCCAACTCGCCTTCGTCGACCACCACCGCCACCGGTTGCGTCTCCCCGTCGGTTCCATCTGACGTGCAGGAAGCCAACGAAAACAAGCCCAGCAACAACCCGCTGACCGCTGCGACTAAACGCCCACCCGGCCTTCCAACGTTTCCCATACCGTCCGTGATCCCTCACCGTCCGCCGACCAACCCGACCTCATTGCCTGGCACAAGCCTAGCCGAGGCGGCCCGATGGCCGTAGAGCCAGCGGTTCGCCACCCGTTGGCCCAGCGCTCAAAATCTGTTCTACAGTCGTCAAGCAGGTTGATCTGTCGATCCAACTACAAATGGGGAAGAGTCGTGGGAACACGGTGGATTGTCGAGGGCAAGGTCAGCGACCGTTGGCCCATCTACACACGGGGCAACGTCGGAGAAGTCTTTCCGCAAGTCGTCACCCCATTCAGCTACTACTACGGCATCATCGCCGCCGAGAAAGCATGGCGGGACACCTACGCCAAGATGGGAATCAAGGCCCGCGATGACTTCGACTCCGACGACCCTGTGATCATCGGCCTGTTCGCCGGTTACACCTACCTCAACCTCTCCTACCTGAGAGTCTCCGGGGTGCGGGCCCCCGGCTCGTCCCCCGACGCAATCGACGTCGCCTTCTTCGGCGAAGGCGATCCGCCCCCGTACGTTGCCCGCAAAGGCGACAAAAGTCTGCTGTCGAGTGTGCGTATTCTCCGCACCGTAATGGCCGCCCTCAACGCCGAATCGCAGCCGACGGTGGTGGCCGACAGCTACCGTCGCGTGGCCGCCTTCGAAGCCACCATGCCTTCCCTGGATGCCCCCGACGATGAGCTCTTGGCCTTCCTTGAAACCTTCCCCGAAGCCTTTGGCCCGGTGTACGGCAACCACATGGAGTCATCGGGACTGGCCGGCATCATCTCCGGCATCCTGTCCGACGCCGCCACCGCGGCGGGAGAACCGGGTCTGGTAACCCAACTGATGGGATCGGCCGGGAATGTGGTTTCCGCTCAGTACTCGCAGGCTTTGTACAAGATCGCCGGCACCGTACGTTCCACGCCGTCACTGATGTCGGCCTTTGATGACGGTGTGGACGGCCTGCTCGACCGAGTGGCCGACGACCCCGAAGCGGCGACGTTCACTGCCGAGTTTGAAGCCTTCCGAGCCGAACACGGCCATCGAGGCCCCAACGACTGGGAGCTGTCGTCTCGAACATGGGAGAACACGCCGGAACTGGCGTTGGCGGCCATCGACTCGATGCGTCGAGCCGAACACGATCTGTCCCCCTCCTCCCGGCTGGTTCGTGACGATGAGTTGCGGGCTGCCGCCATCGACAGGATCAGACCACATTTGAAAAGACTCGACACCCGCAACTTCGACAAGGCCATCGCTGCCATGCCGTACTGGGCCCAGGCACGGGAAGCCACCCGGGACCGAGCTATCCGACTGACGCTTCCGGTAAAGAAGGTGTTCAGAGAATTGGTTCGTCGGGCGGCCGAACGAGGCGGTGACCCCAACTCGGCTCATGTGGCGCTACTTGAACCGCCCGACGAGGTGTACCGGTACTTCGCCGACCCGCCCTCGATGATGGACGTCATCGCCGAGCGGGTGGCCCTCTATGACCGCTACAGCGCAGCGGAGCCACCGTTCTTCATAACCTCCCAAGCCGACGTTCCAACCATCGAGGAAATGGAAGCCGAGCAACAAACCGTGGCTCCACCGGCGGTCACCGGTGAGGTCCTGACCGGCGACCCCGGATCAAGCGGAGTGGCGGTGGGTCGGGCCAGGGTGGTCCTCGATCCGGCCGACGCCGGGCAGATCGAACCGGGCGAGATTCTGGTCGCCCCGCTGACCGACCCGGCATGGACTCCACTATTCCTACCGGCATCGGCTGTGGTGGTGAACGTCGGAGCCCTGATGAGCCACGCCGTGATCGTTGCCCGCGAGCTTGGCATCCCCTGTGTGGTGTCGGTGGAAGACGCCACCGAGCGCATCACCACCGGAACCATGCTCGAAGTCGACGGAACCGCCGGCACCGTAACTCTCACCGAAGCTTGACCTGAATTCCCATGAGCGACGCCGCCCACGCGACCCAACCACTTCATCTGATCGAAGTTGACGACCCGTCGGCGGTAGCCGTCAGTTACGGTGGCGAGACCATCACCTGGTCAGCGCTGGAAGAACGAGCCCGGCGACTGGCCCGGGCTCTCAACGCCGACGTTGGGCCGGGCCAGGCATGGGCTGCACTGGCCCACAACCGTATCGAGTGGGCCGAGTGGGTTCTGGGCAACGCCCGAGCCGGCACCCGTATGGTGCCTCTGAACTGGCATCTGACGGCCAACGAACTGGCCGATCTGTTGACCGACAGCCAGGCTCGCCTACTGATAACCGAACCCTCGCTGGCTGAAGTCGCCCGGGAGGCTGCTGAACTGGTGGGCGGCGTCCGAGTTCTGATCGTCGGCGGCCAGTCTGATGATCCTGCCGCCGCCTACGAAACGTGGCTGAGCACCACCGACGACGAACCGCTGAGCGAACGTACGGCCGGATCACCGATGCTGTTCACCGGCGGCACCACCGGGCGATCCAAGGGCGTCACTCGATCGGATCACACCACTCCGGTCGCGGCCTGGTCTTCCAGATGGTCAGGCTGGGGCCGACTGGTGGAGAAGCCCTCAACCGGCACCACCCTCATCACCACTCCTCTTTATCACGCGCTTGGCCGCGGAGTGTTCGCCGCAACCGTGAGTCAGGGATTGAGCGTCGTCGTCCACCAACGATTCGATCCGGCCGACACACTGGCGGCCATCGAAGAGCATCGGATTACCGCCACCACCATGGTGCCGACCCAGTTCATTCGGCTGTTGAAGCTGGACGAGGCCGACCGTGAACGCTTCGACGTATCGTCGATCCGTTGGGTGCTACACAGTGCCGCCCCCTGCCCTGATTGGGTCAAGCGGGCCATGATCGACTGGTTCGGACCGGTGATCTACGAGCTGTACGGATCGTCGGAGGGTATCGGGCCGGCTATCTGCAACAGCCACGAGTGGCTGACCCACCCCGGCACCGTCGGACGGGCCACCGCTGCCGTTTCCTACACCATCGTCGACGATGACGGCAACGATCTTCCGCCGGGTGAAATCGGGACGATCTACTGCAAGCGAACCGACGGCACGCCGAGCTACCACAACAACCCGGAGGCCACCACCGCCAACCAGTTGCCGGACGGACGGTTCACTGTCGGCGACCTCGGCTGGATGGACGCCGAAGGTTTTCTCTACCTGGCCGATCGGCGGGTCGACCTGATCATCACCGGTGGGGCCAACGTCTATCCGGCTGAAATTGAGGCGGTACTGATTGAGCACCCGGCGGTGGCCGACGTGGCGGTGTTCGGCATTCCCGACGAGGAGTGGGGTCAAGCCATCATGGCTGTCATCGAGATGCCGGACGAAAACAACGCTGAGCTCGATGTTGACGACCTCGTGGCCTTCGCCCGTCAACGGTTGGCCTCGTACAAGATCCCCCGTCATGTTGAGGTAATCGACGCCCTGCCCCGGGAAGCTCACGGAAAGCTCAAGAAACGGCTACTGCGCGATCCCTACTGGGCCTGAGCTCAGCCTGGGGGCTTGCGAGCCAGGATGGTTGCATGGTCGAACGGTCGCCCTCCTTCGGGGATCGGATTCGCCTCCTGCTCGACGTCGGCGAAGCCAACCCGTTGGAGCAGTCGCTTGACTTCACCGGGGAACAGCTCGTAGGCGGTCACCACTTTGTGATCAAACGGCCTTCCGTGGGTATCAGCCGATCTCGAACCGAAGAACGACACGAATAGTGGCGCCCCCGGTTCTAAGGCTCGAAACCATTCCGCCATCACCCGCTCGGTCTCTGATGGATCGAGATGTATCAACGAGTGTCGGGCCACAATTCCCCCCAGCGAAGAATCACCAAACTCAAGCGCAGTGAAGTCTCCAACCTCGAAGGCCAGCTCGGGGAACGCCTGTTGCGCCTGGGTGATTTGTCCGGGCGACACGTCGATACCGGTGACGGCGAGACCTCGTTCACTCAAGAATCGAACGACGCTCCCGGGTCCGCAACCGAGATCGACAACCGGCCCCTGTCGTTCAGCCGCAGCCTCGACGAATTCGGTCAGCCACTTCGTCGACTGAGTGTCTCGCTCAAATTCGTCAAGAAAGAGTGCGGCATACAGCTCGGCGTTGGCGTCGTAGGCCTTTCGAACGGAATCCGTCATGGTTCCAACCCTGGCCTCATGGAACACACCCGAGACATGGCCGCACTCCTGTTGCTAACGTCGCTCGAAGTTCGGCAAGCGACGTTCAGCCATGGCGGCCACGCCCTCCCGCCAATCAGCGGTCAACCGCAGGCGATCCTGCTCAACCTTTTCCCGATCGGTCGCCTCCCGGGCCCGTTGGGCCAGGTCCCCTCGCATGGTCTGGCGGATCGACTCAACCGCCAGTGGCGCCGAATGGGCGATCTCGACAGCCAGATTGTATGCCACCGTTCGAACCTCGGCCAGCGGCGCCAGCCTGTCGGCCAAACCAATGCCGGCCGCCTCGGTGCCGTTGATGCGGCGACCGGTATACAGCAACTCCAACGCCTTCTGTTGACCGACTAAGGGCGGCAGTGTGGCACTCAACCCAAAGCCGTGATGAAACCCGAGTCGAGCGAAGTTGGCACTGAAGCGGGCTTCCGGCGCCGCCACCCGAAAGTCGGCGAAACAGGCCATGCCCAGGCCCCCGCCAATGGCCGCTCCCTGTACGGCCGCCACCACCGGTGTTCTAGTGGAGAACAAGTCGACGGCGGCGTCGTACAAGTGGCGTGGCGTGCCGTCGGGGTCGGCCGGCGGATCATCGGGCATGGACCCACGGCCGGCAAAGTTGGCTCCGGCGCAGAAGTGTTTGCCTTCGGTGCAAAGCACAACGGCTCGAATGGCTGCATCGGCATCGGCGGCGACCATGGTTTCAACCAGGGAGTCGATCAACGCCAGATCGAAGAAGTTGTTCGGCGGTCGCCGGATTTCGGCCGTGGCGACGTAGTCATTGTCAACGCTCACATGGACATCACCGAACACGCCGAATTCGCTCATGTCTCCAGCCTAGAAGTCTTCGGAGAGCAGATCCGGCAACTCGCCGGGCTCAGCGGCCAATGCCGACGGATCGGCGGCCACCAACTCTTCGATCCCGCCGTACCCCCAGGTAACCCCGATTGACGCCAAGCCGTGGGCTTTGGCTCCGCTGATGTCGACCGCCCGGTCGCCGATCATTACCGCCCGGCGAACCTGACCGAGCGGAGCGGTCAAGGCCAGGGCGTGAGCGATCACGTCGGCTTTATGGCGCCTGGCCCCGTCCATCGTGGCCCCGGCGACCACGTCGAAGTAGTCGGTTAGCTCAAAGTGATCGAGGATGCGTTCGGTGAACGGTTCCGGCTTGGAGGTGGCCACGCCAAGCAACCAACCGTCGGCCTGAAGCCCGGTCAACACCTCAACGATGCCGTCGTAAACCCGGTTCTGGAAGATGCCTTGGGTGGCAAAGAACGACCGGTACCCGGCAATTGCCTCGACCACCTTGTCCGGTGCCAGTCCGGCGGCGGCGAACGTCTCCTGCAGCGGTGGTCCGATAAAGCGACTGAGCGGCTCATGGTCGGCCGGGTCGAGCCCTACGGCAACGAATCCGGAACGAAAGGACGCCACAATGCCTTCAGCCGGGTCGGTCAGGGTGCCGTCCAAATCGAATAGTGCCAGCCGACGCCCGCCGGGCTCCGTTGCTCTGATTGATTTGACTGATTTGATTGATCTAGCCGAGCTCTGAACCAACGACGGAGGCGAAACTCACGCACTCGCCCGGGCGGCCACCGAGGTTGTGGGTCAACGCCAGGTTCTTGCCTTTGTCCACCGACAGGATCTGACGGTCCTCCGGCGCTTCCTTGCGCAGTTGCAGCCAGCACTCGTACAGCATGCGCAAGCCCGACGCCCCGATGGGGTGACCAAAGCTCTTGAGGCCACCGTCGGGATTGACCGGCAGCTCGCCATCAAGATCAAAAGTGCCGTCGAGAACGTCCTGCCACCCTTCACCCCGCTTGGAGAACTGCAGATCCTCCATCAGCACCAGTTCGGTCGGCGTGAAACAGTCATGCACTTCGGCCATGGCGATCTCGTTGCGGGCGTCGGTGATGCCGGCCTGCTCGTAGGCATCGGCGGCGCAGCGGGACACCTCGTTGAAGGTGGTGTAGTCGTAGTCGGGATCGAGCGGCCCGGCACCGGGCCCGGAGGTGAAAGCCAGAGCCTTGATGAACAGTGGCTTGTCGGTGTACTTGTGGGCGTCCTCGGCCCGGCACAAAATGGCGGCGGCCGAGCCGTCGCTCACACCGGAGCAGTCGAAGATGCCGAGGTCGCCGGCCACCTTGGGGGCACCGGCGATCTTCTCTTTGCTGACCTCTTTCTGGAACTGGGCCCTGGGGTTGCGGGCACCGTTGAAGTGGTTCTTCCAGGCGATGCGGGTCATGACTTCTTTCATGGTGTCGCGGTCAACCCCGTACTTCTCGCCGTAGGCCGGAGCCAGCAGCGAGAACGAGGCCGGGGCGGTCACCGAGGTCTTCGTGCCATCATCGGCGACGGTGGCACCGACCAGGCCGGACATGCCGCTGTCCTTCAACTTTTCGGCCCCGATGGCCATGACCACGTCGAACGCCCCCGAAGCCACGGCGTAGGCGGCGTTGCGGAACGCCTCGGAACCCGAAGCGCACATGTTCTCCACCCGGGTGACCGGCTTGTAGTCGATCTTCAGCGGCTTGGAGATAGTCAGCCCGGATGTACCGGAGCTGAGCGTTCCAAACCAGAAGGCGTCGACGTCGTCCTGGCTGATGCCGGCCGAGTCGTAGGCCGAGTGGGCGGCCTCGATAATCATGTCGTCAATCGACCGGTCAAAGTGTTCGCCGAACCGGGTGCACCCCATGCCGACGATGGCTACTTGATCTTTGATGCCTCGTGATCCCATTGTTGGTGACTCCTTGCGAGATCGGGCCGCCCGAACGCTATGCGCCGTCGCGGACCGGGGTTGCTTTCCAGAAATAGTTGTGAATGCCGTTGGCGGTCAACATCCGCCGGAAGGTCATGCGGACCCGCATACCGATCTCCACTTCGTCGGGATCGGCGTCGGTCAGCTGGGAGGTGAACCGACCGCCGCCGTCAAAATCGACAACCACGGCGATGGTCGGTGGTGATGGGGAGAAGGCCAGGTGGTCGATGGTGTAGGTGGCCACGGTGGCTTCCACGTCGGCCATGGGCACCATCTCCATCTCGTCGACCGCTCCACCCTTCACCGACACCCGCTGGGGTGGGAGGTGCACAGCACCCGATGATCGGTCCCGTGAACCGACAAAACCGAATTTCCAGGCCACGTTGCGCTCGGCCGGGGGCCCGGCTGGCGACTCGGGATCAGGGCGTCGGGGAGGTTCACGGTCCAAGAATCCTCGCCAAGTCAAGAACTTGGCGTAGTCCAGGCTGTCGTTGCCACCGGCGATCTGCGCCGCCACCGTAGTAGCCGGGACGTAGTCGGCGATGGCGTCGGTGGTGCGGAAGATGGTGACATCGCACCCGTCGGCCAGGCTGATCAGCATCAGCAATTGACCGGGGGCGGCAGAGTCCAATTCGTTGGCCAGGGCCAGCAGTCCGTGGGCACTGCCGGTATTGCCGATCGCTCCGGTGACATCCCCGGCGATGGGCACCTCGCCCACACCGGCGGCACCAGCGGCACCTCGAACGGCTCGAGCGTGGAGTCCACAAACGATGACCTTGTCGATGTCGGCCGCTGACAGCTCGGTCGATTTGAACGCATCGTTGGCCGCCTCTGTGACCAGACGTTTGTACACCGACTCACCGAAGCGCTCCTCCCACACTCGGGAGTAGTTCCAGCCCGGCTGACGCCAGCGATCGAGGAATTCACCGGTGGCGGAAGCTCCGCCCACCCATTCGGCGATGACCGGAGCGTCGGCGTCGGAACCGATCATGACGGCCACACCGGCATCGCCCAGAGTGGCTTCGTCGCCGCTGCCGGGGCGACCGGTGCGAACATCGGCGGCGGTGACGAGAACAGGACGACGATCATTCAACGCCGCCGACAGAGCGGCAGTTGTCGATCGGGACGAACCCACCATGTCACCGGCGAACACGTCACCCGGATAGTTGAGCGCAGCGTGGATGGCATTGGCGTTCGTCTTGTCCAGGTAAGGGGGCGTGACCGACGAAAAGTAGACGGCGGCCGGCGTCGGCGCCTCAAACGAACGCAGGGCGACCCGGGAGGCTTCGACCGCCATGGACGTGGCGTCCTCGTCATAGGACGCCACCGCTCGAGAACCTCTACCGCCTCCGGACCCGAGGGTTCCGGCAATGGCTGATCGCTGTAGTCGGTAATAGGGGACGTGAGTCCCGTAGCCGAGTATTCCCCTCGGCCGCCCATCGTTCGGGTGGGTCACAGTTGCCAGCTCCTTGCCAAGACCGGATTGACGCCCAACTATCGTAACCCAGCTTCGGTTTTGGAGCCATGTGAGCGAACCGGGTTTCGGACGGGCAAACTTGACGAGTGGCTGCCGATGCGCCGACTGCGTCCAGGTGGAACCGGCCCGCTTTGCAAGGCCGAAGCCAAACGACCCAGGAGCTGATCCTCAACGCGGCCGAGCACCTGTTCGCCGAACGCGGTATCGCCGGCACGTCCGTTCAGGATGTGGCCTGCAGCGCCGGCCGCTCAATCGGCTCGCTGTATCACCACTTCGACACCAAGGAAGTGTTGGTCCACGCCGTCATCGACCGCCTCTTGGCCGACATGGCGACCGAAATGGAGATCTTCTTCGCCGACGATCGCTGGACCGGCGCCACCATCGCTGACATCCTCGAGGGCTATCTGCACGGTGTGCTCGGCCTGGACCGGGGACGCCCCGGATACAAGCGAATCGGCTGGGAAGCCTCGATGGGCAACGACGAAACCCGGAGCCGTTACTGGGCCACCCGGTTGAAGGCCAACGAAGGACTGCGCCACCTGCTGCTGCAGCGACGCCACGAGGTCGGCCATCGCGACCCGGCGCTGGCCATCGGCCTGGTAATCGACCAGTTGGCGGCCATGATGAGTGGGCGGCTGGAGAGTTCGTTTGTTCCCACTGAGCTGGCCGACATCTCCGACGAAGAGTTCGTGGCTCTCGCCCTCGAATCAGCACTGACTTTTTTGCGCTGCTCCCCTCGGGTAGAGGGTTAGAGGTTCGGCCCGCCGGTCGGCTGTTGGACCAGGCCGGGTACCTGAGCCCAACCACCTTCACCGGCCGGCGGAATCACATGGTCGGCGACGGCCAGCGCATCAGGGTGACCATCGGACGGGACCACGGCGACAGCGGCGGCCGAGAGCATTTCCACATCGTTGGGCCCGTCGCCGACCACCAACACCCGCCCGGGGTCAATGCGGTGAGCCGAGCAGAATGAGACGATGCCTTCCCACTTCGAAACCCCTGTGGGGGCCACGGTGACGGTGTGACCGCCGTAGATTCGGTCAGCCGAATTGTGGGGCACGGCCACCGGTAGTAGCAGGTCGTGCAACTCATCACAGACGGTCTGATCCAGACCAAGCACACTGAAGCTCAGGACGGTCTCGGTTTCCGCCACTTGACGCAGATCGGCGGTGGCGACGTTGGGGCCGAAGGAAGCCAGGTGCCTCGGGTGGGTCGACGGCTGTTTCCCGACTCGGACGGATGGCTCGTCACTGTCGACATAGACACAGGGTTGAAGCCCAAGGCCGAGAAAGACTTCCAACACCTCCATCGCCTGGACCGACGTGAAACCACCAACGTGGAACCGATCCCCGCTCTCCAGATCAAGGCCGATACCTCCGTTCAGAACCACGGCCGGTGGACGGAGACCCAATCGGAACAGCGGAGTCCGGGTGGACATTGTTCGGCGGCCGGTGGCCACCAGCACCGGGATCCCGCTCCCAGTCACCGTGTTCCCCATCACCGATTTAACTGCGGCGACGTTCTCCGGCGGCGTGTCGTCAGGGTTCTCCCAAAGGGTGCCGTCGAGGTCCGTCACCACCAACTCGATGCCGGTCATGAGTCGGGCGCATCGTCTATACCGAGCGCTACTTTGGCGGTGGCCACCGCCCACTTGTAGTCGGCTTTGCCGTTTGGCCCCCGGAAGACCTCGTCAACCCGAATCAGGTTCTTGGGCAACTTGTAGCCGGACAGGTCGGATCGCAACGAATCAATCAGCTGACGGTCGTCAATCACCTCTTCGCCGTGCCCTGTGTCTCCAAGTTGAATTACTGCGGTGACTGCCGCGCCCCACACTGGATCAGGAACGCCGACGACCACGGCGTCGGCAACCTCGGGGCGTCGTTTCAACGCCTCCTCAACCTCTTCGGGGAACACCTTCTCCCCACCGGTGTTTATGGAAACCGATCCTCGCCCCAGCAGTGTCACCGTGCCGTCGGCTGCCAGCGTTGCCCAGTCGCCGGGGATGGCCCATCGTCGACCTTCGTACTGCTTGTACGTCTGATCCGTCTTGACCGGATCGCCGTAGTAGCCAACCGGGATGGGTCCGGAAACCGCCAACAAGCCGACTTCGCTGGAGCCGGGTTCGATGCGCCGACCGTCGTCGCTGAACAGGGCAGCATTCGGCCCCAGGGCAAATGACGCCGTTTCGGTGTCTCCGTCGCCCACCGATTGACGGGCGGCGAAGCCAACACCCTCGCTGGCGCCAAGGGAGTCATTCAGAATCAACGACGCGCCGGCCCGTGCGGCGTGACCCAGCAGCCGATCTTTAACCGGCTTACTCCACATGACGCCCGAAGATGTCACCTGTTTCAACGACGCAATCTGATACGGGTTCCCGCGATGTTCGGCCTCATCCAGGGCGTCAACCATCGGCCGGCAGAACACGTCACCCACCAGGGCAATAGCGGTTGCCTGAACCGATTCGACGCACCGCCACAACTCAACCGGGTCAAAGTGCCGGTCGGTCAACGTGACCACCTGACCGCCGCGGAACAACGTAAACAGTGCACTGATTCCTGATGTGCCGTGCATTAGCGGGGCGGCGGCCAACAGCCGGGGCAGGGCGTCCAGGTCACGGAGACGATCCAACATCGGACCCATCTCGCTCGCTGATCGCGGCAACGGAATCCCGAGCGGTTGAAGGGATCGTTCCACCAACTCAACCAGGCTGGCGTGCGGCCACATCACTCCTTTGGGATTTCCGGTGGTCCCGCCGGTGTACAGAATCCAAAGGTCGTCGCCGCTCCGAGATAACCGACCGGCCGGTTGATGGGAGCTGATGAGGTCCTCGTAGCCCACAACGCTCTCGGCCAACGCACTAGATGAGAGGGTCGGCGAGCCGACTTCGATCCAGAGCCTAACCTGGGGCAACCGGGCTCGAATCGCCGCCATCCGATCAGCCAAGCCGTGATCGAAGAACACCGCTTTGGCGTCACTGTTGTCGATCAGGTACGCCAGCTCCCCTTCGACGTAGCGGTAGTTCACGTTGCAAGGTCCGGCTCGCAGCTTGAACGCCGCGAACTCGGCCTCCAGGTACTCGTTGCCGTTGTACAAGGCCAGCGCCACATTGTCACCGGCGCCGACACCGGCGGATGACAACGCGCCGGCCAGACGGGCCGCACGGTCCTCGAACTCGACCCACGTTCGCTTCAATCCGCCGTGTTGCAGGGCGGGTTCATCACCAATGTGGTCGGCCACCGCCTCCCAGGCAGTGGCCAGGTTCAGATCGGGCGGGCCCGGTTGTTCCCGCAGTTGTTTCTGCAGTTGTTCTTCCAGTTGTTTCTGCGATTTTTCCGATGCCGAGTTCATGCGGTTACAGCCATCACTTGTCTCCAGCGGGGGGCGATGAATCCTTGCAGCAAGACCAACGCCACCACGGCCGAAGCAGCAGCGGCCAGGAAAGCCGAGCGATAACCCGACGCGGTTACGATCAGTCCGAACACCGGGCCGACCATGGCGTTGGCGATATCAAAGAATGCGGTGTAGGTGGCCATGGCAGATCCTCGTTGACGCTCCTCGATGCCGTCAACCGCCAACACCATGAACGACGGTGACTGCATCGACAAACCCAAAGCCAGCAGGGCGGCTCCAACCATCAAACCGGCCGGCGTGGCCCACAGGCCGGTAAGTGCAGCGGCGACCACCGTCATGATCAGCGCACCACTTCCGGCCCGGATCGGTCCGATGACGTCGGGGACCCGCCCGAACAACACTCGAGCCAGAATCATCGTTCCCGAACTGACCATGAAAACCGGGCCGACGTTGTCCATGCCGATCTCGTCGGAGTACAGGGCGGCAAACATCAAGTACCCGTTGAAGGCCACAACACCAAACAATGTGACCAAACCCGGACCGATGGCGTTCGGATGGATCAGGGGCGACGGCTCGGCGTCGGGATCGCCCGGCCGGTAGCTCAACGTCCAGGAGAGGGCGACGGCCAACGCTGTCAAACCTCCACACACCAACCAGGCGACGTCGTAACCGAAGCGGCCGGTCACCCACTCGCCGGCCAGCGGACCAGTGCCCATACCAATGTGGAACGAGATCAGGTTGAACGCCGCCGCCTGACTCCTTCGCTCATGAGAAGCGAGTTCCATGGCCCGTACCGTCGTCCCGATAAAGAAGGCCGCGCCTCCGGCCCCCTGAACCAGCCGAGCGGCGATGGCACCCGGCACCGAATCAACGAACACCAACATCACAAAAGCCAAAACGGAAACCGCAGCCCCCACACCGATCAAGCGGCGAGAACCTCGACGATCAGCCACCCGACCAAGCACCGAACGACTCAGCAACGCGCTGATGGCAACCGACCCCATGACCACGCCGGACGTCGCCTCCGAACCGCCGAGTTGATCAACCACAAACGGGGGCAACAGGGCGTTCATGGCTCCCATGCCCAAGGCGAACGACGCCGCCGTGGTCATCAACGCCACGAACTCACGGGTAAGTAGTGACGGCGGCCTGTCCGATGCCGGAGGTAGACGAATACCGGTCAGTCCGGTGGCCGCAAACGGTCGCATGCCGACCCCAACGTAACAGAGGACCGATTCGGTTCTGAAGTCGACGGCAACCGGACGGGACGACGTAGCGGCGACCAACCACATGGGACCTCGGATGCCGTGTGTTCTACGATTGAGCCGTGACTCCAAACAGTACGTCGAGCAGCTACCAACGCGGCCTGGTTGAAACGGGCGACGGTATATGGGCCTGGCTTCAACCAGACGGCGGCTGGGGTTGGTCCAACGCCGGCATCATCGTTGACGGCGACGAATCGTTGCTGGTCGACACCTTGTTCGACTCAAAGCTCACCGCCGAGATGCTGACGGCCATGGCGGCGGCCACCGGGGTTGCCGCCCACGACATCGACGTCCTGGTCAACACTCACGCCAACGGTGATCACTGCCACGGCAACGGACTGGTCACCAACGCCGAAGTAATCGCATCAAACGCCACGTCGGCCGAGATGGAGGCCACCGACCCGGCCTTCCTGGCCGAGATCATGAAAGCGGCCCCGGGCATGGGCGACCTGGGTGAGTATCTCCTGGACATCTTCGGCCCGTTCGACTTCGACCAAATCGACATCCGCAACCCGACCCGCACCTTCGACCGCCGGCTCGACCTTGCCGTAGGTGACAAGACGGTCGAAGTCATCAACGTCGGACCAGCCCACACCGACGGTGACGTCTTAGTTCATGTCCCCGACGACAGCACGGTATTCACCGGCGACATTCTGTTCATCGACGGGACCCCACTGATCTGGGCGGGACCGGTCAGCAACTGGATTCGGGCCTGCGATGAGATCCTGGCGATGGAAGCTGAGACCATTGTCCCCGGCCACGGACCGTTGACCGACGCTACCGGCGTCCGGCAAGTCAGCCAGTACCTCACCTACATCGACGAGCAGGCCCGAATGCGCTATGCCGACGGCATGAGCTGGCAGGACGCCGCCCGCGACATTGACCTCGGGCCCTACGGTGACTGGCTGGACTTCGAACGCATCGCCATAAACGTCAACACTCTGTATCGGGAGTACGGCAGCGCGGAAGCAGCGGAAGCCGGCATCATCGACACCTTCGGAGCCATGGCCTCCGAGCGAACCCTCCGGAGGTCCAAGAAGACATGAACGTCAGCGACGCAGTAGCGGCCCGCAGTTCCATACGACGTTTCCTCCCCACACCGGTCGACGATCAACTGGTTCGCCACCTGCTGGAAGCCGCTTCCCGAGCGCCGTCGGGAGGCAACCTGCAGCCATGGCGTATCGCGGTGATAACCGGGGAGACCATGCCGTCGTTTCTCGAGCACGTACGTTCCGCTCCCCGTCAGGCCGAGCCCGAGTACGACATCTACCCACCGAAGCTGAAATCTCCGTACCGGGACTCCCGATTCAAAGTCGGCGAAGACATGTACGCCCTGCTTGACATCGCACGCGACGACAAAGCCGGTCGCCTTCAAAACCTGGCCCGCAACTTCGAGTTCTTCGGTGCCCCAACCGGATTCTTCTGCCTGGTCGACCGGGTCATGGGAGCTCCGCAGTGGTCCGACCTCGGAATGTTCCTTCAGACCTTCATGCTGTTGGCCACCGAAGCCGGGCTGGACACCTGCCCTCAGGAGGCCTGGGCCATGCAATCCGACGCCGTGCGATCGTTCGTCGGCGCCCCCGACGACTTGATGTTGTTCTGCGGAATGGCCATCGGCCATCGTGACTCAGCCGAGCCGGTCAACACGCTGGTATCCGACCGGGAACCACTGGAGAACTGGGCCTGGTTTCTGTAGCTCAAAGAGCATGATCGGCTACCAGGAGTCAGTCCCAGCGACCTGATGCCGATAAAGACATGTGCGTTTTAGATTCTTCGCGCTGCTCATCCTGCCCACGCTGGCGGTGGTCACGCTGACCGCAGCCCTGGTTGCCGACCGCAACCAGCACTACGGCGACGCCCAGAGCAGCGTGAAGGTTGCCGCTCTGGCCGAGCAGGTAGCCCGTCTTGACAAAGCGCTCGGCGACGAAGCTCTCGTAGCGGCCCAATTGGTGGCGCCGACGGCAGGCGGTCAACAAGATGATGTGAGCCGACCGAGCGAGCGGTTCCGCAATGCCGCCCGAAGCACCGACGAAGAGCTGGCCGTGCTCAACCAACTTCTCGACGACAACGACTTCGATGTCGGTGTCGCCGTCGCCGCTTCCACCATTGAGGCCACCATTCGATTTCGCCCCGACGTCACTTCTCGGCAGATCTCGCCCCTACAGGTCAACGACCGGTACACCAGGATCCGAAATGAGCTGATCCGAGCCCTCACCGTGCAAGCTTCGCTGCTCCAAGGAGCCGACGGGCAGCAACGGCTACTAGGCCTGTTGTCGTTGATCGACGCTCGAGGCGAGCATCTGAACGAACGCCTAGTGGTCGAACTGGCTTTGACCTACCGCCAATGGGCACCCGGTCAGCACAGC
>JAHDFR010000192.1:0-1083 GCA_020628065.1 Acidimicrobiales bacterium
GTTCGGCTGATGAGCTGAACATGGCAATCACCTACACCCAGGACTCAGGTGATGTTCTGGACGCGCTGATTCTTTCCGGCGGCGTGGAGAGACTGGTTCAGATCACGCTGGGTTAGGCGTCAGACCAATCGAGTGGTCGGCTGCCCGGTTATTTCGGCAATCAGCTCGAAGTCCTTGTCAGTGTGTAGGTCACTGTGTAGGACGTCGAGTCCTGCGAGTTCCGCGGTGGCAGCGATTAGCAAGTCGGGAATGGAGGCGGCACGGTGATGTCCATGTTCAGCCGGTTTCTCTTGAACAGCCAACGCCCGATCCTCGATAAGTGGGGTCATGTATTCGACGGGCATGAGGGCCAGCGGTGGTCGCCGTCGTGCCTCACTGAGATCGTTGGCTGATCGGGCCGAGTAGCCAACCTCCAGCAGGGTGACGCAGGTGATGTGGACAAGTCCTCGCTGTATCCGCCCAAGCCAGATTTCGACGTCTGGTGTCTTGTCCAGACGCACTAGTGCTGACTTGTCAACAAGCGCCTGTGTCACGACCAGGCAGCCCTCATGATGTCAGGGTTTACGATGCCGACTGTTTGGATTTTGCACGCCCGGAGGGACTCGAACCCCCAACCAACTGGTTCGAAGCCAGCTACTCTATCCAATTGAGCTACGGGCGCTAGTAGCGGGCCCCAGTGTAGCTCGACGGCTGGACACCGGGACCCGCGTGTAAGGCTTGATTGATTGTTTGTGGCCACCGGGCTTGGCGGCCGTTGATCAGGCGATGGTCACCTGAGGGTAGAAGGCCACGTGATCTTTGATCTCTTTGGCGGCGTCCTTCGGCTCGTGGTAGGTCCAGGCCACGTTGTTCAGCTCGTTGCCGTTGACCGACACCGAGTAGTAGTTGGCTGTTCCCTTCCACGGGCATCCGGTAGTGAGCTCGGTGTCGCTGAAATGGTCCCAGTTGACTGAGTCCGGTGGGAAGTAGTGGTTTCCCTCGACAACGACGGTGTTATCGGATTCGGCGAGTACGACGCCGTCCACGGTTGCGGTAGTCATGACAGCTGTAACCGCTCCGGTGAGTCAAACATTTCCTGGCGGT
>JAHDFR010000192.1:1183-5040 GCA_020628065.1 Acidimicrobiales bacterium
TGGTCCACGTCTGAATGTCGAGTGCCATCGCCGAAACCTCAGATCGGCGGTGGTTGGACACTCGGAGGGAATCAAATGACACCGCGTCACGACACCAGCGTCGTCGAGCCCGCGCATCTGCAGTCTCGTTCGACGTCAACACAACAGGGCTTTCGCAGCAAGTCACAGCCGGAGTTACGCCAAGAGTCCGAGCAGGTGAAAGCACGGCAAGAGGCACAAGATCGGTTACTGCCGAGAATCAGCGTCCGGGCCCCGTACTTTGCTCTGCGAAACATCCAAGAACTCGACGGTGGCGTCGTTTCGGCAACCGTTCCCCCGGCGCCACCGTCGAACCCGGAGACCGGTGTGGCCGAGGCCGCTCAGGTGGCCCGGCATTTGGCCATTCTTGGTTCGCTGGTGGTGGCGGCCAAGCGGGACAACGACGACCGTTTGCACTACCTGGCCACCAAGGCTCACTTCTTGCGCACCGCCAGTGAACCTTATGGGGAATTCGACGCTGCCGATGCGGCTGCTCGGGCCGGGGGTTTGCGGGCCGAGGCCGTCGGCCAATGGATCGACAAGCGCAACGCCCGGGCTTTCGTGAAGCTCATGTCCGACGACGGGCAGGCGCTGAACGTGTTGGACGTGGAGTACACGGTGATGGCTCCTCGCATGTTCGAGCGGCTGCAACCGCCGATTGACGCTTCGGTGCTGACGGCAGCCGAGGGTGTTGAGACGCCGGCGAAGATGCCGGGTTTGGAGTCGCTTCCGTTTGTGGTGCTGCCCATCCCTCACGACGATCGAAGCCGGGTGACGGTTGACTGCGGCGAGATACCGGTTGGGATGTGTGCCGGTCACTTCCCCGACTATCCGGCGGCGCCGGTGGCGTTGGTGATGGGCCAGTTGGCCAAGGCGGCCGGTATGTCACTGAATCGCCAAATCGGTGGTGGATTCGATGGAGCACAGGTGACCTATCAGGTTGATGAGGCGAAGGTGAAGGCCGCTCGGCTGGGTCGTGCCGGTCAACGGCTGACTCTGCGGACCCAGTATCTTCGTCGGGCGGGCTCCGGCCACGTCATCAGCGGCGTGGCCGAAGCCGACGGTGAGGTCATTGGCGAGCTGGAGATCACCCTGTCGGTAACCAGCGTTCCGACGCCGTTTCCCTTTCCGGTTGGTGGTTTCTGAGTTCCAGCGTGACTCTAGTTTGAGATAGACTCTGGTTTCGGGTCGGTTCTTCCCTGAGGGATGAGTCGACCTGGAACCGGAACTATCTGGAGCGAGGAGTGCTGTGGCTCGACCAACCGGCCGACCGGTACGAGACGAGCTGATGGATGCGGCCAGGGATTCGATCCAACGGGTCGGGGTTGGCAACGTCAGCTTCGGTCATTTGGCCGATGAGCTGGGTATCAAGGCCCCGTCGGTTCATCACCACTTCCGACGTAAGGAGGACTTGGTGGCGGCTGTGGTGGCCGAGTACCGAGCTTCGTTCAACCAGTGGGCCGAGTCGATTGACCACGTGTCGCCTCTGGCTCGCATCCGCACCTACGCCGCCCGCTTCGCTCAGGTGGCCGACGACGATCAAATGTGTTTGTGTGGGGCGGCGGCCGCCGAATGGGTGGCGGTAGGCCACGAGCCCAGGGCTGAGGTGTCGGCCTTCTTTGCCGACCAGACGGCCTGGCTCGGTCGACAATTGCAGGCCGCCGTCGAGGCCGGCGAACTGGACTCGTCGCTTGATGTAGCGGCTGCCGCGGCCACCTTGTTGGCAGCGCTGGAGGGAGCAGTGTTGATGAGCCGGGCCGGTTCGCCGGCCGAGCTGGCATCGGGTGTGGTCGACGTGGTTCTCGGCTCGAAGTCCTAGCTTCGCGACTCTCCCTAGCTGAGTGTGATCACCTGGTAGCCGTCGATGTCCGTTAGTAGATCCGAGGTTGGCGTCGGCGGTAGATCTTTGCCATGTGCTTCGTTGCGGACTTCGCCGATCCACTTGCTGTGCTAATACTCGTGGTTGATGACAGCCACCATCAGGGTGGCGGCAATAACCCGCAGCTGGGCTGGAGCGCCGACGTTGCCCTCGTCGATGGCGCCGATGCGAAACCGCACCCGTTCGGCCACCGTGTTTCGGTAGTCGCTCAGCCGGTCGAGGTCGGGCAGGTCGCCCCGCTGAGCCTCCTCGGTGGCCGAGTCCATCAGATCATCCAGCGGTGGGTCCAGTCGGGCTTCGGCCGCGGTCAGGTTGCGGACCATGAAGTGAGCCACCGCCGGCTGGTGGCCCATGTGCCAGCCGATGGCGCTGGAGGTCTCGTTGGGTCGCCAGGTGACCTCCTCGGCGGTGAGGTCTGCGGTGAGATCGGAGGTGTAGGTCAGGGCCCGGTCATATTCGCTGAGGAGTTGTTGCAGGGTGGGGGTGCTCATTGATTCGCTCCGGTCGGGGCGGTCGTCGGTTTGGTGTTGTCGCTTTGCCCAGTTCGGCTGTCGAGCCGGGCGGTTATGTCGGCCACGGCCCGTTCGGCCGAGGCAATAGCCCCTTCGATGTGTCCGGGGTTTACGGTGGCGGTTTCGGTTGATGTCCAGTGGAGTCGGCTGCCCATGGTCGGCTGCTGGTAGAGAGCGTGACCGTAGGTTTGGTAGGCGGTGAGTCGCTCGGCTCCCGGAGGGGAGGTGTAGCGCTCGTTTGACCAGTCGGCCATCAGCAGTTGCTCCGGTTGGCTCGCTTCCGGCCCGAACAGCTCGACCAGTTGTTTGATGACCTGGTCGCCGGTGGGGGTTGTTCCTCCGGTGCTCGGCGCGAATCCGAACAGTGCGGCCGGGGTGCCTTCGGGCCCGCTCATGTCGTGTAGCTCGCGCATGGGGCCGATGTGGCTTATGGCCGATCCGGCCAGGCCGTGGTCCCGCCAGAAAGGGCGGGCGTAGTGGGCGACTACTTTGGTCATGGCTCCCATCCACACCGGGGTGGCGGCGGCCAGGCCGGCCACTCGTTCGGGCAGGGGCGGGTCGAAGTCGATGGTGCGGACGGCCAGGGCCGGTGGTAGGGCGAGGATGACGTGACGGCCGTGGTGGGTCTCATCGGCGTCGGTGTGGACGGCGAGAGTGCCGTCGGGCGCGGCGGTCACGCTGGTCACAGTCGTCTCCAGGTGGAGTGTGCCTTCGGGGAGTTGTGCGGCCATTGCCCTGGTGAGACTGTCGGCTCCTGCGGTGAAACGGAAGGCGGGAAGGTCAAGCGGATTGCCGTCGATGGGTCGGCCAAAGGCCGGCCCCGGGTGGGTTCCCGGTTCGTGGTAGACGGCGTTGCCTGCGATGTGTTGGGTGTGGACGGGTAGGTCGAGCTGTTCCACCAGTGCCGCCACCCGCGGTTCGCCGGGCCAGAACCAGGTTGCGCCGAGGTCGAGGCCGGCGTTGGGCGAGGCAGCGCCGGGTTCACCGGCGGTCGGAGCGGAGTGAAGCCGGCCGCCTACCCGGCTGCGGGCTTCAAGCACGGTGACCGAGCGACCGTCGTCAGCCAGTAGTCGTGCGGCGGCAAGACCGGAGATTCCGGCGCCGACAATGGTGACGTCAACTGTCATATGACATGGAGTCTATTAGTTACTAGACTCTATGTCAAAGGCCCTCGTCTCCGACTTGAATAGGACCTGTATGTCTGTATCCGAGCGTGAACAACGGTTCCCTATCGGCGCTGCTGTCACTCTTCAGCAGTTGGAGGGTGACCCCTACCCGGTGCTGGCCAAGCTGCGAGCCGGCGAACCGGTGTCGTGGATCCCGGCGTTGGGGGCGTGGCTGGTTACCCGCCGCGACTTGGCGGTGGAAGTGATGCGTGACGCCGAACGGTTCACGGTTGACGACCCTCGGTTCACCACGGCGGCGGTACTGGGGCCGAGCATGTTGTC
>JAHDFR010000192.1:5140-6884 GCA_020628065.1 Acidimicrobiales bacterium
CGCTTTCTGGGGTTGACCGACGTGAGCGCCGATGAGGTCCTGGAGTGGTACTACGCCATCTCGAAGGCCATCGTGGATCTCACCAGGGGTTTGACGGTGGACGAGGCCGGTGGCCGGGCGGTGGCTGAGATTCATGCTCGAGTGCGGCAGACCTTGGAGGCCGACGCCGACCGGGACGACTCGCTGGTTCAACGGGTGGCGGCGTCGGGAGCATTGCGGGAGGATGAGGTCTCGTCGGCCATTGCCGTGTTGATGTTCGGCGCCATCGAAACGTCGGAGGGGATGACCGCCAATGCGCTTTGGCATGTTTTGTCGACGCCCGGGCTGTGGGGGCAGCTGCGTGATGATCGGTCGTTGATTGCGAAGGCGGTGGAGGAGTCGTTGCGGTTGGAGCCGGCAGCGGCCGTGATCGACCGGTACTCGACTGCCGATGTGGAGCTCAGCCGGGCTTCGATCGGGGCCGGTGATCTGGTGACGGTCAGTCTGTTGGGAGCCAACCGTGACCCGGAGGTGTTCGCTGAGCCTGACCGATTCGATATCGGCCGGGAGAATCTGGGTCAACACGTCACCTTCGTCCAGGGTCCCCATGCCTGCTTGGGCTTACACCTGGCTCGTATGGAAACGGTGGCTGCCCTCAATGGTTTGATGGATCGGGCCCCCGGCCTGGTGCTCGACACGGGCAACAGCTCCGGCCCTGAGGGTTTGGTGTTTCGCAAAGCAACGACTGTTCAGGCCAGATGGTAGCGGTTCGATAGTCGGCGTTGAACGCCAGAGGACCCCGCTTCCCCCTTGGAGTCAAGGGAAGCGGGGTCCTCTTTGGTAGGTGCGTTTGCTGCGGTGCAGTTGAGAGCGGGTAGGTAACCGCCCCGCAGCTTGCGCTCTTTATCGGGGAGACTGTTGAGGGGAGACTGTTAGGGGAGATCGATGGGGCGCAGTACCCGGCTGATGCCGTGGGCGTAGCCGTTGGCTGCTTGGCCGCCGATGTCAGGGTCGACCACCCACGGGTTGCGATCGTCGGTGTCGGCGTCGATCAGACGAACGAAGCCGGCGGGAGCGTTGGGGGCGAACCGGCTGAACTTGGCCGGGAAAGCGAAGGCGTCGACGCCGATGGTGGCGTCTTCGCCGAGGAGAGTGCCGAGCTCGGCGCCGTCAGCCTGGACTGCGGCCGAGAAGGGGATCGCTGCGCCGGGGACGATGTGGTACTGGAGTACGGCCTTGATGGTGTCGAGGCCGACGTTCTCCACCAGCCAAGTGAAGACTTCGGCTTCGGTGCGGAGCCCCCGGGCGCCGAGGTCTCGAGCCAGAAACCAGAAGGCGTAGTCGGCCGGGAGGAAGACGGTGAGGGTCTGCTCGGGGTCGGCGGCTGCAGCGGTGAGGTCGGGGAAGGCGAGGACGGCTTGGGTGACGATGTCGTAGTCACGGCTGTTGTGGTCGAAGCCGTCGGCGTTGTCGCTGTCGGCGTCGGAGAGAAGGACCTCGGCCAGGGTGGGGGCTTCCTGGGCGGAGGCGACTGCCGGAATGGTGGCCAGGCCGAGCAGTGCGGCCAGGAGGGCGGCGGTCGACTTCAAGAAAAGGTTTCGCATGTGCGTTGGGCTCCGTGTGTTGCTGGTGGTCCGGCGCCGCACCGTGGAGAGGTTGTGACGGTGCGGCGCTGAACATCGGTACAAGCGGATTAACGGGAGCCCGGTATGAACGGATGCGCGCCTATAGCAACTCTTAAGATTCGAACGTCTCAGCCGTCGTG
>JAHDFR010000193.1 GCA_020628065.1 Acidimicrobiales bacterium
TTCGACGGCATCCCGCTCGATCAGATGTCGGTGTCGATGACGATGAACGGCGCGGTGCTGCCGATCATGGCCTGTTACATCGTGGCCGGCGAGGAGCAGGGCGTCGACACAGCTCAGCTTTCCGGAACCATTCAGAACGACATTCTGAAAGAGTTCATGGTCCGCAACACCTACATCTACCCTCCGGAACCGAGTATGCGGATTGTGGCCGACATCATCGCCTACACCGCCACCAACATGCCGAGATTCAACTCGGTTTCGATTTCCGGCTATCACATGCTTGAGGCGGGGGCACCCGCTGATCTCGAGCTGGGCTACACGTTGGCTGACGGCATCGAATACGTTCGCTCCGCTCTGGGGGCAGGCCTTGACGTCGACCAGTTCGCCGGGCGGCTCAGCTTCTTCTTTGGCATCGGCATGGACTTGTTTATGGAGGTGGCCAAGCTGCGGGCCGCCCGCCTGCTGTGGACCGAGCTGATGGCACAATTCGAGCCTAAGAATCCACGGTCATCAATGCTGCGAACCCACTGCCAGACATCAGGGGTTTCGCTGACAGAGCAGGATCCGTACAACAACGTGATCCGCACCACGTTGGAGGCGCTGTCGGCTGTTCTTGGTGGAACACAAAGCCTGCACACCAATGCCTTCGACGAAGCGCTCGGACTCCCCACCGACATGAGCGCCCGAATAGCCCGCAACACCCAACTGATCCTGGCCGAGGAGTCCGGTGTTACCCGCACCGTCGACCCCTTAGCCGGCTCGTACTATGTCGAGCGGCTCACCGCAGAACTCGCCGATCGGGCCAGATCAGTGATCGCTGAGGTCGAGGACCTCGGAGGAATGACAGCGGCAATCGCCCAGGGGCTACCAAAGCTGCGCATCGAGGAGGCGGCGGCCAAGCGACAAGCCCGAGTCGATCAGGGTCTCGACGTGATCGTAGGTGTCAACAAGTACCGGACGGACACTGACGACGCAGTAGATGTGCTGGACATAGACAACACAGCGGTGCGGGACAGCCAGATCGCACGGCTGGATGACGTCCGACGCCAACGTGACCCCGACGCCGTGGCCGAGGCCCTGGCCGCTCTAACCGCGGCCGCCAACGGTGAGGCCAACCTGCTGGAAGCCTGCGTTCAAGCAGCCCGACAACGAGCAACAGTGGGTGAAATGTCGCTGGCCATGGAGCAGGCGTTCGGCCGCCATCAAGCCGAGACCAGAACGGTCAGCGGCGTGTACGCTTCCGCTTACGGCGAGTCGGAGGAGTTCGCTCAACTAGTGGCGAAAGTGGACGAATTCGCCACCGGTCACGGGCGCCGTCCTCGCTTGCTGGTTACCAAGTTGGGCCAAGATGGTCACGACCGTGGGGCCAAGGTCATCGCCACCGCCTTCGCCGATCTCGGATTCGACGTGGACGTCGGACCCCTGTTTCAGACACCGTCGGAAGCAGCTCGCGACGCCATCGACAATGATGTGCACGTGGTCGGCGTGTCATCTCAGGCGGCGGGTCACAAGACGCTCGTGCCGGAGCTCATTGATGAGCTTCGTCAGCGAGGGGCGGACGACATCATCGTGGTATGCGGCGGGGTCATCCCGCCGAAGGATTATCCGTTCCTGTCCGAAGCCGGCGTTGCCGACATCTTCGGCCCCGGTACGAATATCACCGAGGCCGCCGGGCGGGTCCTCGACCTTGTTCGCAAGAGTTCCTGAACCGGTCGGCTGATGATAGACGAACTGCTGGCCGGCGATCGCCGGGCGTTGGCGCGAACCATCACAACTCTGGAGTCGACCAACCCGAAGGATCGAACGCGGGCGGAGGAGATGCTTGAGGCTCTACTCCCCCACACCGGCGGTTCTTTACGGGTCGGAATCACCGGAACACCGGGCGTAGGCAAGAGCACGTTCATCAACGCGCTAGGTCGTCGACTGTTGGAACGGGACCATCGGCTAGCGGTGCTAACCATCGACCCGTCCAGCAGGTCGACAGGCGGATCAATTCTCGGCGACAAGACAAGAATGGCCGATCTGGCTTCGTCAGGCGATGCCTACGTCCGCCCTTCGCCGTCCGGCGGCATCACCGGTGGCGTAGCTCTGCGAACTCATGAGGCGGTGCTGGCATGCGAAGCGGCCGGATTCGATACCGTCTTGATCGAGACCGTCGGCGTTGGCCAGTCCGAGACAGCGGTGGAGAACGTCTCCGACGTTTTCCTGCTGCTGGTCGGCCCCGGCGGAGGCGATGATCTACAGGGCATCAAGCGGGGCATTATGGAGCTGGCCGACGTTGTCGCCGTGAACAAGGCCGATGGTGATCAACAGAACTTGGCCAAGGCCACCGCCGGCCAGTACGCCAGCGCCCTGTCGTTGGTCCGACCGAAGAGCGGGCGGGGCCCGGCACCTGTGCTGACCTGCTCATCTCTCGCCGGCGACGGAATCGACAACGTCTGGGAGACAGTGAAGGCGCTTCATGGCGACATGGCACACAGCGGCGAGTTGCGTTCAAAACGGAGGCGACAGTCGATTGGCCACTTCGAGTCGGAGATCCAACGACTCTTGATGGCACGGGCAACGCAGAACGACGCCTTCCGCCAACTGCACGTAACGTTGGCCGACGCCGTGGGTGACGGTCAACGCTCGGCGGCCGGCGCCGCTCGGCAGTTACTGGAAACTCACCCCGGGTAGCCGGCCGAAGAAGCCTGCAACCTCAACCGGCCGACGGGCAGGACTAGGTAACGAGGTCGACGAGGAACTGTCCGTACCCGCTCTTCAGCAGAGGCTGAGCCAACGACACCAGTTGGTCATCGGAGATCCACCCCATTCGCCATGCCGTCTCCTCTATACATCCAATCTTGGTGCTCTGCCGTTGCTCCAGCACACGAACGAACTCAGAGGCTGCCACCATCGAGTCGAAGGTACCGGTGTCCAGCCAGGCCATTCCCCGGCCGAACTTGGACACGTTGAGCTCGCCGTGCTCGAGATACATCTGGTTGATGGCGGTGATCTCCAGCTCCCCCCTGGCCGAGGGCTGGAGCGATGCGGCGTAGTCGACGACCCGATGGTCGTAGGCGTACAGCCCGGTGACCGCCCAATTCGACCTGGGCTCAACTGGTTTCTCGACAATTGAAGTTGCCGTGCCTTGACTGTCGAACGAGACCACACCGTAGCGCTCGGGATCGTGGACCTCTTGGGCGAATACAGTGGCCCCTCCCCCTCCGACAAACGTCTTTTGCAATAGATCGCCGAGTCCCCAGCCGTGGAAGAGGTTGTCGCCAAGGATCAAAGCGCACCCCTGGCCGGCGAGGAACTCCTGCCCGATGAGAAACGACTGGGCGATACCACCGGGGTTGGCCTGAACTGCGTACTCCAGAGTGATACCCCACTGGGAGCCGTCGCCCAACAGTCGCTGGAACGCGGCGGCATCTTGAGGGGTGGTAATTATGAGCAGCTCTCGAATGCCGCCTTGCATCAACGTGGCCAGCGGGTAGTAGATCATTGGCTTGTCGTACACCGGCAACAGCTGCTTGGAGACGCCGATGGTCAACGGATGCAACCGCGAGCCGGTGCCTCCGGCCAGAACGATGCCCTTCATCGAGCTACTGCTACGTAGTCAAACTTCATGTCATCAAATTTCACGTCATCGAGCGCTGTCATGTGCACGTCTCAGAAGAGCTCCGTCACTGGAACCGCGCTCAACATCGGTGCCTCGTGGTCACGGTCGGAGAGAGTGGCCTCAGAAGAGATGACCGGCCACTCGATGGCGAACGACGGTTCACGCCAGTTGATCGAGCGCTCCCGGGCAGGGTCGTAGTAGGCATCGACCTTGTAGGCCACAACCGTCTTCGGCTCAAGCGTGCAAAAGCCGTGGGCAAATCCAGGCGGGATCCAGAGTTGCAGACCATTGTGGGCTGAAAGCTCCACCGCCGCGTGTTGGCCGAAGGTCGGTGAGGTTCTGCGGATGTCTACCGCCACGTCCAGTACCGATCCGTACGGAACCCTGACCAGTTTTCCCTGAGCGGACGGTGACAGTTGGTAGTGAAGCCCCCGGACGGTGCCCACCGTCATGGACATCGACTCGTTGTCCTGCACAAAGCTCTCCGTCCACCCGGTGGCGTTGGCGAAGGACCGAAGGTTGAACGCTTCGTGAAAGTAACCACGGTCGTCTCGGAAGACGCGAGGCTCAAATAGACAAAGACCTTCCAGAGTCAGTTGGCTGGTTAGCATGCCGCCCCCTGGAGACCTTGTCGAGCGCCGGCACCCGAACGACGAAGTAGGGGCTGCCACCACCAACCGTTGGCTATGTACCAGTCGACGGTGTCAGCCAGGCCGCTGGTGAAGTCATACGACGGCTCCCACCCGAGCGTGCTGTGGATCCGGCTGGAGTCGATGGCATACCGGAGGTCGTGCCCCGGTCGGTCGAGAACAAATTCGATCAGCTGATGGCGGTCCATGGAGTCCGGAGCTCGTTCGTTGACCAGGTCGCATACTTGATGAACAACGTCCAGATTGGTCAGCTCGTTGTCACCGCCAACGGTGTAGGTGGCACCGATTTCACCTCGGTCAAGCACCTCAAGCAACGCCCGGGCGTGGTCGGAGACGTGTAACCAGTCTCGAACGTTGCTGCCGTCGCCGTACACCGGCAGTGCCTCGCCCCGCCACGCCTTTACGATCATGACCGGGATCATCTTCTCCGGAAACTGGAATGGGCCGAAGTTGTTGGAGCAGTTGGTGACCACGCAAGGCAGGTCAAACGTCTCGTGCCAGGCCCGCACCAGATGATCGGCCGACGCTTTGCTGGCGGAGTACGGCGAACGGGGTGAATACGGTGAGCTCTCATCAAACCTGGTGTCACCCATCGGGAGCGAGCCGAACACCTCATCGGTCGATACATGAACCAGACGACCCAACGAAGGTAGGGCACGACAAGCCTCCAACAAGTTGAACGTGCCGATGATGTTGGATTCCAGAAACGGTCGCGGGCTGTCAATCGAGCGATCAACGTGAGTCTCGGCCGCAAGGTGGACGACCGCGTCAGGTTTCTCAGCCCTGACGATGCGATCCACAAACTCGGCGTCGGTCAGATCGCACCGATAGAACGTGTACCGGTTCGACTTCTGAGCCTCTGCGACCGAGCCCTCGGTCGAGGCGTATCCGATCTTGTCAAGGTTGACCACTTCGTGATCGGTTTCACCCAACAGCAGACGAACAACAGCCGATCCGATGAACCCCAGTCCACCGGTCACAAGAACCTTCACTGCGCTCCTCCGGACCGGGGGCCCCCGTCGATAACGGGGACCGACGGTCTAGGCCCCGAAGATCTGGACCCTGACGAATTAGACACTGACGAATTGGACCCTGCAGGGTGTGGTCGCTCAACGACAATCTCGTCACGGACCACCGACAGCTTGTCGTCGGCAGACGTTCCAACGGACACCGACTCCGTAGCGCCAACGTCGGCCCGCTCGGCCCTGTTCAACTGGTTTTCCAACTCCAGAACGGTTTGGACCACG
Organism: Acidimicrobiales bacterium; assembly: GCA_020628065.1. GTDB lineage: Bacteria > Actinomycetota > Acidimicrobiia > Acidimicrobiales > SZUA-35 > JAHELU01. The sequence continues at coordinate 5,502 of JAHDFR010000193.1, forward strand.
ACGGCCTGTAAGTCATCAACGTGTTTGGCCAGCGGATCAACCTGCCAGGAGGTGAGGCGATGGACAGCCTGTTTGACCTGACTGACTCCGGGACGGGCCGATGCCGGTTCGGGCCGGGGTACATGGGTCAACGCCGCCAGCTCGGCCAGAGGGGTGGAGAGACCCGGCTTGCGGTAGGCCACCGTTGGCGGCTGCACCTCATCAGGCTGCAACTCCGCTCGAATCCTGATCTGTTTCTGTAGCAGTTGACGGTCGGGCCGATCGACGTCGACGATCCAGTCCGAGTCGGAGCCAACAGCGGCCCCTGTAGGAGGCCCAACGGGAATCGGGTCGGTACCGGCCTGTCGAAGATCAACTGCATCGAGCACGGCCAACGACATTTGGTCGATGGAGGCGCAGGCAGTGCCATCGGCCGGAAGCTGGTCGATTAGTTGTGGCAGGTCAGACGAGATCAGCGGTGCACCGAAGAGTCTGGCCCGCTCAACCACTCCCGATGACCAGATCTGGCGGTACGGCAGGATGACGGCGTCGGCTGCTGCCAACCACATGTCGAACTCGAGATCGGAGACAAAGCGCTCATGCAGCGTGGACGACGGGGAGTGCCGACACATCGATCGAAGGTCGTTGACGTAATCGACGATCTCCGGACTGTCTACTCGCCCGGCGCCAACGATGTGCAGGTGGATCGGTGGCAGCGGAGATCCCGAGTGGCGCCCGAGGGCTGATCTGTTGGCCCCCGCAACCGCTTCTACCGCCCGATCAAAACCTTTGCTGAACTGAAGAAAGCCGATGCAGAGTGCTGCAAATTCGTCTTGAGCCAGACCCAAACGGCCTTTGGCCTCCGATCGATCGACGTCCACCCGTTTTACGAAGCAGGCGCCATGGTCGATTACTTCAGCCTTGGTGGCAACCGAGCCGACCTCGGCTATCAGCCCCGATCGTTCCACTTCGGTGTGTACCGTCACCCGATCGGCCGCCTTGAGGGCCAGCCGGGCTGCGTTTCGTTCCACCGGACCCTGCCGAAGCCATTCGTAGATCACTTCGTGTAGCCGCAGTTCAAGAGGTACCCGGGAAGCGACCGACGTCAGAGCGCCCCAGACAAGTGCCCGCTCGGTACTGGTCCGACAACGACCGAAAAGAAACTCGGGGGCGAACTGGACGATGACCCGGCCATATCCGCCGACCATTGCGGCCAGCTCCACCGCCCCCTTTGGCCCTCCGAGTGGTAAGTGATGATGTGCGGCGGAAGGTGTTGGTGAAAGCACCTCCACCTCGTGTCCCTGGCGGCGAAGCCTACGCAGCTCCTGCTGGGCGTAGACGCTGATGCCATCCCGGTAGGGGGCGAACGGCGTCACCATCAAGATGGTGCC
>JAHDFR010000031.1 GCA_020628065.1 Acidimicrobiales bacterium
ATCCACTCAACGTCAGGGCTGGTGGATACACTTCTACGGGTGAAATCGTCTGTAGAAACTCTGGAGGGCAACAAGGTCAAGGTGGTCGTCGAACTCGAAGAAGCCGAGTTCGACAAAGATCTTGACGCTGCCTTCAAGCGGTTGGCCCAGGAAGTACGACTTCCCGGCTTCCGTCCCGGTAAAGCCCCCCGCAAGGTGCTCGAAGCCCGCATCGGGCAGGGCTTCGCCCGCGAAGAGGCCTTCCGTCAGGCCCTACCCAACTACTACACCCAGGCCGTAATCGAGCACGAGGTCGACGTCATCGCTCCGCCGGAGATCGACATCACCTCTGGCGCTGACGAGGGACCAGTGGTCTTCGACGCCGTAGTAGAGGTGCGACCCAGTGTTGAGGTGTCCGGATACGAGGCGCTCGAAGTCGAAGTGCCGAAACCGGAGGTTGAAGACTCCGAGGTGGACGAAGCCATCGATCGCATCCGATCCCAAAGCGCCGAGTACAACGCCGTCGACCGGGCCGCAGCCGAAGGCGACCGGGTCGACATCAACATCAAGGCTGTACACGACGAAGCCGAGATCCCCGGCATGACCACCGACAACTACGAATATGAGGTGGGATCGGGAGCAACCGGCATCCCCGAAATAGACGAACAACTCACCGGAGCATCACCCGGTGACGAGCTGGAATTCGAAGCCGCTTACCCCGGCGACGAGGACGGTGAAGAACCGCCGATCGAATTCACCGTCAAAGTGAACGAGGTGCAGGAGAAGTCGCTGCCGGAACTCACCGACGAGTGGGCCAGCGAAAATTCCGACTTCGCCACCGTTGAAGACATGCGGGCCGATTACCGCAAGCGCATGGAACAAAGCCGGGTGTACCAAGCCAACGCCACCCGCCGCAACAACGTGGTCGATGCGCTGGCCGCCCTGGTCGATGAAGACAATGTCCCCGAAGCCATGGTTTCAAACGAGGTCGAGAACCGCGTCCAGGACATGGCTCTGAGACTTCAAGCCCAGGGTCTCAGCCTCGAGCAGTACATGCAGTACAGTGGCCAGGACCGCGAGTCCATGATGGATGAACTCCGAGCGTCGGCTCACACCTCGGCCAAGGTAGACCTTGTGTTGAGGGCAATCGCCGCCAACGAGAACATTGCCGTCACTGAGGACGAGCTCACTGAGGAGATCGACAAGGTTGCCACCCAGGTGGACCGTCCCTCCGACGAAGTCCGCCGTGAATTTGCCGAAGCCGGCCAGCTGCCAGCCGTCCGAGCCGATTTGCTCAAGAGCAAGACCTTGGATTGGGTGGTGGAGAGAACGAAGCTAGTGGATGAGGATGGCTCGCAAGTCAGCCCCGATGCGCTAGAACTGCCCGAAGACGAAGAAGAATAGGGACCCAGCGGGGCCCTCAACGAACGCCAACAGGATGACTCACCAACAGGAACACAGAGTGAACCACCTTTCACCAACCGCCAGCTACACCATCCCAACGATTTACGAGGACACGCCCCGAGGCACCATCGGCCGGGACTTGTTCTCTAGCCTGCTGAAGGACAACATCTTGTTCCTCGGCACCCCCATCTCCGAAGATGTGGCCAACGTCGTGTGCGCCAAGCTGCTGCATCTCGAGTCGGAGAACCCGGATCGAGACATCAGCCTCTACATCAACTCGCCCGGTGGCGACGTGAACGGCATGTTCGCCATCTACGACACGATGAGCTACATCAAGCCCGATGTGGCCACCATCTGCTTCGGTCAAGCCGCTTCGGCCGCCGCCATCCTGCTGGCCGCCGGCGCACCGGGCAAGCGCCTCGCTCTACCCAACGCCCGGATCCTGCTCCACCAGCCCTACACGGGCGCTCAAGGCCAGGTGTCGGACCTCGAGATCGCAGCCAAAGAGATCGAGCGGATCAAAGACACGATGGAGGCCGTGCTGGCCCGCCACACCGGTCAAGACGCCGAGAAGTTGGCGCAAGACATGGACCGCGATTTCGTAATGACTGCGCAAGAGGCCAAAGAATACGGCATCATAGATGAGGTGATTGCGGAGCGGGACGCTGTGGACACCAGCGGGGCAATTCGAGCGGTGGACTCCTAGGGAGAACTCACGTGGCCAAGTTCGGCGAAGGAAGCGAGCTCCTGAAATGCTCGTTCTGCGGAAAGTCGCAGAAGCAGGTCAAAAAACTAATCGCCGGACCCGGCGTCTACATCTGTGACGAGTGCATTGATCTCTGCAACGAGATCATTGAAGAAGAGCTGGCCGAGGGCACCGAGCTCAATTTCGACGAACTGCTCAAGCCCCGGGAGATCAACGGCTTCCTCGACGAGTACATCGTCGGTCAGGACGCGGCCAAGAAGATCCTGTCGGTGGCGGTCTACAACCATTACAAACGGATCCAGTACTCCAGCGGCTCCACCGACGTCGAACTGGCCAAGTCCAACATCTTGCTGATGGGCCCCACCGGCTCGGGTAAGACTCTGCTGGCTCAAACGCTGGCCCGCATGCTGAACGTGCCGTTCGCCATTGCCGACGCCACCGCCCTCACCGAAGCCGGTTACGTCGGTGAAGACGTCGAGAACATCCTTCTCAAGCTGATCCAGGCCGCCGACTTCGATGTCAAGCGAGCCGAGACCGGCATCATCTACATCGACGAGATCGACAAGATCGCCCGCAAGAGCGAGAACCCCTCGATCACCAGGGACGTATCCGGTGAAGGTGTGCAGCAGGCCCTGCTAAAGATCCTTGAGGGAACCGTTGCTTCGGTACCGCCACAGGGCGGCCGCAAGCACCCGCACCAGGACTTCATCCAGATCGACACCGCCAACGTGTTGTTCATCTGTGGTGGTGCCTTCGCCGGCATCGAAGACATCATCGAGAAGCGCCTGGGCAAGCGCACCATCGGATTCCTATCACCCTCCGACGAGGAGGAGGAAACGAAACCGGTGGAAGACTTCTACGCCGAAGCCGTCCCCGAGGATTTGCTCAAGTTTGGTTTGATTCCCGAGTTCGTCGGTCGTCTCCCGGTTGTCGGGACGGTATCGAAACTGAGCCGTGAAGCGCTGGTCGAGATTCTGGTTGAACCCAAGAACGCTTTGACCAAGCAGTATCAGAAGTTCTTCGAAATGGAGGACGTTGAACTGGAGTTCACCGAGGACGCTTTGGAGGCCATCGCCGACCAAGCTGTCCTGCGGGGAACCGGTGCCCGAGGCCTCCGGGCCATTCTGGAAGAAGTCCTGCTGGACATCATGTTCGACGTTCCCGGTCGAGAAGACGTCGGACGTTGTGTCATCGACGCCGACGTTGTGCTGGAGCGGGTTAACCCCACGTTGGTGCCCCGGTCGGAAACCGACGCCGACGAGCAGCGGGCGGCATCGTAACCACCCCGGCCAGTTCCACCCGCCAGGTACCACGTGGTCCGTAGTCGCCACCGGCGAGATTCGCGCCTGCAACCGGGTCCGAACCCCTACATTTGAGGGCCATGGATTACAAGTCCGCGCTGGACTACTTGGACGGCCACACAAACCTTGAGGGTGGACGGGCGGATCGGTTCAAAGAACCGGCCCCCACCATGCCCACTGCAGGCAAAACCGACGGCTTGTCCCTGGACGCCATGGCGGCTTTCATGGAGGCTCTGGGTGATCCTCACAAGGCTTACCGCACGATTCACCTGACCGGAACCAACGGCAAAGGCTCCACTGCCCGGGCATCGGCGGCGCTGCTGCAGGAGCTGGGACTATCGGTCGGTCTCTACACCAGCCCGGACATGGGTCGGGTCAATGAGCGGATCATGTGGGACGGCATCGAGATACCGGACGGGGACTTCGCTCGGATCATCGGCCTCCTGGCCGAGGTGGAAACCAAGCTTGGTGTCACCCCCAGCCGGTTTGAGCTGTTGACGGCGGCCGCCTTTGTGTGGTTCGCCGAACAAGGGACCGAGGTGGCAGTGGTTGAAGTTGGTCTGCTCGGCCGGTTCGATGCCACCAACGTCATCGACTCCGATGTCGCCATCATCACCAACATCGGGAAGGACCACACGACAGGTGGACCTGACTGGGAGCACGCTGTCGCCGAAGAAAAGGCCGGCATAATCAAACCGGACTCCCGAGTGGTACTGGGTTCACCGATGGGTGAGTTACGCCAGTACTTCGACAATCCACCGGCGGCCTCGGTGTGGGAAGCGGGCGCTGACTTCAACGTGGTGGGCAACGAGGTAGCTGTAGGTGGACGCCTCATCGACCTCCATACCGTTCACGGCGTCTACAACGAGCTGTTCGTCCCGTTCCACGGTCGTCATCAGGGTCACAACTTCGCCACGGCGGTGGCTGCGGTCGAAGCTCTGTTGGATCGGGAGATAGATCGCGATCTCATTGACGCCGCCTTCTCTCGGGTCAACCTGCCCGCCCGGTTCGAAATTGTGGCCCGCAACCCGACGGTGGTTATCGATGGTGCTCACAATCCCGATGGCGCGGCCACCGTTACCGGCACGCTGTTCGAGTCGATGGCCCGAACTGGATCGTGGATTCTGATTGTCGGCATCCTTCAAGGCAAACATCCGAAAGAGATGCTGGAGGCGTTCCGCATTAAGGACTTCGACGCCGTCATCTGCACGCAAGCCGATTCCAACCGGGCCGTGCCGGCTGAAGAGCTGGCGCAAGCGGCAACCGCCATGGGCATCACGCCTCAGACCGTGGTCGACTCACGAGAGGCCATCACCCGAGCTGTTTCGGTTGGCGCTGACGACGATCTCATCTTTGTCAGCGGCAGTCTTTACGTGGCGGCCGAGGTGCGGGCTCACCTGATTGCGGCCATGGACGCTACTCAATCAGGCGGGTAGGGTCACCGGTCATTTCAATGGCCCACACCGTCCTGTCGCCGGGGGCGACGTCGGTGATGTATCGGGCTTTCCACCAGCAATCACCGCCGCAGGTGTAGTCGGGCGGAATCTCGATCTTGATGCGAACCACATGGTCGTTGAACGACCCGTAGTCCGACGTGATCAGACACGGGTTTCCGAACGTGCCGGCCCAACCGCATGTGTCGGTTCCGGCGGCGAACGTCGACTCCAGGTACTCGCTGCCAGTCATGTTGGCGATGCTACGGTCGGCATGACGCCACTGGAATGGCACCGCCTGGCCGCTTGGGTCGGCGATCTGGATGTTGGAGACACCGTCGGCGGCGTCGAACAAGGTGATGGTCATGGTCGACCCCCGGTGAAGTTCGGGAACCTCGGCCAGGAAGAAGTCGGCTTCGCTCGACGGTAGCTCTCGCCACAGCGGCAGCCACTCGAGGGCGAACAGCTGTGGACAGGTCGGGTCAGCAGCCGTGAAGGCGCACAACGTGGATGAACCGTTCCGGGTGGTACGCAGTGAGAAGTTGTTGATGCCGGTCTCCTGCCAGAAGGAGTCTGCCGGATCGTGGTCGGTGGCGATCGGATTACGGGTGCCGAGCTGTACGTAGTAATAGGCGCTGTCGTTTCCAGGGGCGTTCAGCCCGGTCGCTACGGGCCACCACCCGTCGCCGTTCGGACTGTTGGCGATGCAGGCGTCGCCCGGCAGCAGGCCGGCGGCGATAGGGCTGTTGGTGTCGACGAAGCGGCGATGATTGGTCTGCAGGTTCGGGCCGTAGATGCGGTAGTGAATACGGGGCGAGTTGGTTGAGTCGCCGGTATTCTCGGGCTCGGTGCAGCCTGCCCCGGGCTCGTAGAGGGCGATGTCCAGGGCCGGGGACTTTGGTTGGGCCTTGACCACAAAAACATAGGCGTCGGGATCAAAGTTGGGGTTGGCGTAGGCCTGTGGGGCGGCGGTGACTTCGCCTGGTGTCGGACCGCAGGTTCTGGCGCCGCCGGCATCAGCGCCGGAGAAGAAGCCGGAGGCGAACAGGTCGCCGCGTTGTTTGTCCCAGCAGTAGGCGTTCAGGGCCAGCCAGGTCTGGTCGTTGGGCAGACCCAGAGCAGTGGGAGAGATGGTTCCGGTGCCGAGACCGGATGTGGGGTTGCCCATGTACACAGCGTCGGAGAACTCGGCGATGGCGAAACGCTCGACCACAATCCCGTCGAGTACAAGGCGTCCGAGGAACGACTGTTCATGGCGTTTAACAGCCACCTCCAACGTTCCTGGTCTTGGGCTTGTGACTTCAAGCTGGGGGAGCGGCCCGGTGTCGAAGTCGGTGTTGTCACCCGGGGTCTGATCTTCGAATCCGTTGCGGATGGCCACCGCTCGGGCTTCGGCCACGGCGGCATCCATGTCGGGTAGCTGGGTCACACCGGCCAGAGCAGCGGCGTCAGCGGTTTTCTGCAGTTTCTGCCCCTGCACGTACCACGAGCCGATGTCGGTGGCGAAGGCGGCGAAGATCAGCAACGGTATGAGCAGCAGCGCCGTTTGAGCCAGAACGTATCCCGACTCGGCTGATTGCCGGTGCAGGTCGGCGGGACGGAAGGTCATGTCAGTTGACCTCTATTCGCATTACGGCTGTTTCGGTGATGTCCATGGTCCCGGTTCCCAAGATGTTGGTGGCCAACGGCCGGTCCACTGAAACCTGAATGCCGATGTAGGCACCGGTGGTGATGGTTGAGTCTCGCGATGCCGGACTCCAGTTGCCCTGAACGAACGACGTGAAGTGCGTCTCGTCGTATACCGAGCAGCGGTTGTTGCCCGGGTGACCGGCACCATCACAGCTGACGTGCATGGTGCCGTCAGATGCTTCGGCGTTGTAGATGACCACGTCGACCGGCTCGGCGGCCAGGTCACCCAGAGCGGCTTCGATGGCATCGAGGATGTATTGATCGGCATTGGGGTCGTCTCCCACCTGAGCCGCCACCCGGGCCCCCGAGCGAGCGGCCTGGGTGACCAGTTGAGCGTCGCTCCAGGCCAAACCGATCTCGAATGTGCCGGCGGCAATAGCCACCAGCATTAGGGCCACGATGGACAATTCCACTAATGCCGCTCCTCGCTCGGAGCTTGCGTTTCGCTTGGTCCTCATGGTCTGTCCGGTTCGATCTGCAACACAGTGGTTGCGCCGAGCGACGTGTCGGCACCGAACATGCCGGTCAGGTAGCGGTGGGTGGTTTCAACGTGGACGCCGATGTAGTCCGGCCCCGCTGAAGCCTGGGTTTCCCTTGTTGTGGGGCACCAGGCCGAATCGAGCGTTCCGCACCGGAAGTTGCCGGTGTCGTTGCCGGCTGCGTCGTCCATGCTGGCGAAGAACTCGGCGGGCGAGTAACGGTTGCAGATGCCGGTCTGCGACGACGTTCGACAGGCCGCAGGCAAATCATCGCCGGGGCCGGTGGCTTTGAACACGACGATGTACTCAATTGCCTGCAGGTCCATGGCGGCCAGACCGTTCTCGGCTGATCGGATGATGAAAAAGTCGGCCTCCGGATCGCGACCCTTAGTCGATGCCGATCTGGCCGCTTCACGACTGGCGTTCTCGGTCGTCAGTGAATCCCGGAACAGTAGACCCAGTTCGAAAATCCCGAATACCAGAGCCAGAAAGATCGGAGTGGTCAAGCCGATCTCGACCAGCACGGCGCCACGCTCGCGTCGTCCGTCTTTGCCGGTTGGTCGTCGCCGCAGAGCGATCACGGCGAGCCGATCCATGACGGAGCGTCGGGAAGGCTGGGGTCCAGGTCGGCGATGTGTTCGGGCGGGCTGCCAATGTCGGTGCCCGTCTGGCTCAGGTAGGTGCCCGAGCTGGTTGTCAGGCTCGACAACGCCCCGATGGTCAACAACAGCACTAACGCCAAGGCCAGTGCGTACTCCACTAAAGACGCACCGCGATCGTCGCCGAATCGCTCCGGTGTGTACAGGCTTCCGAACACAATATGACTGTCGGCCGCCATTGCTGCCGACTTGACCGCCCGATGCTGGGTGATGACGCCGAAGAAGTCGGAGCAACTAGGCCGTTCGAAGGGTTTCGATGTCGGGCCGATCGACCTAGTCTGATCGCCGTGAACCGAACCTTTGTGATCTGTAAGCCTGACGCCGTAGAACGAGGCTACGTCGGACGTATCCTCGACCGCTTCGAGCAGAAAGGCTTGAAGATTGTCGCCGCCGAACTCCGACTGTTGGACGAGGCCACCCTGGCCAAGCATTACGCCGAACATGTCGAGAAGCCCTTCTACCCTGACCTTGTCGCCTTCATGAGCCGTAGCCCGGCGATGTTGGCAGTGCTCGAAGGCCCGGAGGACACCTTCGCTGTCGTTCGAACCCTGATGGGTGCGACCAACCCGGTTGAGGCTCCTCCCGGAACCATCCGTGGTGACTACGGAACTATTCTCACCGAGAACCTGGTGCACGGCTCGGACTCAAACGAGTCGGCCGAGCGGGAAATTTCGATCTTCTTCCCGAACCTCGCCTCCTAGAGTTCCCGACCAATTGGAAACGTTTCGTCGGTCGGCTCCCGCTGCCGACCCGGCGGTCGTTTTTTGGTCCTGGTTGGAACCATCTATGCCGGGTGTTTGTGCGGTAGGGTGGGACGCTAGGAAGTCATTGGATGACCACGGTTTGGCCCCAGCTGGAGCCGCTTCTCCCCAGGGTGCAAAAGCCCGCCCGATACATCGGTAGTGAAGACGGCGCGAAGGCCAAGTTTCCTGACCCCGATCTCATCAGCTGGTGCTTCATCTACCCCGACACCTACGAGGTCGGGCTACCCAACCAGGGTCTCCAGATTCTCTACGAGATCATCAACGAGCGTCCCGACGCCCGAGCTGATCGCTCGTACGCTCCGTGGGTAGACCTTGAGGAGTTGATGCGGGCCGAAGGTGTTCCGCTGTTCTCGGTTGAGCACCACACTCCATGCGGTGAGTTTGATGTTCTGGCCTTCAACCTTTCGGCCGAGCTGACCTACACCAATCTGATCAACTGCGTTGATCTCGCCAGAGTACCTATCCGGGCCGCCCAGCGCTCCGAAGATGCTCCGCTGATTATTGCCGGCGGGCACTGCACCTATAATCCCGAGCCGCTGGCCGACTTCTTGGACGCCGTGGTACTCGGCGACGGTGAAGAGGTCGTCGGGGACATCACCGACGTTTTGGTCACCGCCCGAAACGAAGGCTGGGACCGTCCGACCGTACTTCGGCGTCTGGCCGACATTGAGTCCGTCTATGTGCCCTCGCTGTACACCGTCACCTATGACGGGCCGAAGATCGCGTCAATCGACCCTGTTGACGACACCGTTCCCCATCAGATCTCGAAGCGGACCGTCGCTGATCTGGCCGAATGGCCGTATCCCAAGGAGCAACTTGTCCCTTTGACCGAGGTGGTCCACGACCGTCTCAGCGTTGAGGTGTTCCGGGGATGCACCCGTGGATGTCGCTTCTGCCAGGCCGGGATGATCACTCGACCTGTCCGAGAACGTCCGGCCGACCAGGTCAGGACCATGGTGTCCGAAGGCTTGGCTCGCAGCGGTTATGACGAGGTCAGCCTGACGTCGCTGTCGACCGCTGACTTTTCCAATATCGAAGGTGTCGTCACCGACCTGATGGACGACAGTGACGAAGCTGGATGCGGGCCGATGTCGGTTTCTCTGCCCAGCCTCCGTGTTGACGCCTTCGGCGTGGGGATCGCCGCCCAACTCCAGCGAGCCAAGCGCAGCGGCCTGACCTTTGCTCCCGAGGCCGGAACCTGGCGCATGCGTCAGATCATCAACAAGCTCATCCGCGAAGAGGACCTCTACGGCGCTGTTGAGTCGGCGTTCTCGCAGGGATGGAAGCGGGTCAAGTTGTACTTTCTCATCGGACTCCCGTCCGAGACCGACGAAGACACGCTTGGCATCATCGAACTGGCCAAGAACTGCGTGGCCATCGGCAAGAAGTACAACAACCGTGCCAGCGTGACCGTATCGGTTGGTGGGTTCGTGCCCAAGCCGTTCACACCGTTTCAGTGGTTCGGTCAGAACACCGATATCGAGCTGCAGCGCAAAGTCAATCTGCTACGAGACGCCTCCCGCAAGACCAGAGGTGTCCAGCTCAAGTGGCATGACCCGAAAGCCACACTGGCCGAGGGCATAGCCAGCCGTGGTGACCGCCGGATTGGTGCCGTCATAGAGCAGGTGTGGCGCAACGGTGGAACGTTCCAAGAGTGGTCTGAGCACTTCGATCTCCAACTGTGGCTCGATGCGCTGGCAGACAACGACCTGTCGCCGGAAGATGTGGTGTTCCGTCACCGAACCGAAGAAGAGCCACTGCCCTGGGACCATCTGTGGGCCGGGCTTCACAAGGACTTCCTGTGGACTGACTGGCAGGACGCTTTGGCCGAAGTCGGTCTGGAGGACTGTCGTTGGACGCCGTGTTATGACTGCGGCGCCTGCACCGGCTACGGCATCGAACATGTCGTCGCCTCTGCCACGCCACCGGCAGGCGGGAGCCAGGGGACAGGCCAAGACCTGGCGGTCGGTGGCGCTGTTCCCGTGAGCCTGCTGTCGTCGAAAGAGTCGGGGGAGGTGTTGGTGTGAGCGGCATCCAGCCTCAACACATCACCCATCGGCTTCGCATTCGTTACACGAAGAACGGCAAGATTCGTTTTGTCAGTCACCGCGATGTCGCCCGGCTCTTTGAACGGGCCTGTCGCAAGGTGATGTTGCCCGTGGCCTACAGCCAGGGTTTCTCACCTCGACCGAAGCTCAGCTTCGGTTTGGCGCTAAGTGTCGCTCACGAGTCCGACTCCGAGTTTCTCGACGTCGAACTCACCGAGCAGGTTGAATTGGACGATCTTGAGTCCAAGTTGACCGCTGCGCTTCCCGACGGCCTGGCCGTCGAGGCGCTTCGTTGGACCAGGGTCGGCGAAGAGTCTCTGCAGGAAGCCATCTCCAGCTGTAGCTGGAGAATAGAAGTAGTCGGCGCCGACCACGATGCCGTGGTTGCCGCCGTCGGCCGGGCGGTCGAAGCCCCCGAGCTACCCCTGGAACGAATTCGAAAAGGCAAAACCCGAACAGACGACGTTCGTCCAATGATCGTTGATCTGACAGTCGAGGGCCAGACCGACACCGGCACGCAGCTGGTTGCCGAGCTGGCCACCCGGCCATCCGCGCTTCGACCCGCCGAATTGGTGGGCGCGCTGGGATTGGACGGGCTGAGCGAAGGACGGGTTCGCCGAACTAACCAATGGACTTTTGTCGACGGCGAGCGATCTGAGCCTCTGGCTCCGTCACCGTCGACCGAACGCACCCTTGAGTGCGTGTCATGAGCCGGGTGACGCATGGCGTTCACCCGCCTAGAAGGGATCTTTATCATGTCGGAGAGCACAGAGAGCAGTTCTGCAGCTCCCGGGCGGTCATCAGCCAACGAAAAGGCAGCGTCCGCACCAGAGAAATCTAACGCCAGCGGCGAGAACGCCGGGCGCCGGTCTACACCGGACAACAACAAGTCAGCTTCGCCCAAGTCCGATTCATCGGCCAAACCAAAAATCGGCGACACTCGCCCTGCGCCGCAGCAGGGTGAGCAAAACAGCTCCGAGAAGCCTGAAGGTGGTGGCAACGGTGGAGGTCGCCGTCGCCGCCGGCGCAGGTCGAGTGGTGGCCGTAAGAACGGTGGGGGAGAAGCAGACAGCGGAAACAACCGGGACAGCCAGAACTCTGGTGGCAAAGACGGTCAGAAGCAGTCCGGTGGTGGCCGCCGGTCTCGCTCTCGACGTCGCGGTCGAGGTGGGCGGGGTAACACCCATCAGCCCGTCGGCCATGTCATCCCGGACGGTGAGCTGGAACTGGACGAAGAAACCCTGGAGCAGCGTCGAGGTCGGTCTCGCAAGGGCAAGCCCATTGGCCGCTACTTGATGGCGGTCTCCAAACGAGACGACGCAACTCACATTGCCATTCTCGAGGGCCGCAATCTCATCGAGTATTACGTATCTCGCCCCGCCGATGACGTCTTCCAGATACACGGCAACATCTACCTCGGTCGGGTCCAGAATGTTCTGCCCGGTATGGAGGCCGCTTTCGTCGATATCGGTACCCCGAAGAACGCGGTGATCTACCGAGGCGACGTTCAACACGACACCGACGAGCACGACGGCAGCTCCGGGCAACCGAAGATTGAACAGATTCTTCGGGCTCGTCAACCGATTCTGTGTCAGGTCACCAAAAACCCGATTGCCCACAAAGGCGCTCGCCTCACCACCGAGGTCTCGTTGCCCGGACGGTTTGTGGTGTTGGTACCGAACAGCACCACTTACGGAATCTCGAAGCGCCTGTCGGATCAGGAGCGCAAGCGACTTCGGGGCATTCTTGACCGTGTCCGACCGGCTGAGCATGGCATCATCGTGCGGACCGCAGCCGAAAACGTGACCGCGGCCGAGATTGAACGTGACGTCACCGGCCTCCTGGAGCAGTGGCGACAGATCGAGAAGCTGTCCAAACAGGCCAAAGCCCCTGCACTTCTCTACCGCGAACCGGATATGTCAACGAGGGTCATTCGCGAGGAGTTCAACAAGGAGTACCGCAACGTCGTCATCGACGACCAGGCGCTCTACGACGACGTCTCGGACTACGTGCGGGCCATCACCCCGGCCTTGGCCGAGAGGGTCGAGTTTTACGATCAGTCCGCCGAAGAGCTGCCGCTGTATGAGCGTTTCCACGTGCATGAACAGCTGCACAAGGCATTGGACAAGAAGGTCTGGCTGCCGTCCGGTGGCTCGTTGATCATCGAGTCCACTGAGGCGTTGACCGTCATCGACGTCAACACCGGCAAGAACGTCGGCAAGTCAAGTCTCGAAGAGACGGTCTTCCAGAACAATCTGGAAGCGGCCGAAGGTATCGCTCACCAGCTACGGCTCCGCGACATCGGCGGGATCATCGTCATCGACTTTGTCGACATGGAGAACAAGAAGAACCGTGACGAGGTCATGAGGGTCTTCCGTCGGGCGCTCAACCGGGACAAGACCAGAACCCAGGTGTTTGACATCTCGGCGCTGGGGCTGGTTGAGATGACCCGCAAGCGGATCGGCGAGGGGCTGCTCGAGTCGCTGTCGGTGCAGTGCCCTCATTGCGCCGGTCGAGGCGTCAATATTTCCGAAGGTGTGGCCGACGAGCCGCGCAAATCGGGCCGTTAAACAGATAGGCTTGAACAGTTATGTACGCAATCGTTGCTACCGGTGGCAAGCAGTACCGGGTAGAAGAAGGACAGCAGATCAAGGTCGAGCGCCTTGGCGAGCCCGGTGCTGACGTCGACTTGCGACCAGTGCTGCTCGTCGACGGCGACCAGGTTCTGGCCACTCCGAGCGAGCTCGACGGTGCGTCGGTCACAGCTCGGATTGTCGAGGAGACCAAGGGCACCAAGATCGACGGCTTCACTTACAAGTCGAAGACCAACAATCGACGTCGGTTCGGCCATCGCCAAACCTACGCCACGATCGAGATCACGGGAATTACGCGAGGCTGATATGTCAAAGACCAAGGGTGGCGGCTCAACCCGCAACGGCCGCGATTCACGAAGCCAACGTCTAGGCGTCAAGGCTTTCGACGGCGAAGCGCTTTCCGCCGGATCAATCATTGTTCGTCAGCGAGGCACCAAGTTTCACGCCGGCCGCAATGTGAGCCGCGGCGGTGACGACACGCTCTTCGCTACCGCCGATGGGCGGGTGAAGTTCGGTTTCCGCAAGGGCCGGCGACTCGTCGACATCATTCAGGATTAACGTCCTTGGCTGCACCCGCCGCGGGTGCAGCTTTCCATACGCCATCCCCTTCGGTTGGCATTACGCAATGCAGGTGAGCGACGATGTCCAACTTCGTCGATGAATCCAACCTCTGTGCCCGAGGCGGCGACGGAGGTGCTGGCTGCGTTTCCTTCCGCCGCGAAGCGCACGTCCCCTACGGTGGGCCAGATGGCGGTGACGGTGGCGATGGCGGCGACGTATGGCTCGTGGCCGACCGTAACGTGGCGTCCCTGCTGTCGTTCAGGGATCACCCACACCGGATCGCCACCAGCGGAACTCACGGCCAGGGAGCCAAGAAGCACGGTCGTCGAGGCAAAGACGTAGAGGTTTCGGTCCCGATCGGTACCACGGTGCTTGACCACGAGACCGGTGAGCAGCTGGTCGATTTGGCCGTGCATGGTGACCGTTGGATGGCCGCTCAAGGCGGCCAAGGCGGCAAAGGTAACGCCCGCTTCTTGTCCAATAAGCGCAGGGCGCCGGCCTTCGCCGAGCAGGGCGAGAAGTCCGTCGACACTTGGTTTCGGCTCGAGCTGAAACTACTGGCCGATGTGGCGCTGGTCGGTTTCCCGTCGGCCGGGAAAAGCACCTTGATTTCGGTCATGTCCCGGGCGAAACCGAAAATCGCCGACTATCCGTTCACAACTCTGGAACCCAACCTGGGTGTCGTTCGGGTTGATAGCGACAACGAGTTTGTCATGGCCGACCTCCCTGGACTCATCGAAGGGGCCAGCGATGGTCATGGACTTGGCCTGCAGTTCCTGCGTCATATCGAGCGAGCCAGAGTCTTGGTGTACCTGATCGATCTCAGCTCCGTCGACGGGCCTTCGCCGGCCGAGCAACTAGAGATCTTGAAGCACGAACTGGGCTCGTATCAGCCGAATCTGTTGGCTCGGCCATCGATCGTGGTTGGTTCGAAGAACGACGTATTGACCATCGAGGATTGGGGTGACTCCCTTTCCGGACCCAACAGGCCGGAGTTGTCGATTTCGTCGGCCACCACCGATGGCATCCAGACGTTGAAGTGGCGCCTGGCTGAGCTGGTGGGTGAGGCTCGAGAGCAGGACGATGTGCGTCCGGGCTATGTCATTCATCGCCCGGAACCGGTCGGTGTCGCGGTTGAACGAGATATGGATGGCGCCTGGCGGGTTATCGGCCGGTCAGCCGAACGGGCGGTTGCCCTATCAGATCTGACCGACCCGGGTGCCCTGCGCTATGCTCAGGGCCGACTCGAACGCTTGGGGGTCAACAAGGCGTTGCGTTCGGCTGGCGTTAGGGAAGGCGAAGAAGTGAGAATTGGCGATTTTGCCTTTGAGTACTCCGACGATTCGGAGCAGGTTTTGCAATGAAGATAGTCGTCAAGATCGGGTCGTCGTCGCTGACCACGGTTACTGGCGATGTCGATCATGGTGCGGTGGCCAAGCTGTGTGCTGAGGTGGCCGACCTCATAAACCAGGGACACCAGGTAGTTGTGGTCACCAGTGCCGCTATAACCGCTGGGCTCGGACCGCTCGGGTTTTCCTCAGACAACCGCCCCAGCGAGCCTGAGCTTCTACGAGCGGCGTCGGCCGTTGGGCAGATCGCGCTGATGGCCACCTACAAGGGGCATTTGGCCTCAAACGGGCTGATGGCCGGGCAGGTTCTCCTGGCCCCGACAGACCTTTGGCACCGCAAACGGTATTTGAAGAGCCGTGGCACCCTTCAGGCTCTCCTGGGTCAAGGCATTGTTCCGGTGGTCAACGAGAACGACGCTGTTGCCGACGACGAGATTCAATTCGGTGACAACGATCGTCTGGCTGCCTTGGTGGCTCACCTGATTGAAGCCGACGCGCTGGTTCTCTTGACCGACACCGCCGGTGTGTTTACCGCCGATCCCCGTCGTGACGCCGATGCGTCGCTCATCGAGGAGATCATCGAGGTTGATCAACACTTGGAATCGGTGGCCGGTGGACCGGGAAGCATGGCGGGACGTGGCGGTATGGCGTCCAAGCTGGCGGCGGCCAAAATTGCTTCGTGGTCCGGAGTTGAGACCACCATCGCCAAGGCCGGTCGGTCAAACGTAATCTCCGATGCGGTCGACGGGATCGCCGGGACTGGCACCGTATTTCGGGCTCGCCGACAGCGATTGCCGGCGCGAAAGCTGTGGATCGCTTTCGCTGTGCCGGCTCTTGGCCGCCTAGTGGTCGATTCCGGTGCTCGTCATGCCTTGGTTGAGGATCGCCGATCCTTGCTTCCGGCCGGCGTTGTCAAGGCCGAAGGTTCCTTCCGGGCTGATGATGCTGTTGAGGTGGTGGACGAGGACGGTGCTGTTTTCGCCAAGGGTCTTGTCAGGTGGGACCGGACAGCGATCGACGACCAGGCCGGACGATCAACTCATGAGCTGCCGGATGATCTGCCTCGCGAGGTTGTCCACCGTGATGACATGGTGATGTTGCCCCGCTGAGCAGCCCACCGTCGGCGTTCAGCACATCTAGCGGTTGGCGCTTACCATGATGCGTTCGGCGGCAAAGGCGCTCAGACCGACAACGTTGCCACTCACATCCAACGTGGTGGTACCGTCCGGCGCTTTCATTATGATGCGTGCCGTCGCCCCGGGCTGCAGCTGATTCTCCTCCAGAAACTCGAGGAGACCCGGGGTGAATTCCAGCTCTTCGGGGATGCGAGTGACAACCAGCTCGGCCTCGGGATCAGCTTCGACCAGTGTTACCGCGTCGGGCTCGATGTAGCCGGAGCCGGGAATAGGGTTGCCGTGTGGACAGGTGGTGGGATCGCCGAGTTGTTCAACGATGGCTGCTTCCACCCGGGGGCTGATGACGTGCTCCCACTTGCCTGCTTCGTGATGGGCCTCGGCCCAGGACAGGTTGAGCACGTCGGTTAGAAACCGCTCGGCCAGTCGATGACGCCGGACCATGGTTTGGGCCAGGCTGCGGCCGGTATCGGTCAGTCGGATCTCGCCGTCGTCGATTGTGACCAGACCGTCGCTGGTCATTCGGCGAATCATCTCGGATACCGCAGGGCGCGACACGCACAGCCGCTCGGCGATTCGGGCCTGGATCACGGTCAATCCATCTTCGGCCAACTCGAAGATGGTCTCGCAATACTCCTCGTAGGCCGGGTGATGCTCCGGTGAGGTGTACTCGGTCATAACTCGACTATACACCTCCCCAGTCGATAGGTGATAGGCGAGGTGTCAGCGAGTAGCTGTATCGCCATATACTGTGACATCTGACCGCCATACAGAGACTGATAAGGTCACCTAACAAGCAGATCCAGACTGGTACCATCCGCTAGATGATTTTGAGAACTGTCGCTCGTTGGTTCCCTTTGGCGGTCCTGGCCGTCACGGTCTCGGCCTGCACCGATGGTGGGGACGATTCAGTGACCATCTACTCGGGTCGCAACGAGGATCTGATGGCTCAGGTGTTGGAAGACTTCACAGCCGAGACCGGCATCGAAGTCCAGGTTCAATACAACGAATCCGACGTGCTGGCCCGATTGATCGCTGAGGAGGGAGAGCAGTCACCGGCTGACCTGTTCTTGTCGCAAAGCCCGGGCGCAGTTGGCTTTCTTGATCAAGCCGGCTTGCTTGCCGAGCTCCCCGAAGGTGTACTTGGTCAGGTGCCCGAAGGCCTCCGTGACGATGACGGCCGGTGGATCGGCGTCAGCGGCCGCCAGCGGGTTATGGTCTACAACCCCGACCTGGTCGATGAGTCCGAGCTGCCGGAGTCGGTGCTCGATCTGGCCAACCCGGCATGGACGGGTCGTTTGGCTGTCGCTCCTGCCAACGGATCATTCCAAGACTTCGTAACCGCTATGCGTTTCCAGCTGGGTGAGGACGAGACCGCCGCCTGGCTGTCGTCCATCAATGCCAACGATGCTCAAACGTATGCCAAAAACAGCGCAATTGTCGAAGCGGTGGGTCGAGGTGAGGTTGATGCCGGTCTCGTCAATCATTACTACAACTTCCGAGCTCAGGCTGAGAATCCCGATCATCCGGCTCTCAACCACCAGTTCGCCACCGACGACGTCGGTTCAGTGCTGATCGTGACCGCAGCGTCCAAGCTGGCGAGCTCGCAGAACGAGTCGGCCGATGCGCTGTTGGAGTGGCTGTTGTCCGAGTCGGCGCAGCGATACTTTGCCGACGAGACGTTCGAGTATCCGCTGGCCTCCGGAGTGGAGCCGTCAGATGTGATTCCGGCCGCCACCTTCGGTGATGTCGGCGGAATCGACCTCGAAGAGCTTGAAGGCGGTTTGACAGCCACTCGTGAGCTCATCATCGAAGCCGGATTTGAAGGTTGATGCCGAAGTCGATGTTGCGATGAGAGCTACCCCGGACGGATCGTTTCAGTGGCTGGCGGCTGACCGGCCGCCCCTGAAGCTGTTCGTCGTCGGGGTGGCAATCGCCTTCGGCATGCCGGCGGCCTACATCCTGCTCAGGACAGCCCAGCTCGGGTCCCTCGGCGGTCTGGACGAGGCCCTTGCTCCCACCGGCCGGAGCGTCCTGTTGGCTGTAACCGTCTCGATGTCGGCAGCCGTTGTCGGGATCTTCCTCGGTTGGGCGGTGATCTCCAGCGACGTCCCCTCGCTTCGAGCGCTCCGCACCGTCCTTCCACTGGCTCTTGTCCTGCCGTCGTTCGTCGGTGCGGCCGCCTACCTGGCGGCGTTCGCCCCCGGTGGTGTGCTGCACACAGCGTTGTCCGCAGTGGTGGAGCTTCGAAACGTGTTCACCGGCGGCGAGCCACTTGGACCGGTGCGGTTGCGGGGATTCTGGCCTTCATGGCTGTTCCTTGCCCTGTTCACCTTTCCCTACGTGCTTTTGCCGGTTATGGCCAGAGCACGGGCGCTTTCGGGTTCACTTCACGAGTCGGCGTTGCTTCTGGGCCGCTCTCAACGCGAGACCTTCTTCGCCGTCACAGTGCCTCAGTTACGGCCCGCCATACTCAGTGGAACCCTACTGGTGTTCCTCTACACGCTGTCGGAGTTCGGTGCAGTTCAACTGCTGGGCTATGACACGTTGACGAGGATTGTCTTTGCCTCCTTCCTGGCCGACCAGGGCGTTTCGTTTCTAGCCGCCACAATTCTTATGCTGCTGGCGGTGACGGTGGTGTTGATAGAGCGATCGGTGGAATCGAGCTACCGGCCGGACTCACGGGCGGACTCCGGCCACGGGGCCATGGTCGGTCTCGGTCGCTTTCGTTGGCCGGTCGCCATCTTGGGATGGACGGTCGTGATGTTCTCGCTGGTGGTGCCGATCGCCAGCTTTGCCGTTTGGGCCGGGCGGGGTCTGGTCGACGGTCGGGTCAATCTCGGTCGTCTCCCTCCGGCCATGCTCAATACAGCGGCTGCCGGACTGGTGACAGCTTTATGCACCATCGTCGTCATGGTCCCGGTGGCTACGCTGTCGATTCGATCGCGTTCGCGGATCACAGCGTGGTGTACCACCGCGGTGTTGACCGGCTTTGCCCTTCCTGGCGTAGTGCTAGCGCTGTCCATGGTGTTTTGGACGCTTCGCACGCCCGGCTTCTCCTGGATGTATCAAACGCTGCCGGCTCTGATAGCTGTCTACATAGTTCACTTCGGGGCCCAGGCTCTGGGTTCGGCCGAGAATGCCGTACGGGCGGTGCCGGCCAATGTGCGGGAATCAGCCTCGCTGCTTGAACCTCAGTTGCTCCGCAGGTTCGGGAAGGTGCAGTTGCCTCTTATGCGGCCAGGTCTCATCTCCGGAGCGGGTCTGGTGCTGTTGTCGACGGTTAAAGAGTTGCCTGCCACTCTTTTGCTGGCCCCGATCGGGTTCGATACGCTGGCCACCAGAATTTGGTCCGGTTATGCCGAAGGCTTCTATGCCGAGACTGCCGTTCCGGCTCTGGTGCTCCTGGCTGTGTCCGGAGTCCTAACCTGGTTGTTTGTGATTCGATCTGGATTTAGTTCCCGGGCGGAAGGCTCCGGTCAATTGTGACTAAACGAGATGCAACCCGACAGGGCTCGACTGAGAGCGAGGCGATGTACGCCAAGGTATCGCTTACCGATGTTTCGGTCGGGTATGAGCCTGGCCGCCCTGTGTTGCATAACATCGATCTCAATATCGAGCCCGGTGAGATTCTTTCGCTGCTCGGGCCCTCAGGCTGTGGCAAGAGCACGCTTCTTCGGGCTATTGCTGGTCTTCAGACGCTGTCATCGGGCACGATTGAAGTCGGCGGAGTGACGGTTGACGGACCGGGAGTCCACTTTCCGCCGCACAGGCGACGAGTCGGCATGGTCTTTCAGGACGGTGCCCTCTTCCCTCATCTGTCGGTCAGCCAGAACATCGAGTTCGGCTTGCGTGGTGTTGATGATGCCGCCGACCGCGTTCAGGAGTTGTTGAGGATCGTTGAGCTTGAAGGCTTCGCCGATCGCCGACCGGACACCCTGTCAGGAGGTCAACGTCAGCGCGTTGCCTTGGCTCGTGCACTGGCTCCGAGACCGTCTGTTCTTCTGCTGGATGAACCATTTTCAGCCCTTGATCCAGGTATGCGGGTGCAACTGAGGCGCGACGTGCGTCGAATCCTCTCTCAGGTGGGTATTACCGCTATCGTCGTGACCCACGATCAGGACGAAGCGTTCGTGCTCGGTGACCGGGTGGCTGTCATGCGAGATGGTCGGGTACGCCAGATCGGGCCCTCAACCGAGTTGTACGACAGGCCCGATGACCGGTGGGTGGCTGAGTTCGTTGGGGAAGCCAATCTGATCAAAGGGGTGATTAGCGGCGAGCATCAGGTCGTCACCGCCTTCGGCCAACACGAAGTTCATGGTCCGAATCTCGGCGGCTTCGAACCGAATGGTCTGGTTGACGTTTTGATCCGGCCTGAACATCTAGTTGTCACGTCGCTTGAGGCTAGGTCATCCTCGAGCGCGGACGACCGTCCGTTGGTGCCGGTCAACGTCGAGTCGGCCGAGTACTTCGGTCACGATGTGCTTTATGAAGTCAGCGGTGCCGACCAGGTGTTTTCCGTCCGCAGCACCGATACCAGTTTGTCTCCCGGGGACTCAACCGCTGTCCGCTATGTCGGCCCGCCGGTTCAGATTTGGCACCGAAGCAATAGCTGAAGTAGCAACAACAGCCGAAACGAAGAAAGCGCCCCGCTGGTCAGCAGGGCGCCTTCTGTTGGATTTCCGTTGGGCCGGTTGGAACCCGGTTTAGCCTTCGCCTTCGGCCGGTCGCGGTGCCGCTTGGGCGATGGTGTCGGTGACCGGGGCTTCTGCGCCAGCAGACTCGATTCCGAGCTGGGCCCGAATTTCGCTTAGCCTTGACTGGGCTTCAACGTTAAGCGAAGCCTGTTCGACTTCGAGCATCCGGCTCTCTACCGTGTTCTCAGAGAGCTCAGCCGCACCCTTGGCTTTGGCGTACCGCTGCTCGATCTTGTTGCGGACTTCCTCCATGGAGGGGGTGTCCTGACCGACCTGCTCGGTGAGCGAGTCCATGGCCGAGTTGAGCTGCTCCTGCATCTTGGCCTGATCGAGCTGGGACAGCAGTTTCTGTCGCTCGCTGATCTTCTTTTGCAGCATGGTCGAGTTTTGGTTGACGGCCTGTTTGGCCTTGTCCGATGCCTCGCTGGCCTGCAGGTGGAGCGACTTGAGATCGTCGATTTCCCGCTCAAGAGCAATCATGCGGTTGGCGAACGACTCGGCCGTGTGCGTGTACTGGACCATCTTGGCCTCGTCGCCACGCTTCTGGGCATCGTCGGCCATCATGACCGCTTGGCGGGCGTTGGCGCTGACCTTTTCGTAGTCTTCCATCACCCGGTTGAGTTTGATTTCAGTTTGCTTCTGGTGAGCGATGACGTTGGCCGCCTGCTCTTTGAGCTGACGGTGTTGCGTCTGTGCTTCCTGGATGGCCTGCTCCAGCTGAATCTTGGGGTCAGCCCGGGCCTCGAAGTCGCCCGACAGCTTTGCGCCCATGTATTTCCACCAGCGTTGAAACACCTTAATCATGGCTTTGATGCTAGTGCCGAAAGTGATCGAACGCCTTGCATCCAGAGGATTCCGGCGTAGGCGACCAAGCCCGTGATGGCGATGGCGGCTGCGTTGATGGGGGAGGGAAGGGGAAGTTGGCGGACTGCGATCATCACGGCGGCTGCGCCAAGAGACGCCAGCGTGATCTGTCGCAACCACCCTGAGGACACAGCCTCAGCGCCTTGGCGGCCAAGCTTTGAGCGAATCCGAGCCCGTAGTAACCCCCACTCGACCCAGGCGGCCACTGCCGAAGCCAGCCCAAGGCCGACTACACCGAGGTGAGGTATCGGAGAGTCAACGCCGCCTTGAAGCCGTCGGGCTTCGGGTAGGCGTTCCCAAGGGGGCCAATGTGGAAAGTCCCCGAAGGTGACCACTTCGCCGTCGTCGAAGGTCAGCCAGTCCATTTGAAGCATGAGTAGGACGCTCAAGACAGCGCTGACACCGACACGTATTACAGCAATTCTGGCCGGACCTTTGACATCGCCGATGCTGTACAGCGTGTTCTGGGTGACTCGTGCCGTCATGGCTGCCGGGAGACCAAGGGCCATGGCCATTAGCAGATAACCCAGAACCAGGAGATTCTCGGTCTTCTGCGGACTACCGAACAGTCGTGAAGTCCAGCCGTACAGAGCGTCAACGAATACCGGCCCAGCCGCCAGATACGCCACAGCGACGAAGCCGGCTGGGACAAGTACTCGGCGGATGGCGGGCCTCAGCCGTCCGGCCAGTAGATCCAAGCGGTCCGAGCGCCGAGACATCTCGGCGAGCTCCGAGGCGGCGACGCTGAAGCCGAATAACGAAATCGGAGTGACGTATAGGGGAAGAGCCAAGACATAGATACCGATGGCACTGATCATGATGGCCCCGAGCAGAAACTGATCGATAAGACTTGAGATCTGGATGACGCCTCTGGCACCGACGGCTGGCACAAACCGCCTAAGGACTTCGCGAGTGTCCGGGTCGACCGTGAGGCTTAGTCGACCGCCGTTTAGCAGCGAACTCGTTGTCCGTAGCTGAACTGCTGTTTGGAGGACGCCACCGGCAACCACCGCCCACGCCAATGCAACCATTATCTCAGTGTCAGTCCAGGCGACGAGCGCAGCAAACAGCAGCACCACGATTTGGGTCGCATTCCAGGCAACCGGCGACACGTAGGACAGGAAGAACTTGCGATGACTGTTGAGAATCCCAAGGCACCAAGCTGAAATGACCAGGAAACCAATTCCGACAGTTGTGATTCGGAATAGCTGAACCGTGAGATCGAACGTCTTCGGGTCTCCCTCCCAGCTGGTCATAAGACCAACAATTGGCCGTGCTGCCGATACAGCGACTAACACGACTACGCCGGTAACGAGCAGCAGAAAGGCAAGTGCCGTCCCTGCGACCTTGCCAGCCCGCTCTTCTTCGCCCTCGTCGACAAGCTTGGCGTATACAGGGATGAACGATGCCGACAGCGATCCTTCGCCGAGAAGGTTCTGGAGCAGGTTTGGCAGGCGCATGGCGAAGCCGAATGCGCTGAGCGCAGGGCCGACACTAACAACGGCGCCCAACACGACGGTCCGAACGATTCCGGCAATCCTGGACAAGAAGATGCCGGCCGCGACGGCGTTGGCTCCCCGAAGCCGACTTGTGGACGCCATCAGCCGGTCCGTCTACTCACTTGGTGTCTCGACGTCGGACTCCGAGTGCGAGTCAAGCGCTGACTCTCGGTCGGACTCGGTGGGCACGGCGGCGATGTCGGCCGCTTCCAGGGTCGTCAGCTCATCGTCGCTCGGGTTCTCAACGTCGACCAGCCGTTGGGCGTGGCGGGAGACAGCGGCTTCAAACAGGTTGCGGGCCAAGCGACCGTTGCCGAATCCACGACCCCGATCATGGGCTCCGAACCAAACCTTGGCCGCTTCCTCGGCCTCGTCGGTGAGGCTGTAGGTCCCGCCACCGGAAATGATCAAAAGGATCTCGACCAGCTCGTCGTCGGTGTAGTCCGGGAAGTAGATCGTCTTTGGGAATCGACTCTGGAAGCCGGGGTTGGTGGCCACCAACTCGGCCATCTCTTTGGGGTAGCCGGCCAGGATGACCACCATGGAGTCACGACGGTCCTCCACGTTCTTAACCACGGCGTCAATTGCCTCACGACCGAAGTCCTTCTCGCCGCCCCTTGTCAGCGAGTACGCCTCGTCGATCAGTAGTACGCCGCCATCAGCCCGATCGAATACTTCGGCCACTTTGGTCGCCGTCTGGCCGACGAAGCCGGCCACCAGTCCGCTGCGGTCGACCTCGACGAGTTGACCTTTGTCGACAACGCCCAGCGACCGGTAGATACGGGCCAGCAGACGCCCCACAGTGGTCTTGCCGGTTCCGGGGTTGCCACTGAAGATGAGATGGTTGTTGCTGTCAACCACCGGGAGTTCGCGTTCCTCACGGAGCTTCTGCACCCGGAGTAGCGCCGATAGAAGCCGGACCTCTTCCTTGACCTGGTCCAGCCCGATGAGGGCGTCCAACTCGGCCAGTACGTCCTCCAGCGGTTCAGGAGGCTCAGTCGGTACGTCGGCCTCCACCGCGGCATCGACGGCGGCTTGTTCAGCATCGGAGTTGGACGAACCTGGGTCTCCGGAACCGGTGGCGGCCTGCGGGCCACCGGCCGCCGCTGAAGGCAGCGCCGCCATAAGCAGCCGCTGAAACTCAACCAGAGCCTTCAACTCGGCGTCGGCCGTGTACTGATCGAGGGAAATGACCGTGTGGGCCAGAGTCATCGCCTCGTCGTAGTAAAGCCGAGCAAATGTCGTCCTTCTGGTGGTGTCGACCTGGCGGAAAGTGACGAACATGTCCGACGGTTTGGTCAGCCAGTTGCGCTTGCCGTCAACCAGGTCGTTGCGCCGTAGAGCGTCCGGGGTCGCCATACCGGGGAGCAGATCGTGATGAGCGAACGCGGCCACGATGGCCCACAGCTCGTCGTCGCTGTGCCGTTGGTCCGAGTCGACGAACGCCAGGCTCAAATTGAACGCTTCGACGATGGCGTCGCGCTCAAGTTTTTGCTGCTCGACGCTCGTTCCGCTGGCGGCCTGCCGGAGCGCGCCGCCGATGGTTTTGGCGAATCGATCAACCGCTTTGGTCAAACCCCTGTCCATAACGTTCTTGATCGTACTCGGCTGTAGCGCCGTTGGCCGTGCGGTGGGTGCCAAGGAGAACAGGTGAGACAAATCGGAGACGGTGGCGAAGGGAGGTGATGTGGGAAAACGGTTCTCGCCCCCGGGGTCGTGTCGGGTACCGTATGGGCCATGACTTACCGTTTCGAATCGGTTGATGCCGTCCGCGAGGGCCTGGAGAGTGTCGACTACCTGGCGGACGACTCGATTGCCGGCATAGCCTATTTGGCCGATCGGCTGGGCAAGCCGGTGCTCGTGGAGGGGCCTGCTGGTACCGGCAAGACACAGCTCGCTAAATCTGTGGCAGAAATGAGCGGTGCCCGCCTCATCCGGCTCCAGTGCTATGAGGGCATCGACGAATCCAAAGCGCTGTATGAGTGGAACTACAAGAAGCAGCTGCTGCGCATCCAGGTGGAAACCGGCGACGGCACCGGGGAGTGGAGCGACATCGAGGGCGACATCTTCTCCGACGAGTTCCTTTTGACCCGGCCGCTGCTTGAAGCCATCACCGCCGACGACCCGGTTGTTCTCCTGATCGACGAGGTCGACAGAGTCGAGTTGGAGACCGAAGCGCTGCTATTGGAGATTCTGTCCGACTATCAGGTGTCGATACCCGAGCTCGGCACTATTGAGGCCAAACAGATCCCGTTGGTGTTCCTGACCTCCAACAACACCAGGGAGCTGTCGGAAGCGCTGAAGCGTCGCTGCCTGTTCCTCCACCTCGACTACCCGTCGATCGAGCGGGAAAAAGAAATCGTGCTTACCAAGGTCCCGGACATCAGTGAACAGCTGGCCGATCAGGTGTCGCGAATCGTACGGTCGGTCCGTCAGCTTGAACTCAAGAAACACCCATCAATTTCGGAGACGTTGGACTGGGCCCGGACGTTGGTTCTTCTCGGTATCGAGAACATCGACGAGGAAGACGCCGTGAACACGGTGCACATCTTGTTGAAGTATCGCTCCGACATCGAGAAGGCCATGAAGGACTTCACCGCCAACTCCGGTGCTCACTTCGAAACACCGGCCGGCGGATAAGTCGGAGCGCATCAGATGACCGCATCGGTGGACGACTCAACAACCTCAGGCCCACCCCCCGCCTCGGACCCGTTGTTTGACCTGCTTGAGGGATTTGTCCATGAGCTGCGCAACGCCGGCCTACCGGTGTCGTTGTCTGAGAACATCGACGCTGCTGATGCTGTTCGCCATATTCCCATAGAGGACCGCAACGCCTTCAAGTACGCCTTGGCGGCCACCCTGGTAAAACACCAGGCTCACTGGAAGACGTTTGAAACGCTCTTCGATGTCTACTTCTCCCTGCGAGGGTCGGAGTACGTCATTGATCCCGATGCTCAGGACCCGTTCGAAGACATGGACTTCGACCCTGAGCTTGCTCAACAACAGCAGGGCGAAGGCGGTCAAGGCTCGGGCGACGGCTTGTCACCGGAAGAGCTTGCCGAATTGCTGTATCAGGCCCTGATGCGGGGGGATGACACGCTGATGCGAGCCATCGCCCGTCAAGCGGTAAAGCGGTACGCCGGTATGGAGCCGGGTCGTCCGGTTGGTGGAACCTATTACCTGTATCGGACGCTTCGGAACCTGGATCTTGACGGTGTTTTGGAACGGCTGATGGAGCAGGCTCGGGGCCAGGCCGACCAGCAAGGTCAACCGCTCACGCCGTTTAAGGAACGCCTGGAGCAGGACGAGTACGAGACTCGAATCGACAAGCTGCGCAAGGAAGTCGAGGCCGAGATTAGACGGCGTCTGGTGGCCGACAGGGGAGCGGAGGCGATGGCCAAGACGCTCCGCAAACCGCTGCCGGAAGACGTCGACTTCATGCACGCCAGTCGAGAAGAGATGACCATGCTTCGGCGGGCCATCTACCCACTAACCCGGAAGTTGGCTGTGCGACTTGCCCGCAAACGGCGACACAAACGCAAGGGGCCGCTCGATTTCCGCAACACCGTTCGTCACTCGTTGAGCTACGGCGGTGTGCCGGCCGAGCCGAAGTTCAAACACCCGAGGCCGGCCAAGCCTGAGATTTTTGTTATCGCTGACATTTCCGGCTCGGTGGCCGCCTTCGCCCGGTTCACCCTGCATCTGGTGTACGCCATCTCCAGCCAGTTCAGTCGGGTCCGATCCTTTGTGTTCATCGACGGTTTGGACGAGGTCACTTCGTTCTTCGAAGGGGCCGACGACATCACTGAGGCCATCCACCGGGTCAACACTGAGGCGGACGTGGTTTGGGTCGACGGGCATTCTGACTATGGGCACGCTTTTGAGATCTTCTGGGATCGCTACGGCAAGGAAGTCGGGCCGAAGACAACAGTTTTGATCCTTGGCGACGCCCGCAACAACTACCACGCCTCCCAGTCATGGATCATCAAAGAGATCCAACACAAAGCCCGGAAGCTGTTCTGGCTGAACCCCGAACCGAAGGCCTATTGGAACACCGGTGACTCCATCGTCGGTGAGTACGCCACCTACTGCGATGGCACCTTTGAGGTCCGGAACCTTCGTCAACTTGAACGTTTCGTCGACAATCTCGTCTGACGAAACCTGCTGATTTGTTGGTGGGTCAATGTTGATGGTTGGCCATTCATGGCCCTGAAATAGCTCTGAGCTGGGGCTATTTCGCCGGTCAAAATTTGCCCAGTTGAAATACCGAGCGCTTCCATCGTGGCCCCCTAACGCTTGATTACGCTCGGTCGGGTGGGTACAACAATCGAAGATCGTCTGATCCTTGGCGACGTCTCGGTACTTGAGGATATGTACGGTGGAAGCGGCAAGTTGCTGTACGCCATCGCCGGTGTTCTCGACCCTGACAACAAGGATCGGATTACCGCCGCCGTCTTCTCAGACGCTTGGGACAATCGTCGAGACTTCGACCCCTCGCGGGGGAGTGTCCGAGCTTGGCTGGTCCGTCAGGCCCGGCTTTCCTACCCGATGGGACCTGAGTCTGATCGACGGGTTGATGAGCTTGTCGTGGCCGCCACGGTGTCTGACATGGATGACGTTCAACGCCAGATTCTCGTTGAAGGTTCGTCCGCCAGCGGGCGGACCGAGGATCTGGCCGAACACCTCGATCTGCCGGTAGGCACGGTTGAGGGTCACTTGCGGCGCGGCATTCGCACGTTGCAGTCTGAGCTGGTTGACGGGCGTTTGGATGGCGATGACTCCCGCCTGGCCGACATCATTCGCTCGGGTAGGTTGGAGTCGGATCTGGCTTCGCCACCGGACACCGTCTGGCGCCAGATCATGGAGATGACCGGGGCTGATGAGACGGTTCCGATGGAGGCATCTGCTCTTGAGCCTGAACCCGTCGGGGATCTTGATATCGACGACGAGCTGGGTGAACTCGACGGGCAGGACAAGGACGAGCTGGATGCGCTGGCTGACGGCGAGTCCGACGACTCCGGCGGACCAGGCACCGGTAGGGGGCTGGTGGATGAGTTCTCCGCCACAGACTTCCCCGGTCAGACGCCGTTGCAACCGGAGATGACAGTCGCCGAGTCTGATGTCGAGTCCGAATCGGAGCTTGAGTCGGAGTCTGACCACTCACACTCCGAAGTCGAGAATGAATCGGTCCTCGCCAACAGCGATGAGCCCGAGATTCCTGTCTGGAGCGATCTTGACATCGACGCCGACTCCGAAGCCGATGCGGCGGGTGAGGCCACGGAAACGGATGCCGATCTTGTTGACCCGGTAGACGTAGACGGTGAGGTTGACGACGACGGCGTGCCGTATGTGTTGAGTGGGCGGTACCGTCCCGGCGTCGATGACGATCCGTATGTCGACCGGCCAGCCAGTGGCGGTTCGGTGGTCAGCGAATCAAGCGCGTCGGAGAGCACTGATGTTGGCGACGTGTTGGCCGCTGTCCAAGACGACCCTGACGAGAGCGCTCAGAGACGGGCGGAAGCCGAAGCCATCTATTTCAACGACGACGAAGACGCCGCAAAGGGAACAGGTCTGGCGGCGTTACCGTGGCCGAGAATTATTGTGTTGGCCGTCGCCGCTTTCATCCTGCTGGGCATCGTACTGACGCTCAGGTAGCGGTAGGCTCGGCTATAACCCGTCGTCGTCAGCTGAAAGTAGTTCGGCCACTTCGAAGGCGAGATCCAAAGCCTGACGGCCGTTGAGCCTCGGGTCGCACATGGTCTCGTAGCGCTTGCCTAGGTCTTGGGGCTCGACTGCCTCGCCTCCACCCAGACATTCGGTGACATCCTCACCGGTCAGTTCTACGTGGATACCACCCGGGTTGGTCCCGACCTGACGGTGTGCTTCGAAGAATCCCTGAACCTCGGCCAGCACGTCGTTGAAGTGACGTGTCTTGTGGCCGGTTTCCGACGTGAAGGTATTGCCGTGCATCGGGTCACAGGCCCAGACGACCGGGATGTCAGCTGCTTGTACAGCCTGGAGGACCGGCGGGAGCAACTGGGTTATGTCCTTGGCTCCCATGCGGGTGATCAGGGTCAGGCGACCGGGTATTTGCTCCGGGTTGAGCGCCTGGCAAAGGGCCACTACCTCTTCGGGGTTGGCCGTGGGGCCAACCTTGCAACCGATGGGGTTCTTGACCCCGCTCAGGAACTCGACGTGAGCACCGTCCAGCTGACGGGTTCGTTCGCCGATCCACAACATGTGAGCCGAGCAGTCGTACCAATCACCGGTAAGGCTGTCTTCCCGGGTCAGTGCTTCCTCGTACTGGAGGATCAAGGCTTCGTGGCTGGTGTAGAAATCGGCCTCGGCAATCTCATGATGTTTGGAGGAAATGCCTGAAGCTTCCATGAACCGCAGAGCTCGGCTGATCTCCGATGCCAGTTTCTGGTAGCGCTGTCCTTGGCTTGAGGAGGAGACGAACTCCTGGTTCCAGCTCTGTACTCGTCGAAGGTCGGCAAAGCCGCCTTTGGTGAATGCTCGAAGCAGATTCAGGGTTGACGAGGACTGGTTGTAGGCCTGCAGCAGGCGTTGGGGGTCGGGCCGTCGATCGCCTTCGGAAAAGGGCAGGTCGTTGACCATATGGCCGAGGAACGACGGTAGCTCGGTGTCGTCTTTTGTTTCGGTGGGGCTGGATCTTGGCTTGGCGAACTGACCGGCTATGCGGCCCACTTTCACCACCGGGACGCCGGCGGAGTAGGTGAGGACAACCGCCATTTGAAGGATGACCCGGAGCTTCTCTCGGATGGCTACAGCGTTGAAGCCGTCGAACGATTCGGCGCAGTCACCGGCTTGGAGAAGGAAGGCTTCGCCTGTGGCCACCCGCCCCAAGCCCGCCTGGAGATCACGGGCTTCGCCGGCGAAGACTAGCGGCGGGACCGACGACAACTGCTTCTCGATGCCCTCGAGTTCGGCTTGGTCCGGCCATGCCGGCTGGTGGGCGGCGGACTTGCGCCTCCACGATTCTGGTGTCCACATCACGTCTTCAGTGTCTCCAGTTTTGCCCGTATTGGCAATCGATTTACCTACTCGATTGGTGATTGCCACGTGACATTGGTTGCGTCGCGCCCGGATTCGATGAAAAACGACGATGGACCGGCCAGAGCCGGTCCATCGCCTTCAGACTATTTTCGAGTTGCGCCTAGGCGGCGTCGAAGTCGCTCATGACGTCGCCGGCCTGGTCGCGAACGGCACTGACAGCTCGCTTAACAAGCCGTCGGGCGGCCTCGGCTGTAACTCCCAGCTCCTCGCCAACTTCACGGTAGCTGCGCTTGCGGCCGTCATTGAGGCCGAATCGCTGCTCCACTGCGTACTTGGCGCGGGGGTCGAGGACCTCCAGGAGACCGGTCACCATGGTTTCCTCGGCTCGTGCCATAACCTCGATTTCGGGGCCGGGGTTGGCGTCGGGGAGAAGGTCGACGAGCTCGTTGGAGTCGTCGTCACCGATGGTGCGGTCAAGAGAGGTGGGGGTGGTCAACCGATGAAGGCGTGCATGCTCGTCATCCAGCTCGTCACCGTCGCCCGATACCTGGCGGAGGGCCGCCCGAAGGCTGGCCGACCGGTCGCCGGGGAGACGAACGAGGCTGGCCTTTTGGTCAAGGGCCCGGCCGATCGCCTGGCGAATCCAGAACGTGGCATAGGTGGAGAATTTGAAGCCTTTCCGCCAGTCGAACTTGTCGACGGCGTGCTCAAGGCCAAGGTTCCCTTCCTGAATGAGGTCGAGAAGTTCCATTGAAGGCGGCAGGGGGTAACGTCGTGCGACGCTCACCACCAGACGCAGGTTGGCTCGGATGAATCGATCTTTTGCTCGAGCTGCCGCACGAACTGCCCGACGGTTGGCCACCGAATTGTCTCCGGCGTCGATCATTTCCTGGGCCTCGCGGCCTTTCTCGATGATCTGACTCAACTCGCGCTCCTCGTCCGCCGTCAAGAGGGGGACGAGTCCGATTTCGTTTAGATATTGTCCTACTGAATCACTCATGGCGCGTGCTTCTTTTCCAGGGTTCTGCTTGAAGGAGCAGGATGATGCTTGTTCATCCTGAGGTGGGGCTTAGTGCTCGTCGTCCGGCTGCTTTTCGGTTTTAGATAGTTCCGTTGAGAATGTGCCGGCGGATGCGAGGCTGTAGTAGGCCCGATTACTCTTTTTAGTACGAATAGGCTCTCAGATAAAGTGACATGAGTCACTTTAGGGGGAATTTTCCTGAATTTGCGCTAGACGAGACTTCTTATGGCTTCCGCAAAGAGCTCGTAGCGCCTGTGGATAACAGTACCACATCTCGGATAGGCGTGCTTGGCGGAACCTTCGACCCTCCGCATCTGGGGCACCTTATTGTCGCTGACCAGGTTCTGAACGCACTGGACCTCGATCTTGTGCTCCTCATCCCTGCTAACAACCCCTGGCAGAAGGCGGGAACCCGCCAGATTACCTCGGCCGAACGCCGTTTGGAGATGACCGAAGCGGCTGTGGGCGACGCCCGGGGCCTGAAGGTTTCAGGCATCGAGCTGGAGATCGGTGGGCCCAGCTATACGTCTGTGACTCTTGACGCATTGGCCGAGCAGTACCCCGATGCACACTGGCGGGTGATCGTTGGAGCCGATGCCGCCATCGGGCTTGACTCTTGGCACAACGTGGACAGGCTGCGTACCCAGGCTGAAATCGTGGTCGTCAACCGTCCAGGAGCCGACTTTCAGCCACCGACCGGCTGGCAGTGGGACCTGGTTGAGATTCCGGCGGTAAACATCTCAGGCACCGGTCTTCGTCGCCGGGTAGGCCAAGGCCACTCGATCCGGTTTTTGACCCCCGAGCCGGTGGTCGAACGAATACGGGAGTGGAACCTCTATCGTGGTTGACTGTGAGTCGGCCCGCCGCCCTGCTCCCGTCTAGCCCACGATTCTTTCTACTGTTCGCCACCGCCGAGCTTGTTTTGGCGATGGCTGTTCCTTTTCTGGCCATCAAGGGTTATCACACGCTCCTCGGCTCTCAAGCCGGCGTGGTTGTTGACCAGCCTGAACCGGGCACGCCGGGCTGGTCGGCTCTCGTCGATCCGACCGCGGTGGTTGGGGTGGCCGAGGTCCTTGATGGTGAGCTGACCGGTTTTGCCATGGTGGTGGTCGACGACACCGGTGGGGCTTCGGCGGTAATTCTCGGATCAGGTGACGCTCTCGTTGATGGCAGTGTTGAAGCAGTTGAGGTTGAAACAGACGAAGTTGAAGCAGGTGAAGCCGAGGCAGGTGAAGTTGAAGCAGGTCAGCTGGGGCCGATCGAGGCCGTTGAATTGGCTGCCAAGCAGCTCCGTCTTCGACTCGATTCGGTTCAGGTGGTCGACGATGCGGCGTGGATCGAAGCGTTCGGCTCTTCGTTCCTGACGCTCGACAACCCGGATCCGGTTCTTCAGGTCGATGGCACACCACTCTTCGAGGTCGGAGTAGTGGAGGTGAGCGGCGAGAGTGCGTCGAGATTTGTCGGGCAACCTTCGGAGGGCTCGTCGCTGCTGTCGCTGGGCCCCAGACGCCTGGAGTTCTGGTCGCACGTGGCGGACAACGGTTTGCGAGGCGCCGGGCCGTTAGCCACGTTGTTCCCGGCTTCTCGGGCCGAGGCGGGATTACAACCTGCCGTCTTCGAGCTACCCACGGCGGTGGCGGAGGCCGACGATCAGACGAACCGTATCGATCTGCCTGCAGCTGAACAGCTGCTTCGCACGCTCGTTCCGTTTCCTGCCGGACAGGATGGGACTGATCGCCTTCGAGTTCGCATCGTCGACGGGCACGGCGGTGCCGACTTGGAGAGCATCGCCAGGCAGGTGGCGGCCCGAGGTCTGGAAGTGGTTGAGATCTCCACCGCAACCCCGTCGTCGCAGCCATCGCAGTTGATTGTTCCAATCGAGTTGTCGTCCGTCGTCCCTCGACAGGGTTCACAGCGAAATGCTCTCGACGACCTGAACGAGCTGGCCGATGAGCTCGACGTTGAACAGTTGGTCACCACTAGGAGCGACGATCAGAGGACTGTGTCATTGATTGTGGGTCCTGATCTCGACCTGGCCGAGGTCTTGGTGAACTAGGCGAGTTCGTCGTTGCCGGCAATCTTCTGGCTAGTCGTCACCTCGCCCATCTACAATGATCGACGCACCGAGAATCACTTGCTCGACGTGCTATGTGAGATCCTGACCTAGGAGCAGAACTGAGCCCCGAACCACAAGGCGACGACCAACAACCCAGCGACCGGCACGACGATGTGCATGGCGGCCAACAGAGCGATCGTCCTGGTGATGAACATGGCGACCATCTGAAGGGCCAGCACGGCGCCATCGGTTCCGTGCCTGAAGATGAGCTCACGAACTGGGTCCGTATCGCCTCCGACGCCGCAGACGACAAGCTCGGTCAGGACACCCAGGCGTTTTTCGTCGGTGAGGTCATGGCCATAACCGACTGGTTTGTTATCACCTCAGGACGTACCAGTCGGCAGGTGCGAGCCATAGTCGACGGTGTAGAGGAGGCGTTGACGAAGGCCGGTGGTCCTAAACCCAATCGCATCGAAGGTCGGGACACGATGAGCTGGGTACTGATGGACTACGGAGCCATCGTGGTGCACGTGTTCACCGACGAGGCCCGCCAGTATTACGAGCTGGAGCGGTTGTGGCGCGACGTCCCCAAGCTGGAGCGGGTTGCCGACCGAGCGGCCGGCTGATCAAGCGACGACGTTCACCAGTCGGGGCGCTCGCACTATGACGTTGCTCGGCTCCGAGCCTCCCAACAGTGCCTGGACCCGTTCAGAGCTCAGCGCTGTGGCCCGGGCGTCGGCATCGGTGATGTCGGCATTGACATCGACTCGGTGACGCACCTTTCCATTTACTTGAATCACCATCGTGACGGTTGATTCTCTCAGCTTTGCTTGGTCGGCTTCGGGCCAAGAGAGCTCATGCACGTGTTGGCCTTCGTGCCGGATGGCCCACAGCTCGGCGGTGATGTGCGGAACAGCGGGGGCCATCAGCTGCAGCAGGGTGTCGATAGCCAGGCGCAGAGTCGGGCCATGGGGGCCGTCCGCTGACTGCACGTACTTGTACAGACCGTTGGTGAACTCCATAAATCCGGCGACCGCGGTGTTGAAAGCCAAACGCTGATACTGCTCGGTGGTGGCGGCAATCAATCGGTGGGTTGCCGTCTCGATCCGGTTGTCGGGCTCGGCCGGCTGCCCACTTCGTGTGTTGTCGATGTCCCGGGTGGGTGTCGCCGCCAGCCGCCAGACGCGGTTGAGGAACCGCTCGCAACCTTCCAGTTGAATGTCTTCGAAGTCGACGTCTTCGGACGCCGGCTTTGCCTGCAGAATGGCCAACCGCAGCGCGTCAGCCCCATGAGTGTCGACGAAACTTTCCGGCGCGACCGTGTTGCCCTTGGTTTTGGACATCTTTGATCCGCCCAGTCGGACCATGCCCTGGGTGAACAACTTGGCGAACGGTTCCCTCAAATTCGATGGCGCCAAACCCAAGTCGGCCAGGGCCTTGGTAAAAAACCGTGCATACAGCAGGTGCAAGATGGCGTGTTCGACGCCGCCTATGTATTGGTTGACCGGCAAGAACTTCTCGACGGCGTCGGATGAAAAGGGCTGATCGGGATTCCACGGATCGACGAAGCGAAGGAAGTGCCAGGACGAGTCAACGAAAGTATCCATCGTGTCGGTTTCTCGACGGGCGGGTCCGTCACAAATCGGGCACCCGGTGTTCAGGAAGCTTTCGTGATAGTTCAAGGGCGACTCGCCGGTTGGGCGAAACTCGACGTCGTCCGGGGCCACGATCGGCAGATCCGATTCCGGTACCGGCACAGCACCGCAGGTGTCGCAGTAGACGATGGGGATAGGGCAACCCCAGAATCGTTGACGGCTCAGCAGCCAGTCTCGCAGCCGATAGTTGACCCGTTGTTCGCCCAGCCCGGTGTCGACCAACCAGTCGGTGGCCGCTTGTTTGGCTTCGTCGACCGTCAGCCCGTCCAGCCATTCACTGTTCACCGCCGGCCCGTCGCCGGTATACGCCTGGCCATCGAAGCCGTCCGGGGGTCGCACGGTTCGGACGATGTCCAGTTCGTGAGCTTCGGCGAAATCCCAGTCGCGCTGGTCCTGTCCGGGCACAGCCATGATGGCGCCGGTGCCATAGTCCATCAGCACGTAGTCGGCCAGGTACAGCGGGATGGCTGTGTTGGTAAAGGGGTTGACGACGGCTGAGCCGGTGAACACTCCGCGCTTGGTCATGCTTTTGTGCTGGCCGTTCGGGTGGTCGGTGTTCCCCGTGTTGCTGAGACGCTCGATTTCGGATCGCTTGGAAACCTCGGCCCGAAATGCTTCTACTACCGGCCGCTGTTCATCGGTCACCAGCTCCTCGACGCGGGGATGTTCCGGTGACATGACGGCGAACGTCATCCCGAATCCAGTGTCGGGTCGAGTGGTGTACACCACCAGCGGGTCAACGTCGGTTCGGGCGGTGCCCTTGGCGTCGGCGATCGGCAGGCCGAACTGGACGCCTTCGGAGCGCCCGATCCAGTTCCGCTGCATGATCTTGACCCGGTCCGGCCAATCCAACGTTTCCAGCTCGTCCAGCAATTCCTGGGCGTAGCCGGTGATGCGGTAGAACCACTGTGACATGGTCCGCCGTTCGACCTCGTCGCCGGATCGTTCACACCGTCCGCTGACGACTTGCTCGTTGGCCAGCACGGTGCGACACCCCGGGCACCAATTGACCGGGGCCTCGGCCTTGTAGGCCAGGTCGGCTTCCAAGAACTTCAAGAAGAAGTGTTGATTCCAACGGATGTAGTTCACGTCGTGGCTCTTCACGGTGCGCCGATCGTCGTACACGGCGCCGATGCGGCGTAACGATTCGGTCAGCTGGTCGATGCGTTTGTCGGTGAAGATGCGAGGGTGGGTGTTGGACTTGATGGCGGCGTTCTCTGCGTTCAGGCCGAAGCTGTCGAACCCGATCGATGACAGTACTCCGTACCCGGCCATTGTGTTGTAGCGAACCAACACGTCGCCGTAGGTGTAGTTGCGGACATGGCCGATGTGAGCCGGCCCCGACGGGTACGGGTACATCGACAACACATACCGGGCTTCTCGATTGTCGTCGTTGTCGATCCGGTAGAGGCCATCATCGGCCCAGCGCTGTTGCCAGCGGGGTTCGATGCTGCCCGGATCGTAGCGACGTCGTGCGTGCGCCGGTTGGTGGTCCATCAAGTCATGTAATCAGAGTCGCCCGGGTGGCGTGGCTGAATTCGAAGCCCCAGTAAGCCAGACTTGAAGATGTGCCACCATCCGATCCTGTCACCCCCGAGCCGTCATCTGATTCTCAACCACCCGAGGCCGACGGGTCAGGGCCAGCGGACTTCGAGCTGTTCGTTGACCCGGTGGACGGCGTCAATTGGGAGGTGGACGTCGAGTTCATGGCATCCAACTGGACTTGCATCTGGGGTGACGGATGCGAGGGCATTCTTGCCGAGCCGTCGCCCCAGCTCGGCCAAGGGTGTTGTTCGGTAGGAGCTCAGATGCTGGACGAGGACGAGGCCCGCCAAGTCGGTGCTTTCGGGGTCAGTCTTGATCCGGCCCGCTTCCAGTTCTTTGCTGAAGCGGCCGAGGGCGGCGTGTTCGCCGATGAGGCCCGAACAGCCACCCGTCTGGTGGATGATGCCTGCATTTTTCTAAATCGGCCGGGTTTCGCCGGGGGAGAAGGGTGTGCTCTTCATCTCGGGGCGTTGGATGACGGCGAGCGACCAATGGACTGGAAGCCGGCCGTGTGCTGGCAGGTGCCGTTCCGGATAGAAGAACTGGGCCCCGGACGTCGCCGGCTGCGACGCTGGGCCAAGTCGGACTGGGGTCCAGCTCCGACAGCCTGGTGCTGCGCCGACCGGGTGCACGAGAGACGGGGTTCGGCATCGGCCTTCGTCGGCACTGAGTCCGTCGCAGTTTCGTTGGGTGAAGAGCTTGAGGCGCTGACCGGTCCAGAGGTGGCGGTTGAGATTCAGCGCCGGGTGCAGACTGCACCTGAGATCGA
The DNA here is from genome assembly GCA_020628065.1 of Acidimicrobiales bacterium. Taxonomy (GTDB): domain Bacteria; phylum Actinomycetota; class Acidimicrobiia; order Acidimicrobiales; family SZUA-35; genus JAHELU01. The sequence continues at coordinate 37,223 of JAHDFR010000031.1, forward strand.
CCGGTAGATGGCGGGATTCACCCCTTACTCGCAATGCCGAGTCTTGATACCAAAATCGAGTGTCAGCGGGACCGAATCTAGGTAAGATCAAAGTCCCCTCGGGGCTATAGCTCAGTTGGTAGAGCGCTTCCATGGCATGGAAGAGGTCAGGA
>JAHDFR010000194.1 GCA_020628065.1 Acidimicrobiales bacterium
CAAGGCCGTCCATGTACGACACCGACATCAGATAGCGGTCGTCACCGGCCTGAGCGTCATCGAACAGCTGGCGAGATGTGACTTTGATCGGCCGGGCTTCGACGTCATAGTCGAACCGGTAGCTGGGTTCGCCGGTTGAGTTGCCGGGGAGGACAACGGTCGAGAGGCGGTCAAAATTGTCATACGAGAGGCGAGAGACCTTCTGATTGACATCGCTGACCGAAATCTGCCGACCGATGTCGTCGTAGTCGTACTCGGTCTTCCACCCCAGCGGATTCACTTCGGTGCGCAGCCACCCCTGAAGCGGATCCAAGTGGAATGTCGTTTGGTTCCCGTTCGGGTCGGTGGCGTTGATCAGCTGGCCACGCTCGTTGTAGCCCGACGACGACTGGCTGGCCGACGACTCGTCGGTGAACGACCACTCCGACGTCACCAGGCCACGTGACGGCTCCTGGCTACAGGCGGTATCCGAACCCTGGCCCCGTTCAGCGTCATAACCCATGCGAGTCTCGCTGACCGTCTCCCCGTCTGTAAGGCCGGAAATCACTCGTTCTCGACACGGCGTCGAAACGATCCACTTGTCCAGGTTCTTAACAAATTGGGTTTCCAGGCGACGATCGTCGGAATCAATGGAAGCATCACCTCGCTGGAACTCGGTGCGAACGTTCCCGTGAACGTCGTAGAGGTAGTCGACCCTGCTGGTCTTGTCGGTGCCACCCGACGATGTGGTCTCGATCCGCCACGGAGCGACAAAGCGAGCCGCCTTGTCCCCAGTGCCGGCAGTTATGAAGATGCCCCTCTCATCGCCATCAGCGAAGCCGTCACGAGCACTATCGAATCGGGTTAGCTCACGCTCAAGCTCTGTTCCGTCGAGCTCCATGCGCACCATCTCGTACTGCTGACCATGCAAGATGCGAGGGTTGTCGAACGACTCTGAGCCGTTCTTGTTGGCCAGTGGCCGGTTCGTCCAGGTTGGCGCCGAATCACATTGACTTCCGGCATTGTCCATACCGGTAAAGAATCGGTATTCGGTAATGCCGGCGGCATCGGTCACCCGAACCACGTTGTGGCCACGCCAGTCGTTGAAGAAGCCTTCACAGGTGGAGCCGATTTTCTGGTGAGCCCACTGTGGATCACCCACGTAGTCATACGTGGTCGTCATCGGCGGCTGATCAGCACCTGGTGTCACCGTTGTCGAGAGAACCTTCCACTTCTTCCAAAGAACCGTGTCTCCGGCGTCCTCGCCATCGCCGCCGAAGAAGCCGCCGTAGCAATCCAATTGCTCGGCATAGAAGTCGACCTGGGTGTTCTTGGGACACGGTTTGGTTTGGCCGTAGGTGAAGTCGACTAAGCCACCAAGCTCGTTCTCGATCGACTTGATTCTCGGCAGCTTCATGTCCGGGATGCCGGCCGGCGCGTTCACCCGGTTGGGTAGCCAGGCAAAGGCGTCCTCGTTGGCCGCCCCGGTGTCCACGTACTGCACCGGCGGTAGACCTGGCAGGTCGTCAAAATTGTCGGCCGGCAGACTGAACTGGAACCAGGTGACACGGTCGGACAAGGGGCCACCGCGGAACCAGAGTTCGACATCGCCAACCTCAACCTTCGGCGAGACCGCAGCCGAGACGGTGGCGAAACTTGACCGGGACCCGGTCGACGGAAGGTCGAGAGTGGCCTGCTCCTCGCCGTCTATCAGAACCGTCACTTTGCCTGAGCTCTTCGAGGCGTAGCGGATCGACACCTGCGACGCCATCGAATCCCCTTCAGCGGTTCCACCTAGCCACACGTCGTCGAAGCGGACACGGTCATCTCCGCCCAACCTGTCGACGCCAGAGTCAAAACCGATATCGCCGGCGGTGTCGATTACCTCAGCGCCGCGGGCGTGAATCGAGTCGTAGTCGCGAGCCAGAATCGGGCTCAAACCATAGTGACGCCAGGCATCCTCGCCGATACCATTCGGGCGCTGAACTATGCGGGCCAGGACCATCTTCGGTTGATTCTCGTCGCCATCGTCATCGGCAACGGCTGCAGGGAAGAACTGGATCAGGTCGTGACCCGAGTCGGTGACCCAAGAACCGTCACTTTGGCGGATCTGAGTCTGGATCGAGCCCAGTCGGAGCTGCGTCCAGAACGTCGGAGTCAGCCGATCACTGCAGGGCGTCTCCGGTGTGGGACACCAACGGTCGGCCGGGGTGTCCAGAAAGTCGTTGGGGAACTGGCATTCACTGACCAAGCCCCAACCGTTGCAACGCAACTCCCAGTTCAACTTGACTCGGGCGTTGGCATGTTTCGACTCAGCCTTGCCAGGGTCAAGCGACTCGGCCGGATCAAACGCGCCGTAGGTGATCTCGGTCAAAACCGCATTCCGGGTATACGGCCTGATCTCGCTCCCGCGAGCGTTGTAGTGGTTCCCCTCCTGCAAGTAGTGGAACTCCATCACATTGCCCGAGGTGTCAACCACCCGACGGAGGTCCCACTGGTAGACGGTGTCGCACAACGCCATGTCGTCATCACAGGGCCACTGATCGGCAGCGAGGCGACCGTAATAGGCAGGTATATACCGGGCGCTGGTCTCATCGGTTCCGAACAGCCAGCGGGTGCCATCGGGAGTCACCACCTCCCAAGACTCCGATTTGGCGTAGCCATGGGAGCCGTCAAAGCGCCGGAACACTCGCCACATCGGGTCGTTCTGAAGCCGGAACTCATCACCATCGACTCGAACCAAACTCGACGAGACGCCGTTCAGGGTTATCGAGAAGTTCTCCTTGGAAACGTCGATACCGTCGCCGAGCAGACACTTGTCTTCGGCTGCGACATTCTCGATGCCGCAGGCCTCGACCTCACGGGAGACCGATCCGCCCGCCATCATCGTCCATCCCAAACCGATCGGTCCGGACTGCGTGTTGCGCCCGGCGTTCAAACCATCGATCGAACCGGATGAATAGGTAAAGCCGATGTCAGGCTCCGGGCCGGCCGCAGCCGGTGGCACCGGGATCTCATAGGAAGCCTCGGCACTACCGGTTGACAGCGCCACCTCCCACGACGACAACGACTCGATGGCCGTCGCCGAATAGTCACCCGACAAGCTCCGCCCGCCGGTGGTCAGCGTTAAGCACTGGGTGCAACTGGTCGCCTCGTCAACCACGGGCGCTATCTGAAATTGCGGAACGTCCTCATGGCGAAGAACCGTGGGCTGGATCCAAGACGGCTCCGAAGCCGCAATTGAGACTTCCTGCACCTCGGCCTGCGCCGCCGATGACAGCTTGTCGTCGTCCAACATGGCGAAGTCAGCCGGGTCACGACCGGCCTCTAACTGTTGGTCCACGATGGCGGCGAAGACGCTGTTGACCTTCGCCTGATCGACCATCGCCGTAACCACACCGGATTCGGCATCAACGAGCCAACGGCTGGACTACGGCGCATTCCAACTTCTGGTCGCCATTGGGGCGGCAACCATCATGCAAAACCAGCTGCATACGGTCAATTGCATCGCCCCCGAAGGAACCTGATCGGGATCGAACTCGACCTGAACCATGAAAGGCTCCATCGGCCTGTCAGCAGAAGCTATGTCCAAGTCCACGCCAACCCCGAAAGGTGAAAGGTTAGCCACAGCGGTCGCCGCAACTCGTGTGACAGCGACCCGGTCCTCTAGATCATCTGAAGACGGGACCTCACCAGATCGCTTTGAGTTGTCCTCCGTCGCTGGCTCCGAGCCAGCGGGGCTTGACCCTGAGTCGCCGTCAGAGGTACCGGACAAATCCGCTTCGGTGGCTGACTCATCGTTGTTTGACTGACCGGAGGGGGGCGTTTTGCTAGGAGTAGCGGCCGGCTGCTCGTTTCCTGCTTCATCAGTTGGCGAAGGCCGGACCGACACGTCTGCATCAAGTGGGTCTTCAACATCAGCATCCGAGCTCTCGGCGAGATTGTCATCCTGTAGCTCGGACTCCGCCCGGTCGTCCACCTCGGAGCCTTCGACTTCCTCAGGCTCAAAGTCCTCGATGTCGTTGTTGTCGGCATCCGCAACGTCTTCTGCAATATCTGATGATGCAACATCGTCAGGGCTAGGGTCCGGATCGTCGTTCCCCGTCTGCCAGGTGTACGTCAGTGTCGCAATCATTGCGAATGCAATGAAGACAGCACCGGCAGCCAAAAGATTCCGCCGCCTTGAAAGTTCCCGTCCCATGTCGCCCCTTCAGCAAGTCCGTAAGAGCTTTATAGCAAAGGGAACGAGACGCATCTACCAGAACTGGCGAAAACCTACATCTGGAGTATCCCGTCTTGTCTCTTTTGGCTCGTAGCGCCAGCAAGAACTTTCAGTCCAAAGCGCTATATCAACGAGCTTCCTCAATGAGTCGCTGCGTCGGTTCTTTGAGTCGCTTGATGCCGAAGATCTTGATCACCTCTCGGTGAAGCGCCTCACCGTGCACACGTTTGCGGTCTTCCAGGTAGCGCACAAGGGCTTTTAACTCGTCGATCGGATACTCGTAGATCGTGCGTGACCCCGGCTCCCGCAACTTGACCGCCGGATGGTGCGGAGCCCGGATTATGTCACGATCCTCTCCGTCGATGACCGTGACTGTAAGCCATCCGTTCGACTCACCGTAAGACACTGCCTCAGCCATACTGTTTCGCAGTTGCTGGCCAAGACGGCGATAGCCGGCCGCAGAATTGGCGGTTCGATACAGCCGGCCGGAGGTGATTGGCCCTTCCACATTGATGATCTCCAGCAAGTCACGGGCCAGGCTCATCTGGCCTATGGAGGTTGCTGGTCGGAGCTGTCTCGGCGCCCACTCCTCGTAAATCACTAAACCAGAGCGACGAACTTCGTCAACCTTGGGAGCGGGAATCTTGAGCGGCACGTCGACAACCTCCGCCGGGAAGTCATCGAAGGAAGCCAGGCGCTGGCTGGGCGCAACTTGCTCAGGCAGCTCAGCTCCGACCGGTTCCTGATCGACAGACTCGAGTGGTGAGAGCGGCTCGACTCGATCGTCCCGCATCGAAGGGCTCTCCGGTTCGACAGCGGCCGTTTCGAGCTGAGCGTCTTCATCTGCTGCAGGTACCGGTGGCTCTTCGCGCACCTCGTCCATCGGCGCTGCCAGCTGGGAATCGGCACGTAGTTCACGCACCTCACTGACAATCACCGTGCCACTCACCCCATCCGCGCCTGTTGGATGGACACCAGCTTCCGTAAGGCGCTCGATGATTGCGTTGAGAGTTTGGCCGCGGTTGAGGTAGTAGTCAGCTGCGTTTACATGAATGAACTCCCATCCCACGCGCTCCAGCTCCTGATGAGCCCCGAGAACCGAGCCGACATCTCGATCGACCGAGTACCGGTCACCGCAGTCGATGGCTACGCGCTCGGCATTGCCTGACACCACCAGATCGAGCCGTTGACCGTACGCAGTGAACCCGGGCTCAACCCGAAAGTCCCGCTCAACCAAGTCGAGGTAGAGACTCTGGGTCAGTAGCGATCGGAAGGGACTCGACAGCTGGTCTCGGTTAAGGTGCTCCAGGGCTTGAAGACTGTGACGTTCGGGCACAGTTGAGAAGTGATCGAGAAGCTGGGCTCGAATACACTCTGGATTCAGATCTTCAGCGCGGACGCTGTGGAAGAGCCACATCTGATCCCGGGCCCGGCTGGCAGCAACGTTAAATCGCTGGCCAAACGACTCCCCTGACAGCTTGCGGATTCGATGGCCGTCCGGGCTAGGCCCCTTGACCATCGACAAGAAAATCACGTCACGTTCGTCCCCCTGAAAGGCGTAGGCGTTGCCACATCGAAGCTGCCGCTCCTCCCAGTCGGTCATGTCATCGCCAATCCGTTCCTGGATCAAACGCTCGATGAGCTCAGCTTGCTTGTCCCCGAGCAGGCTGATTACACCGAACGTCATTTCGTCGTAGGACGGGTCGTCGAAACAGCTGAGCACGGCGTCAGCGACGGCTTCGGCTTCGGCTTCATTGACATTCTCGACGTCCGAGCCGTCAGGCACGAAGACCCGCCGCAACGGTGGCAACCTGTCGGCGCCGAACTGTCGCAGCGGTTCGAGCCGGTGATTCAACTTCTCGTAAATCGCCCGGTTCGAGAACTCGATGATCTCAGGCATACACCTGAAATGCTCGGTCAGCCATGTTGCGCCGCGATATCGAGTGCTGGCCTGATCAAAAAGTGAATGCTTCGCGTCGAACATGTCTTTTAGCTCGAAGCCATCCAAATAGTCGCTCTGGACTTTGGCGACATCGCTGTCACTCATGCCGACATTGCTCGGACTAATCTGCTGGTCGTCACCAACGATGACCATCTGCTTGCCAAGCCAAAGCAGAAAAAGCGCGGTTGATCCCGACTGACTGGCCTCGTCCACAATCACCAGATCAAACGTCTCGGGACGAGGGACCATCGTCTCGGCCAGACGGAAGGTCGGAACTATCCAGGCCGGAATTGCGTCTTGACAAGCAGCGAGATGCTGTCTGGCGCTCTCCCGGTGCTGGGCCGCCCGTTTACCAGTGCCTTTACCCAGACGCTCCAGCGCCTTCTGATAGGCCTTGAGGTGCTGAGTCTGCTCATTCGTCAAATTGGCCAGCGCTTGGCGCCAGGCAAGAGCCGAGCCGAGGTCGCCCGTGACAGCGCGAATCTCCTCGTTGACCTTGCCGAGAGACTCGAACCGAGCTGTCAGTTCCACCCCGAACTCTCGGCTCAGCAGCGTGCGAGCTCGGCGCCACGCCCAAGCCTCGCCAAACCGACTCGTATCAACCGCAGGGTCATCCAGCAGACTGCGGGCCTGGTCAACCGTAGCCGGGCAC
>JAHDFR010000195.1:0-2195 GCA_020628065.1 Acidimicrobiales bacterium
AACAGGCGGCCGTTTCGTAGTGATTGGCCGCGAGGTTCTACCATTCACTGCGTGAAGTTCTGCCTTCAACTATCGGCCGACTACGCCGACACCTCATACGGTGCCGACCGGGTGTACGGCGACATGATCGAGCAGGCCATCTTGGCCGACCGGTTGGGATTCGAATCGGTGGGTTTCACCGAGCACCACCTGGTCAACTGCCTGATGAATCCGGCCCCTCTCCAGTTCGCCGTCAAAGTGGCGGCCTTGACCGACAACGTCAAAATCATGACCGCAGTGGTGGTGCTGCCGCTACACGATATGCGCATCCTGGCCGGCGAAGTGGTGGTGGCCGACACTCTGACCGACGGACGGCTGTTGCTGGGCGTTGGCCGGGGAGCATTCAAATACGAGATGGAACGCCTCGGCGTTCCAATGGACGAAACCCGCGACCGATTCGACGAGTCGTTGGACGTGCTACTGGCTCTCCTGCACGAAGAGGAAGTGTCGTGGAACGGCACCTACTACTCGTTCGACCCGCTGACCGTCATGCCCCGACCGGTTCGACCAGGAGGCCCGCCGCTCATGATGGCGGTACTGAACCCCGAAGGCATCAAGGCCTGCACCAAGCGGGGATTCCACATTCAGACCACGCCGCTGTCGGGAGACGACGATCTGTTCAAACGCCAGGTCGAAGCCTTCACCTCAACCCGCGACGAACTGGGCCAGGACGGTAGGGATCTGACGCTCTCGCTCTCCCGAGTTGGATTTGTGACGTCAACCGAACAACAAAAGCGAGCCATCCAACAGCGGGCCCACCACTACTACGGCCGCTTCGACAACATCTTCACCGGCCCCGGGCTGGTTCATCACGGCGCCATCGAACCGCTCCCCCACCACCAGAGCGTGGAGCAGTTGGCCGAAAGCCTGATCATCGGATCAGCCGACGAAATGGTCGAACAACTGGCGGTCTACGACGAGGCCGGTGTCGACCGAATGATCATCAACATCAACTTCGGCGTCGACCAAATTCAGACGTTGGAATCCATCCACGCCATGGCCGAAGGCGTGCTCCCCCACTTCACTGACAAGCCGGAGGTAGCCACCGATGGTTGACGCCTCCGAGCCCGACGACGTCATCGAATGCGCCCACTATGTGAACGGCGACCCGTCCGACGGGCGACCGGTGCTGATGCTCATCCACGGCATCGGGTCGTGGCACCACACCTGGGACACGCTGTTGCCTCGGCTGACCGAGTCCTTCACCGTTGTCACCTATGACCTCCGGGGCCACGGCGCGTCGCCGCTGCCTACCGGACCGTTCGGACTCGACGAGCTGGTCAACGACCTCGAAGACCTACGAGCCCGACTGGGAGTGGAGCAGGCGCACTTCGCCGGGCATTCCCTCGGCGGCATGATCGGCCCGGCCTACGCCCGTCGATATCCGGAACGGGTGCTGTCGCTGGGTCTGCTGTCAACCGCCGCCTTCCGCACCGCCGACGACAGTGCCAAGGTCCAGGGGGTAGTCGCAACCATGGAAGACCAAGGCATAGGTAACGTGTTGCCGACCTTGACCACCCGATGGTTCACCGACGACTTCGCCGCCGCCAACCCCGACGTGATCGAAGCCCGACTGGAACGGGTCATGTCCACTCCGGCCGAGGTGTTCCTCCAGGTGTTTCACATCTACGCCAACACCGAAATGTCCCCCTACCTGGGTGACATTACCGCCCCCACACTGGTGCTGACCGGCGAGAACGACGGGGGTTGCAATCCCAGGCTCAACCGCCAAATAGCCGACGCCATGCCCAACGCCGAGCTGGTGATTCTTCCCGAATACAAACACTCGATCCTGCTCGAAGCCGCACCGGTCGTGGCCGAAGAATTGGCCTTGTTTCTGGAACGGCAGTAGCCATGTTTCTGGAACGGCAGTAGCCATGTTTCTGCTGCAGCAGTAGCCGACCTCCGGCTGAAGGAGCCTCGATGACCACGTTCAACCCGGCACCCGTCGACCCTCACACTGTGTGGCGCAGTGGCGACACCACGCTCGGGCAGTTCACACGCCATCTGTCCGGCTCGGCGTTCGATCAGTTGGTCGAACAAGTCCGAGAGCATCTGAGCCACGGCCGCACGCCCGATTCGTTGACGTCCGACCAGCTCCCACTCGGGGCGTTGGCCGAGCCGATAGCCGAGCTTCGTCACGAACTGGTCGACCG
>JAHDFR010000195.1:2295-6791 GCA_020628065.1 Acidimicrobiales bacterium
GGTCGAACACCGTCCTACGCCTCAAACGTCGACATTCAATAAGCCGACTACTGGTAGGCGGCGAATATCTCCTCGATGGCTTTGAGCTGACCGCCGGACGTTGAAGACGGCACCAGAATCGGGCGGTTCACCCCGGCCTCGAACCACGCCTCCACCCCTTCACGCACTTCGCCGACCGACCCGTACAACGTGCAGTCCGACAGCCACCGGTCGCTCATGGCCGCCATGATGGCGTCTTTGTCCCTGGACGGCAGAGCGGCCTCAACAGCGGCCATTTCCTCTTCATAGCCGGCTTCGGCCCAGTAGTTTCGGTAGTTGGGCAGCGAGACGTAACCCACCATGGTCGACCGATTGCGGGCCGCTGCTGCCTCCCGGTCGTCATCAATGACGGTGGGAATCATGTTGCCAACCCAGAAGTCCCGATCTGTTTCCGATTCGCCGCCCGACTCAGAGATAACGCCTAGAGAGTGAGCCATGCGTGACCGGGCGGCGTTGGCCCACACTGCGCCGTCGCCTACCTCGGTGGCCAGGCCAACCATCTTGTCCCGCAGCGCGGCCAGGACAATGGGGGGCATGCCTCCGGAACGCTCGGCAGCCTGACGCATGGCGGCCACGTACTCCCGGGTGTCGGACAGAGGCTTGCCCACCGGAATGCCAAGTCGTTTGTGGACCGGCCCATGAGTCACGCCAATACCAAGCTTGAACCGTCCGCCAGACACCTCGTTGATGTACCCGGCCGTCCCGGCCAGGGCGGCCGGGTGTTGAAGGTAAATGGGTTGGATGGCGGTGCCGAACTCTATCGTCTCGGTGACGTGGGCGATGGTGAGACACAAGCTCATGGCGTCGCCGAGACTGGGGCAGAAAACGCCGCTGAAACCCCGGCGCTCCATTTCGATGACCGCCTCGGTGGCGGCGGAGCGCTTCCCCGGAACCGAAACCAGGGAGAGAGCGGGCATCGAAGCCGTCGAGGCTGAAGAAGAGTCTGAACTGTCGCTGGGCATGGCTTCGATTCTGGCCTGTTACGGCTCCGATGCACCAACCGGGATGATGGCGCAGCGGCGGGCCGCTATCGGTAAGCTCGCTGTATGCCGAAGAAAGAGCTTCTGCTGGATACCCCGTTCAGGCGGGGCGAGAAGGTGGTCACCACCCGCGATGTTTTCGACATTCCGGCTGGGACCCCCGGCAAGGTCCAGATCCACAACGGTCTCGGAATATGGAACCGATACTGGGTGATCTTCGACGATGACCGTCAGGTCGGTCAGGTTGACCACAATGATCTTGTCCGTCCGGACCAGATCGAAGCCTGGCTGCAACGTGAGCAGGATAAGGCCAATGCTGCGGCTCGTTCGGAGGAAGAGGCGACAGCTGCGGCCGAGGCTGCAGCCGACGCGTCCGGCGGAGGCGGCGGCGGGGGTATCGCCGATCAGATCCCGGCGCAGCTACTCGAGCGAAGTCGAGCTGCTAAGCAACGTCTACTGGGCTGACATAGGCGGAGTTGGCCACGCTCTGTAACCGCCCTTTGTGGCGATACCTTTTCGCGCTCAAATTTTTGGCTATTTATCCTTTAAGGGTGATCCAAATATCATCTTTATAGGCAATTGTCTCCTTGGCCATCAGATGGTGCGTTACTACGTTGACGGCTGGAACCTTTACCTTTGTTCGGGGCGGACCGGGGATTGCGGGGTTCCATAGCCGAACACATCGGCGACGCCAAGGAGCCCGGCGTCGCACCAACATCCTGTGCAAGGAGATCAATGTCAACCTCTAGTTCATCGCGCCCGCTTTCCACCATCGGCACGGTGGTGGCGTTGCTGGGGCTGGTAGTCGGCCTCATTATCAGCGGATCAACTCTGGCCAGCGCCGGGGGCAACAGCAGCAATCCGCACCCCGACTACCTTGTCAACATCATTGGTGTTGACAACCCGAAGAAGGCAGACATGACCGACAGTTCTCGTCGGTCGATCTTTGTCGCCCTGAACGGCAAGTCCAAGATCAACCTGGTAGAAGGCGAGTTTGACGTCGTCGACGGCAACGGCACCGACCGTGACGGCGCCACACTGGCCCTACCCGACCCCGACGTGGACGGCGATGGTGTGCTTGACGGCACTTACGAGGTCAGCGTTCGTGCCTTGGGCAAGCCCGGCGGTGAGGTCACCATCTCAACCTGCGCCGATCTGCTGGCCGACCTTGGCGGTCAAATCAAGAACCGGGTCTCCGATCTTGACGACAGCGCCTACTGCACCATTGATTCCGAGTCGGTCAAACTGGAGCGCAAGAACGGTCAGCCCACATGGGGCAACGTGACCAGTCAGCTGCTCACCATCACCTTCGAGGTGGAGATCACGCTGGAAGACGGTTCGACCATCACCGAGTTTGTAACCATCCCACTGTTCGACGACCGTATCGAGAACGAGTTCTGGGAGTACGACAACAAGGGCACCCGCCTCGTACAGGTTCGCTTCACCCTCAACTAGGCTTGGGATAGATCTTCTTGGGCTGACCTCGCCGCCGTAAGGTCAGCCCAAGAAAACTCGAAGACATCCGACCGGCTGTCAGCCGGTCGGATGTTTCGCGTTCAGCCAGCACCGTTCGTCGACGCGGCCGCTCTCAGACTTCTCTCAGGAGAGGTTTGGGAAGCTCTCCATAGACACCCGGGCGGCGTCCGTCCCCCGGCATCAATGGAGAGTTCACATGACATCACAACCAACGCCCGTCGGGTACAGGCCATCCGTTTGGACCGCCCTTCTCTTGACACTCGGGCTGCTGGCCGCCGCCTGCGGGACGCAAGCCGAGACCGACGAGCGATCGGTGGCCGCCCTGGCCGACACCGATTCCGCCGACGGAACAGAAGACAGCTCGGATCAGTCAGATGACGGCGACGACGAAGAGCCCACTCAGGACGACATCGAGCGGGCCGAGCTCCAGTTCGAACAATGCCTGGAAGACAACGGCGTCTCGACCGGTGGAGGCATCTTCGGTAACTCCGACGGCGAATCGGTGGCTGAGATTGAAGAGTTCGGGGGCGAAGACGGTTCAGTTCAGAGCTTCGAGATCGGGGAAGGCGAGTTCGAAGAGTTCGAGGCCGCCATGGCCGAATGCGACAAGTTGCTTGAAGACGTCTACGGAACCTTCACGCCGAGCCCTGAAGAAGAAGCGGCGATGCAGGACGCCCAAGCGGCCTTCGACTCCTGCATGGCCGAAAACGGACTGGCAGTTGAATCAGAAGGAGAAGACGGAGCCCTCTCCATCCAAGTCGGTTCGGACGAAGACTTCGAAGAGTTGGAAGCCGTCATGAACGAGTGCTCCAAAGAAGCGTTCGGTGACTTCGACGAGGAGTTCTCCGGTTCAGAGGACGACGACTCATGAGCACCTCGACCTCCAATCGTCGCCGCCGGAGAGCGCTCGGTTTGACACTGGGTGTCATGGTGGTGGCACTTGTAGCAGTCGGTGCATGGCTGGGACCGATCAGCGGCCTCAGTGCCCAGACCGGCGACAATGAAAACGAGGCGGCGGCGACGCCCGATGGCCCGGCCACCGCACTGGACACCATCACCAGGGGCGACCTGGTCGAAAGCCAGGAGGAAACGGGCACGCTGGCCCACGGCGACCCCTGGTCGCTCCAGATTGAGGCCCAAGGTATTGTCACCAATGCCCCGGATGCCGGCGCCACCATCAACTTCGGCCAGACGTTGATCGAGATAGACGCCAAGCCGGTTGTACTGGCCGAAGGCGACGTGCCGCTGTACCGATCGCTCAACTATCAGGCCCGCAAGCACCTCGAAGGCCCTGACGTGGAGCAGCTGCAGCAGCTTCTGTTGGACTTGGGTCACGACGATTCCGGTCGCCTCGAGGCCGATGGCGACTTCGGGCTGTCGACCCATCGAGCGGTCAAAGCCTGGCAAAAGAGTGTCGGCCGCGATCAGAGCGGCACCGTCGACCGATCACAGCTGGTGTTCAACCCCCAGCCGGTGCGAATCGACACATCGCCCCGTATCGGCAGCTCCTTCGAGCAACTGTCGGTGACCGAAGCGAAGCAGCGGGTAACCGCCCAGTTCTCGGCCCGCCAGCAAGCTTTCGTCGAGGTCGGAAACAGGGTGGATCTGCAACTCGGTTCAGGTGAAACCATGACCGGTTCTGTAGCTGAGGCAACCTCGACGGTGTCCGACCAGGGCCAGCGGGTTATCAAGGTAGTCATCGAACCCGGCGGCGACCTCCCGGATGGAACGGAGAAGCTGAAGGTCATCGCCTCCAGAGTGTCGGCCAGCGACGTGCTCATTGTCCCGGTTCGGGCTGTGCTGGCCTTGGCCGGTGGTGGCTACGGCTTGGAGGTGGACACCGATGGTGGTACCGAACTGCGGGCGGCTGAGCTTGGCGCCGTGGTCGACACCCAAGTCGAGATCTCGGGGTCGTTTACCGAGGGCGAGCAGGTGGTGGTTCCCATCGATCTGTTGGACTCGGTCGGAGCTGAATCCGACGCACCCGAGCCTGAAACATCT
>JAHDFR010000196.1:0-3264 GCA_020628065.1 Acidimicrobiales bacterium
TGTCGGGCCGGGTGGGTCCTGGCCGCCGTTTCGTCCCAACCGTCTTCGGCTCCGGTTGAGATTTTGGTTTTGCCGACGTTTGTAGAGGTGCGACAGTGGTGCGACGCACGAGGGGCGACGGCTGTTGGTGTTGACATGCCGATCGGTCTACCGGTTGACGGTAGCCGTGAGTCCGACCGTCTGGCCCGTCAACTTCTTGGGCCTCGCCGCTCAAGTTTCTTCCCCACCCCGGCCCACGCCGTCCTGGCTGCGACGTCGTGGGACGAAGCACTGGCGTTGAGCCGGGAGGCCTCCGGCAAGGGAATCAGCAAACAGGCTTTCAACTTGCTGCCCAAGGTTCGTCAGGTGCGGGCCGCTATCGAGGCTGAGGATCAGCCTCGGTTCAGTGAGGTGCATCCTGAAACGTCGTTTGCCGTGATGACTCAGCTGGCCGCTGTTGGCCCACTCGACTCCAAGCGAACCGCAGTAGGCCTACAGCAACGGCGGCGGTTGCTGACCGAGTTCCTGGGAGCCGCCAACGTCGGCGAGGTTGTGGATGAGCGGCCGTCCGGTGGTGTGGCGGCCGACGACGTCCTTGACGCGTTGGCTGCTGCTTGGACGGCTGGACGCATGGCCGAGGGTTCGGCTGTAGTGCTGGGTGACGGTCATGACCCCGACGGGTTTGCCCTCACCGTCACTACTTGAAATCACAGGTGAGATTCGAGCCGGCTCGGCTCCATACTGCATGTCATGGCCAACAACAGCGTTGAGTTCCTGGATGACTTCGAGCCCGGGCGTGAATACCCGTTGGGTTCGTTTACGTTGACTCAGGACGAGATCATCGAGTTCGCCACCCGCTTTGATCCGCAGCCGTTCCACATCGATCCGGAGGCGGCGGCCGGCACCATGTTCGGGGGGATCATCGCTTCCGGCTGGCACACCACGGCGGCCACCATGCGATTGATGGTCGACAACTTGTTGCCGGTTGAGTCGTCGTTGGGGTCTCCCGGCATGGACGAGATTCGCTGGCTCAAGCCGGTCTACCCCGACGTCGAGTATCGGGCCGTGTACTGCGTCAACACAGTGACCGACTCGAAGTCCAAGCCCGATCGGGGTGCCGTGAACTCCACTACTCGGTTGTTCAACCCGGAGGGTGAGGAGGTCATGTTCTTCACCGGTGCCGGCTTCTACCTGAAGCGCCCACCGGCGTAGGGCTTAAGTCAGGCGGGATTTCACCATGTCGGCCACGGTGCGGCCGTCAGCTCGGCCGGCCACCTTCTGGTTGACGGCTTTCATTGCTTTGCCCATGTCGGCTTTCTCGGTGATGCCTTCGGCCGCCAAGGTGTCGTCGATGAGTGCGGCTAATTCGTCTTCGGCCAGCGCTTTGGGCAGATAGTTCTCGAGTATCGCCAGTTCGGCCCGCTCGTCGGCCGCCTTTTCGTCGCGGCCACCCTGGTCGAACGCCTCGGCTGCTTCCACTCGGCGCTTGGCCTGAGCGGCGATTACTTTCTGTACACCGTTGTCGTCCAGCGACGTGGCTGAGGTACCGGCTACTTCGGCTTCCTGCACGGCGGCCACTACGGCTCGAAGGGTGCGAACAGTGACCTTGTCTTTTGCTTTCATCGCCGTGGTCAGGTCGATCCGAATCTGCTCCATTAATGTGGCTGCGGGGTCGCTCATGGGTTGAACTCTAGTGGGGAGACAGTCGTGCACTGTGGTGATTTGGCGCCACCCGGAGGTTGTTCATGCCGGTGTCCACTCGTCGAGCTTGTCGGTCAGGGCTGATGCTTCGGCGTACCAGCGATGGAATCGCGCAACGGTGATGGGCTCGCCGTAGGCCTGTAGCGCTGATCGGGCGAAGCGGGCCACGAGGGCAACCTGTTGGCTGACATCGTTCATGGTTTGCCGGTCAACGGTTTGTGACGACACATTTTCGGCTAGTACAGCGGCCGCTTCGGTGGCTCGCAAGACGGCACCCAGAAACCATGGCCAGGCCAGGTCGCAGCCGTGTCGGCTGGCTTTGCCGGGCAGGGGACGGTCGGGAAAGTCGGCCTTGTCGGTCAACACCCGGTAGGCAAGCTGTGATGATGTCAGCGCTTCATTGATGCTTCGCAACATGGTTTGTCTGCCGCCGGGCAGGTTGCCGCTGGAGAATTGGGCGAGCGCGGCGTGCTCCAGGCGGTAGGAGCCGGCAACCAAGCGTTGTTGTTCCGCTTCGGTGTGTTCGACGAGCGGTATCTGATGAGCGGGAATGTCCCACCTTGCTCGCAGTTGATGGAAGTACCGGTCGATGCTGGCCGCCAAATCGTGGTACCCGCCGGCGGCGGCCGCTTCGGAGGCGTTTACCACCACGGTGAACGTTCGATCGGTGATGCCGACACGGTCAAGGAAGTGGCCTACCCACTCGAGGGCGAGGAACGGATCGCCCGATGTCGCCGCCACGTAGGAAACCGACACGGCGATTCGTTCCAGGTCGTGTGCCGCCAGTGTGTCCAACCGTGGTCTGACCACCCGCAACAACAGTCCTATCTGACCGGCCACGTTTTTTCCGTTGACTGCCTGATCTTGGACGGCGGCTGCCGCTCGCAGCAGCCCGGTTGTGGTGAGCTCTTCAGCGTGGAGCAGGGCAACCAGGTCAGGGTGGCTCACGATCTCAGGAGAGGTGTGGGAGGTTGAGACGTCCGGAGCCTGAACCGGCGACGTCGGGACCGGCAGTTGGCGGGGCTTGGTGTCGTTTGATGCTTCGGATCGGATTTCCTCGTAGAGGGCGATTTCCATGAGGGCGGCGGCCCGAGCGAGGGCGTTGCCGTTGGGCCGCGATCGAGTGTTCGTTGTCAGCTCGGTGTCGCTGTAGCCGCTGTCGGCGAACCATTTTTGCAGCGCCGCCAGGGTTGGTCCGGCGTAGGCGCCGTCACAGGTGGCCCGAACCCGAACGTAGGCTCGAGCAACCGTCTTGGATCGAGCCTCCCAGGTGCCGGTCGGCTGAAGAAACCACGGTTGAATCAACGGGTCGATCCGTGGCCGTACCGGTGTCTGCCCAACATCGCGGCGGGTGATGTGAGGTGCGGTGGCCGCTACTGCACTACGGCAGGCGGCGCGGACCGCTGTTTCCTCCCGACCGGCGGCGATGTCCGGGGAGCGGGTGGATGAGAAGGGGAGCGGAAGACTGTTGAAGCCGTAGTGCATGTCGATCAGGGACCGCTGGTCGGCCGTCAGGTCGGCCCGATCGAGGATGTCGGTGAGGCTGCGTCGGACGTGACCCAGCGGAATGGGACGAACGCCGGT
>JAHDFR010000196.1:3364-5591 GCA_020628065.1 Acidimicrobiales bacterium
GGCTAGTCGCCGAGCTCGGTCTTGATGGCGGCGATGGTGTCTGTCTCGGCTTCGGTGACCTGCTCGCCACCAATGCCGAGGAAGCCACCTTCTTTGGCTGCTTTGGCTACGGCGTCGGCTACGCCCATGACCCACTCCTTGTATTGAGCAGCTTCAGCACCGTCGATCTTTGAGGCCAAGAGTTCTCGGGCAGCCCCGGCCTGGCTCAGCACATACTCCCGCATGTCCTCGGCCGATTCGATGCCGGCGGCCTTCATCTTCTCGACCTGGGCGGCCTGCATGGCTTTGGCTTTTTCCAGGGCGGCCCCGGCGTCTTCCATGTTGGGAAGGATCGACTGGATCAGTTCGTTATCGGGAAAGGTGTTGCGTCCGGCGGCGGCCGCTTTGGCGTTGGCCATCATCTCTTTAACGGTGCCGACGGCTCCGTTTTTGGACGAGAAGGCTACGGCCGATCCGATGAGACTGGGCAAGGTGGTGAGCGTCAGCTTTTCATCATCGGTGAGATTGGCCGGTCCGTCGCCGGGAACGCCGGAGTCGGTTGAGGTGGTGTCTTCCATTGTTGTTTCTCCAGGTGTTTTTGACGTGTTGCCACGTCGGCGGATGTCCGCTGTTTTGTCGCCTCGACTTCGGAGCAAGGGAGAGTCCCGCCGCCGAAGATCCACCCCATTCTAGTGAAGGTGGTGGGTGGTTGGCGTCGTGCAGGCCCGACCGTAGGGTCGGGTCATGGCTATCGCTCGGTTCTCGCTGGTCGCTCTTGATTGTCCTGATCCGTTGGCGTTGGCCGAGTTCTACCGCTCAATTTGCGGGGGAGAAATCAAACAGGAGACGCAGTGGCCTGATTGGGTCCGGTTGGAGGTGCCGGGTGGCTCCGACATTGGATTCCAACTTGTCTCCGACTACACGCCTCCGGGCTGGCCCGACGGGGTACCTCAGCAGGCCCACCTGGACTTTGATGTTCCTGACCTCGATGTTGGGGAACAGCGGGTGTTGGCCCTGGGGGCGGTCAAGGCCGACGTTCAACCGACACCTGAGGCGTGGAGGGTTTTCCTCGACCCGGCCGGTCACCCGTTCTGCTTGTGCAAGGTGTAGGGCGCCGCCGTTACCCGTGATGGCAACTGGCTACGGAGCGTAGGCGGTCGTCAGGGTCGAGCGTCTTGCCGGGGCAGAGCTGAATGAGGTCCTCGGCCTTGGCCCGGTAGCCATTGGGGTAGAAGCCCTTCTTGCGATCGACCATCGAGAGAGCGGGGTTTCGGTTCAGGAGCCCGATTTCGCAGTCGGCCTGGGTGTTGTTGCAGTTGTCGACCCACATCTGCATGGCCTCGGGATGCCAGGCTCCGAACCAGTCGGCGTGGGCTGTGGTTCCGCCGGGCAGGATCTGGTCGTGCTTGACGTCTGAGCTGAGGTGCAGGTTTCGGAGTGATCCGCCGTAGTCATCGGGATCGAAGAAGATTCGGTACATGATCGACGAGACGTCGTAGGGGTGTGAGTCGGGGCAGCGGATGCCGTAGTAGCCGCCTTCGGAGTAGCTCATGTGGGTGCCGTCGGTGAGATAGGTGTCTTCGGTCGGGTTGTAGCACTGCGGGAATGCGATCCGCATTTCCAGCGCCCGTCCGTCGTACGGGCCGGCGCCGGTGCCGTCGCAGTCGGGGATGAGTGGTTGGAACTTGTCGTTGCTGTTGTAGGCCGGGCCGCAGGCGAATCCGATGACCGGAAGCGAGTTGGGCCCGCCGGTCAGGTCGGCCTGGGGGGAGGTGGCGCCTCCACGGCCGGCGATCATGCGCAGGTTGTCCGGGAACGGGCCGACCAGTTCATTGGCTCCGCCGTAGCGGAAGTTTTCGTTCTTGTAGTACACCATCAACTCGAACGGGATAAGGGCGTTGCCGTTACTGTCGAGCACGGCCGGAATCCAGTAGGCCGAGCGGTTGAGATCTTCGCCGTTGCAGGTGCCGGTGCCGGTGTTCAGCAGGGAATCGAACGTGCTGTAGGCGTTGGTGTCGGTGTTGCCGAAGAACATGTGAAGGTGCGCTCTGCCCGGTTGGTTCGGATAAACGATCGGGTCGTCGTAGGCGAAGTGGCTGACTTCGCACTTGACTCGGAAGTAGCCGCTGTGGCTGGTGTCGAGCAGTCCCTCGTTGTAGATGTCGCCGTTGACGGTGAGCCCGCTGAGCGGGATGTCACTCATAGGCACGTCACGGAAGGGGTTGTTGTCGAACTGAGTGTTGCGGGC
>JAHDFR010000196.1:5691-6774 GCA_020628065.1 Acidimicrobiales bacterium
GTGGTTGTGGTGGTTGTCTCCACACCAGTAGTGGAGGTGGCTTCGGTGGTCGAAGTTGTGGTTGGTGCCGTCGTGGTGGTTGTCGTTTCGGTGGTGGTCGGTTGGCTGGTTGTTGGGGTCGAGCCGTCGTCGCACAGCTGCCCGTTGAGCCTGGTGGCCGTGGGCTGGCCAACAGGTCCGCCTTTTCGCCTGGCGGTGAATTGCGGGGTTACCGATTGACCGGAGGCCAGCGCACTACCGCTGTCAGTGATTGTCACGGTCTGTCCGGATTGTGTGAACGAGCCGTTCCAACTGCGGTGGACCTGCTGTCCTTGGGGAAGATCGAATTGCACCGTCCAGGCTTCGACGGTGTCGCCGTTGTTGGTGACATGGATGGCGGCCCGAAAGTGCTTCTGGCTTTGCTTGAGGATCGTGTAGGTGGCCGAGCATGGCGCAGTCGATGCTGACGTGGCGCCGCTGATCAGTCCGAGGGTGGCGAGTAGACCTATAAGGACGGCGGCGGCCAGGCTCAGCGGAAATCGCAAGGTGTGGCCTGGGCTGTCGTTATGCATGGTGGTCTCCTCAAGGTCGGCGTTCGACTATCACCGAGGTGTTCGAGCTTTGCTCTGCGTGGTGGGCGGCTGCCGCTGGGGCGAGCGTGGCGGCTGGTGTGAGCGGGATCGGTGTTGAGTAAAGGATGACATGTTTGAGGAGGCCCGATCCACCCTTTTGGGACAGCCCTATTGTTTTCTTTGCCTTCTTTGCCACAAACCAGAATGATGAGGGTGTGGCAACTGAGGAGCAGCTTCCGCCGATCTCCTATCGGACGTTTATCGCCGCTGATCCGACTGTGGTGTATGAGGCCATAAGCACGGGCGACGGTTGGAACGGTTGGTTCACTACCGAGGCCGATGTTGATGCTCGGATCGACGGCTCTTACCGTTTCCATTGGGAGAATTTTGGTGGTGATCGGGAAACGGTGACACTGTCGGGCCCGGTTGTTGAAGCCGAGCCCGGGCTGGTCTTCGCTTTCAGGTGGGAGACCGGCGGCGACGGCATGACCACCGTTCGGTTTGAGCTTGAGCCTCGAGGCGAAGGAACGCT
>JAHDFR010000032.1 GCA_020628065.1 Acidimicrobiales bacterium
CCGTACTGGACTTGAACCAGTGACCTCTCGCGTGTGAGGCGAGCGCTCTAGCCAGCTGAGCTAACGGTCCGAATTGAGAGCACCAGCTTACCTTTCACCAACCGGATTGCGCCCCGGTGAGCCCGGCCGGACCTGGAATGTCCACCCCTCTACCGGCGGTTACTGTTGGGCTCGCACGACCACGTGAAAGTTACAAGCGAAAGTGAAGGCAGTTCATGGCCAAAGTCACCGCAGAACTCATTGACGGATACCAGGTTGACATAACCAACGGGACTCACACCTGGCGTGCGGATGAGCCGCTCGACCTCGGAGGCGACGACACCGGCCCCAACCCCTACGACCTTCTACTTGGCTCACTGGCCTCCTGCACCACCATCACGTTGACCATGTACGCCAAACGTAAAGGCATCGACATCACCTCGCTGTCGGTTTCCTACAGTCACGAGAGGGTGCACGCCAAAGACTGCGAGCAGTGCGACGACAGCCACTCCGGGATGGTTGATCGCATCAACTCCGAGATCTTCATCGACGGAAACTTCGACGAGGAAACCCGCACTCGACTGACCGACATCGCTCAGCGTTGCCCGGTGCACAAGACCCTGGCCAACGGCGTGGTGTTCGACGAGACCATATACGCCGGCTGACGACAAGCGAACCGCCGGATTCCGCCTCGCTTTAACCTGGCCATAATCTGCATGTGGCAAAGTGAGCGTTATGTCTTCGCCTGCCATGCCCCGGAAGCTGGATCGTCGGACCTTCCTGCTCGGAGTCTGCGCCACCGCCATCGCTGCCTGCACCGAATCCGGCAACGCGGTCGGTGACCAGCCGACCACCGCAGAAACCTTGACATCCAACGACACGAGTACGACGGGAACGAGCGCGCCCGAAGGCACCTTGGTGGAGCCAACCGCAGGCACCGAGATCCCAGCACTGGACGCTGCCCAATTCGACGAGGTCGCCATATGTCGGATGACACCGGAGTCAACCACCGGGCCTTTCCCGTCCCTTGAACTGCTCGATCGTCGAGACATCCACGAGGGATATCCCGGCCATCCTCTCCGACTGGGAGTCCGAGTGGTCGACGCCGAATGTCAGCCGGTGCCCGGCGCCCAGGTGGAGGTCTGGCACACCGACGCCTCCGGTGACTACTCCAGCTACACCGACGACGGCTCGGGCAAAGACGAGGGAGAAGGCTCCACTTTCTGCCGGGGAATGCAGGAAAGCGACGAGAACGGCATCGTCGAGTTTCAGACCATCTACCCGGGGTGGTACGAGGGGCGAGCCGTACACATCCACTCCGCCGTGTGGCTGGACGGGCAAAGAACCCACACCGGCCAGCTGTACTTCGACGAGGCCTACACCGAATCGGTCTACGCCACAGGCGAGTACACCCAGTTCGGGCTGCCGGATACGCCTTGGTCGCAGGACGGCCTGATAGGCGAAGCTGACAACGACGGCACAGCCATCGCTTTAGGGGCAGCCGAAACCTACAACGGGCCGGGAACCCTGGGCCTGGCCAACCTCACCATCGAGGCCTAAACCGCCTCAACCGCCCGAAGATGGCTACTCTTCGTCGACGCCCATCTGGCAGCGAACATACAGCTTGGACGTCGGGTCCAGACTGTCGTGGCCGTGCCACTCGCTGTCCGACATCTCAGCTTCAATCTCCGACTTGATGGCCGCATCCTGATGATCGATGTAGAGCTTCCCGGCCAGATGATCGGCCTCATGCTGGAAACAGCGGGAACGAAGGCCCTCGCCCTCGTACACAATCTCGTTGCCGTGCTTGTCCTGGCCGCGCACCCGACACCGATCGAACCGCACAGTGTCCAGGTCGAACCCAGGCAGGGACAAACACCCCTCGGATCCGGACTGAAAGTCCATACCGATGCGCTCGATCACCGGGTTGATCACATGCCCAACCAGTCCGTCGCGGCAGTCGAATACAAACGCGCTCTCGGATCGGCCGATCTGATTGGCAGCCAGACCAACACCAATCTCAATCGAGTACATGGTGTCAAACAACTGATCAATCAACGCCTCGGTCGACTTGTCGAACACAGTGATCGGTGTGGCGGCTTGCCGAAGAATCGGATTGCCCCACAACGTGATCACTTTCGGGCTGCGCCCGGGCAAAGAGAGTTTCTTGATCACAGTGTGAGAGCCTACAAGTGTCGTCAGCGTCTGCGGGCCACAACCACGTGGTCAATGGCTTGAACCTGCTTCTCAGAGCCGTCGCCCGCCTGAATGGAAACATCCCGGTAAACCAGCTCGGCCCGGATCACATCGAGCCCGGCCACGGTCAAAAGCTCCCGCTGCTCATCCGGGGTGGTCAGCAACTCCGGATTCTGGGGACCGCCGTGGCCATGGTCAATGTTCGATCTGTCGTGGCCAACGACAACAAAGACACCACCGTCGGCCACGGCGGCGGCGCATCGCTTGAGGAATGGCAGGCGCTGATCCGGCCCCCAGTGCAGGTACACGTGGGCCACCAAATCCCACGCTCGAGTGCCGAGATCCCAGGTTTCC
This sequence comes from Acidimicrobiales bacterium, assembly GCA_020628065.1. Lineage (GTDB taxonomy): Bacteria > Actinomycetota > Acidimicrobiia > Acidimicrobiales > SZUA-35 > JAHELU01. The sequence goes on from JAHDFR010000032.1 coordinate 2,530, forward strand.
AGGTCGGCCACCAGCCAGTCAACGACGATGCCGCGCTCCACCGCGCCCGCCCGGCCACGCTCCACTCCGACCGAGGAGAAATCGACGGCGGTGACATTCCACCCCCGCTCGGCCAGCCACACGGCGTTGCGCCCCTCGCCGCAGGCCAAGTCGAGGGCCTTCCGGCCAGAGGCATCGGATGTCTTTTCGACATCGGCGACAGCGTCGGCGAAGAAGTGGTTGGGTTCCACGCTCCATTGCCGGCCTTCGCCATACCGGCCATCCCAGTCGGTGGCTGTCATCACGCTGGATCGACCGACCTTGTGACCGGACTCAGCTGCCATCAAACAGCCGCCAAACAGACAAAGACCCCATTGGTCAGTTCAATCTCAGTGCGGGTTGCAGTCGGGCACACACCGTCGCCCAGGTGGGCACCAATGACCTGACCATCGGCGTTGGCTGTACAGGGCACCTCCAACAGCGCTGGACCGGAGATTACATCAACGCAGTCGTTGGCTTCGATACCACTACCCAATGAGGGGCCGGCCATGGTGGTCGGGGTTGAACCCCTGACCTGGTCGCTGGCGTAGGCGGTGAAAACGAAGATGCCGATAAGCAGCGTGAGCACGGCAGCAACCGGGAACACACGGATGGCGATAGAGCTGCGGTTCGAAATGTCATCGAGTTGGGCTTGCCGGCGAGCAGCAAGAAAATCCGGATCCAACAGACGCGGATCGATGCGAGTGACGCCGTCGTCGACACGAACCCCGTTTACCGGGGCGTCGAACGACGCTCGACCGTCCAACTCACGGTCATAGGTTCGGCGACGTTCGCTGTCGCCCAAGACTTCCCAAGCCTGGTTGACCCGACGCATGGCCCGCTCAGCCCGCTCTGCGTCCTCCTCGCTACGACCGACGAACCGATCGGGGTGCCACTTGCGGGCTGCAGCTACGTAAGCCCGGCGGACCTCGTCCTGGGCGGCGCTGCGACCAACACCGAGAATCTCATAGTGAGTCCGTGTCTTGCCGGCCATTAGTTGCGACACCAGCCGAAGCGGCTGGGTCGCCCGGCCGAGTCACTACGTTGACAAACGCCACAGACGGCAACGAAAAACACCAACCCAGCTTACCGGCGGGTGTCTACACCAACGGCCTCCAAGGACGAGGCGGAACGCCCGAAGTCCTGCGCTCGGCAGGCACCGTTCAGTCAGTGCTTGGCCGACTAATCGAGACGGCGAATACGTTCGGCCAGCCCGGCCGCAGTGGACACCACCGGTGGCCAATGTCCGGCCGACAGGGCGTAGGCGCTGGCCAACACGCAGGTGATGACTGTCAGACTCCGAACCATCGTGACGAGGCCAAGCAGAGCAAGACCAAATGACGTCTCCGGGTTCCAAGCCAGCCAACCGACCGTCAGCTCAACAACCAAGGCGAACGAAAATCCGGCCAGCGGCTGAGCAGCGGCCAAAGACGTCGAAGCCAACCAGCGAGCCAAACTACAACCGGCCACGAGAGCGCCGCAGGCGACAACAAACTGCGACCCTCCACGCAAAGGGCCTTCGAATAGCGCAAAAGGCGCCACGACAGCAGCCACGATCAGTCCGGCTGCATGAAGACGCCAGCCCAAGGCGTCCTCTCCCAGAGAACGCAACGACGGCAGACTGGCACCCGAGCGGACAAGCCAAAGGGCGCCCACCAGGAGAGTGAACACCCCAAGGGTCGAAAAAAGAGCACGCGTGAACGTCATGGACTCTTGAAAGTCGATCAGGGATGATGAGCCTCTCAGCAGCCCGGTCGAGGCCACGAACATCGCCGCTGCCGGTCCGGCCCACAGCAGGATGAGAAAACGAACGGCTTCGGCAACCCCGAAGTTTCGAGTCCACTCTTCAATTGCACACCCGGGGTCGACTCGAGCCGTCGACTCCCTGACTTCACCACTTTTATTCGCCACTGCATTGCAATCGGCTATTGATTGAGGCGCTTTATATCAAATCCATGTCGATCGAGCGGCGAAGGCGGTCGATCGACGGAGTCACGACAAAAAGATGCCAACCGCCAGCAGCCCACCGGCCACTAGTTGGACTCGGCCGGTCATCCCCAGCGCAACAATCAGATCTCGCCCAGCAGCACCCCGCAGCACAGTCCGTGCTGGCTCAGCAGCCAACAAAACCCCAACCAGGGCGATGAACGACAAGGGAGCGTGCAAAGAACACAAGCCGATGAACACTCCGACCAGGACCATTAGTCCCACATAGAACCGTCGGGTCGACCGGTCCCCCATTCTCACCGCCAGCGTCCGCTTGCCCGCTGGACCATCAGTGGGAATGTCCCGAAGGTTGTTGATCACCAGCAATGCCACAGCCAACAGGCCGACCGGCACCGAAGCCAGGAAGCTAAAGCCGGACAGCGACTCGGTGTGCACGTAGGTGGAACCAACGGTAGCCACAACACCGAAGAACACGAAAACAAAGACTTCTCCGAGGCCGTAATAGCCGTAGGGCCTCGGCCCACCGGTATACGCCCAGCCGGCCAGCATTGAAACGGCACCTACCGCGATGAGCTCAGGGCCCACTGCCAGGGCCAGCAGCAGACCGGCCACGCCCGCAACGGCGAAGCAGATCACAGCGGCCACCTTCACGTCTCTCGACGAAACCAGGCCGCCGCCGACCAGGCGAGCGGGTCCCAACCGATCGCTATCGGTTCCCCGATCGCCGTCGGCATAGTCATTGACGAAGTTGGTTGCCACCTGCAAGGCAAGCGACACCACAAGCGCGGCCAACGCTCGCCACCAGATAATCGAGACGCCTTCGACCTGAGTAACTGCCGCGGTGCCAACGGCCACCGGAACAACAGCGGCGGGAAGTGTCCGGAGCCGAGCTCCCTGGACCCAATGTGAGAGGTTCATCGGCCCGCCAGTGTAGTGGCCTAACTCGACCCCGCTAGCCCTTGACCAACAGCTCGGCCAGTCGCTCGAGGCCCGCGACCCGGCTGGCTTTGACCATCACGGCGGTTCCTTCAGCGACCTTGCCGACAGCGACTACTGCATCGGCGATGTCGTCGACGTGGCGAACCGAGTCACCATAGGCCCCCGAAGCCACGGCGATGACCTCGATACCGGCCTCGGTTGCCTCCCGAGCGATTGCCAGATGCTCTCGGTCGCCCTCATCCCCGAGCTCGGCCATCTCGCCGATCACGGCCACACGCCTATCGGCCTCAACCGCCAGCAGGGCATCAAGAGCAGCCCGCATAGACGTCGGGTTGGCGTTGTAGGCGTCGTTGATGACAACGCCCCCGGCGGTAGACCGGTCGACTTCCATCCGCCACGGCGACAGATCCCCGTGAGCCACCTGGCGACAGGCGTCATCGAAGCCCACCCCGGCGGCAACCGCCGCCGCCACTGCAGTAGTGGCGTTCACGGCCATGTGAGCGCCGCGTGCACCGAGCGTCACCGAGTTCCAACTGTCCCCATGGGTGATGACAAACGTCGGGCGAAGCTCGGCGTCCAAGGTCACGTCGGAAACAACGAAGTCCGGTCGAGGTGAGGCCTCGGCACCGGATCCAACAGTGACGCGCCGAGCGTGAGTTCGGCTACTCATGGCCAGAACGTACTCATTGTCGGCATTCAGGACAGCGGTTCCGTCGCCAGGCAGCGACTCAATCAGCTCACCCTTGCCACGGGCGACCTCTTCGATCGAGCCGAACAGCTCGGAGTGAACCAGCGCCACGCTGGTCACCACCCCAACAGTCGGAGAGGCAATCTCGCACAGGTACTTGATGTGGCCTATCCCACGAGCACCCATCTCAACCACGACCACATCAACATCATCAGGACTATTGACGAGCGTCAGGGGTACACCGATCTCATTGTTGAAGGACTTGGACGCGGCCCACACCGTCGCAAACGGCGGCCCGCTGCAGGCAGCCTTCGTCAGGTCCTTGACCGATGTCTTACCGACGCTACCGGTGATGCCTATCACCGGCCCCGACATTCTGGATCGCGCCCGTTTGCCCAGCCCCACCAGTGCCGCCTCGGTGTCCGCCACCCGGACCACAGCCACTCCGGCGGGGAGCGACTCCAGATCGTCGTCGCTCAACAATCGGCTGACAACAACCGCAGAGGCGCCGGCATCAACCGCTGCCGGTACGAAGTCGTGACCGTCCCGCTCGGCTACCAGAGCGAAAAAGATCGAACCGGGTTGAAGCTCACGGCTGTCGATACCGGCACCGTCGACCACCACATCGACGTCACCCCGGTCGAGATGGCCGTCCATGGCGTCAACCAGCTCACCTACGGAGAAGCGCATGGATACTGTCTAGCTCAAGCTCAAGCCGATCACTCGGACCCCCCCTAGACCACCCAGACAAAACGGGAAGGCGGGCCAAAAACGCCAGACTGCTCGATTGCATCTCATTGACCCCACGGCCGACGGCGCGACTATTAGTCTGAGTCCGTGGCTACCAACGAACGCCCCATCCGACTCCTGGTCCTCTTCGGCGGCCAATCAGCCGAACACGACGTTTCCTGCATGACGGCAGCCCACGTCCTGGCTGCCGCAGACCGGTCTCGCTATCAGATCGAGACCATCGGCATAACCCGCGAAGGCCAGTTCGTGGCCGTCGACGGATTGGCCGAAATCGAGCCTGGTGCCGAGGTAAAAGCCCTTGAACCCGTCGGGGCGACAACTCAACTCGGAGCGCGCCAGCTAACAGCCGGCGGCAACGCTCCCTCGCAACAGGTGGTGGTCCTTCCCCTGCTACACGGACCAATGGGCGAGGATGGGACCGTCCAAGGACTGTGCGAGCTGGCCAACGTTCCCTATGTAGGAGCGGGAGTGTTGGGCTCAGCGGTATCGATGGACAAAGCCATGGCCAAGACGGTGCTGGAGGCTCACGGGCTGCCGCAGACCAAGTGGAAGGCCTTCACTGAAGTTGAGGTGGCCAAGAACCCTACTGCGGTAATGGAAAGCGTGGAAGGCGATCTGGGATTCCCGTGCTTCGTCAAGCCGGCCAACATGGGGTCCTCCGTCGGGGTCAGCAAAGCGGAAACCACGGATGAGCTGGCCGAGGCCCTAGCGACTGCCTTCCGCTACGACGAAGTAGTGGTCATTGAGGAAGCGGTTGACGCCAGAGAGATTGAGTTGTCCGTACTGGGCAACGCCGACCTCGAGGTTTCCGTCCCGGGCGAGATAGTGCCGGGAGCCGACTTCTACAACTACGAGGACAAATACCACGACGGCACGGCGGAGCTGATCATTCCAGCAGAGCTACCCGACGGCGTCGCCGGTCAGTTGCAGGATCTGGCCAAGCAGGCCTATAGCTGTCTTCGAGTCGAAGGAATGGCCCGGGCCGACTTCCTCTACGAGGAGAACGGACGAGGCCCGCTCATCAACGAGCTGAACACCATTCCCGGCTTCACGCCCATCTCCATGTATCCCAAACTGTGGGAAGCCAGCGGCTTGTCATACAGCAATCTCATCGACCGACTGGTTGATCTGGCCATCGAGCGGCATGAACGGCGAGCGGGCAAACGAACCACCGCTCGGTCGTAGCACCCGAGTAGGCCCGGCGGCGCCACGCAGGAGCTCTCGGATGGCTAGAAGCCCCCGCTGCTGCGACCCCCACCGAAGGTGTGACCACCACCGCCGAAGCCGCCACCGAACGAACCACCGCCGCCACCAAAACCGCCGCCAAACGATCCACCGCCGCCACTAAAGCCGCCGCCTCCTCCGCTGATGCCACCACCAGGGCTTCCCCACGATCCGTGGCCTCCGCCGATGACAATCCAAGTCCCGGCCCGGCGGCGCTTGGCGATGATGCGTTCCTGAATAGCCAAAGCCGTGTCGGCGATCCGTTCAGCATGTTGGATCTGAGCCTCAGGCGTCGACGGTAGGTTGGCCAGCGATTCTTCCAGGCGCTCCAGCGTCGCTCCGGAACTCGACTGGATGAGTTCCCAGCCGAGAGACCGCTTGGCCCTGGCGATGGCCCGCTCGGCTCTGGCGACCTCACGCTGCGCTTCCCGCCGCAGAGCCTGCATCTTGGCGTGCTGGTCCTTGGCCGACACCATCAGTTCGTCCATCTGCCTGTTGGTGCGGTACGCGGTCTCGGCGACCCGCAGGAAGTTCGGCTTCACCTGCCGAAGCTCGGCCTCCAGACCGAGCAACGTCTGGCGGAGATCGTCCGGGGCTTGACGGGTCGTATCGTCAAGATCCATCTGGTGGTTGGCCACGTAGTCGGATAGATCCACCAAGATCTCTTTGCCTTGATCAATCAGCAGAGGTGCTTCGACTTGGGCTTTATCGAGATCAACCATGAGGTCCTCGATCTGGTCGAGGAAGTCGTCGGCGGCGATTACATGGAGTCCAGCCTGTTCGAGGTGACGACCGGCCTCATCGAATTGCTGGGCCTCAAGAACCTCCGGCATCGTGAGGGTACGAATCTGCTCGCCCTGCTGCAGTTCACGAACCGCCCGCTCTGGATGCTCGGCCGCCCACTCCCACGAATCTCTGGCGTGTAGGGCGGCCACATTGCCGAATCGACGTCGAACGTCATCGGCCCGGGCCGCTTCCAGGGCCGCTGCCGCCTCCAGCTCCTCGCTCCATTTCTTCAAACTCTCCACCCTGGACGGCAAGGCCTGAAGGTAATGGCCAGCGGCGAACAGATCGGCCTCGATGGCCTCGACCCGATCCGACAACTGGAGCCAGTCGAGCTCCAAACCCTCGAAACTGAGACCCTCCAGGTCGGCGCCGATCAGCTCCAGTTTCTGCACCTGACCCGACACCGCCCAACCTTGCTCGGATCGTTGTCCTGCCAGGTCTCCTGCGCCCTCGAGCTCCCCTTCGAGTAGCTCTCTCTTGGCCGGCACAGCCACCCGCAAGTGGTCTAGGTGTGCCCCATAGGCAACAAGGTGATCAAGCGTCTCATCCTGAAAATCCAAGGCCCTGGAAAGATTGACGACCTGGGTTTTGGCGCTCTCGGCCGATTGCAGATCAGCACCACCGGGACCGCCGGGGAGCAACTGATTGAGGACCGATGCCACAGCATCAGTGCTGTTGGACGCCTCGACCGCCTCCGACTTGAGCGATAGGAGTTTGTCTTTGGACGACCCGGCGACGACCTTCTCCCACACCTCACCCTGCATCAGGACGCGATCGTGGCGTTCCCGCACCGCTCCGAGTCGGCCGGTCGGGCCAACCAGGGAGCCTTCGAGCTCACGACGAACCTGACCGAGCCGTCGCCGTCGTGAACCTAGTGCGACGGCTCCTGCGCCGCCTCCCAGCAGCGCTACACCGGCGACAGCGGCCAGCGGCGACACACCGCCACCCTCTTCGCCAGAAGTATCGATTGAAGTCTCACCGCTTTCGGACGCATCGTCGTCACTGACGGTCGAGTCAACAGGACCGAGGTCGGCGCTGATCCGGGACCCGATGATGGTCACGGCGTCGGTCATGCCGGCGGTGTATTCACCCTGCGCGAACTGTGTGCCCATCACGTCTTCCCGGATGGCGTTGACATCGCCCACTGCGATCTGCCACCGGTCTCCGACCACCACATCGGATTGACGGTCACCGATCGACAAGCCGAGGATGATGACATCGGTGTCAGTAGTGCCCTGATCATCAGCGAAACACGTTCCGATGACCTCGTCGACGGCCGCTACCAGGTCTCCGTCTTCCACCGAATCGTAGGAACGAACAATCAGCCGGGCCTCGGAGGGCACGGCACCAGCAATCACGTCGGCGACGTCGGCCACGTTCAGCGAGCCGCTGGTGTCGACGACGTCGGCGTCGCAATCCAAGGGATCGGCAACTTGAGCTCCGACAGGCAACGGAGCGGCCACAACAATAGCCATGCACGTCAATGCGCCGACCGCTCCAACGGTGCGTCGCATCAACGGGCGGTTCATCACGGCAGCGGAGATCACAGAACACCAAGCTACTACCGCAGCGACGACAGAACCTGCGTGCCTGTCACGTTTGACGCCGACCGATGTGCGGCCTAAAGCCGTTTTTCGCCGCGTGCTCACCTCAGCTGCCTTCCCATTACCGCCACAGCTAGTCCTTACGTTGAGTGCCACCTACTTAGTTGCACGGCCCGTGCTCGATGCCTCGGAATCTCCCGTTCCGCTCTGGCCGAGCAAAGCCGCCTCCAAGAAAGATAACAGCGTACGACGCAACGTTGCCGCCGCCCGAAGATCCAAGCGCAGGTTGAGGGCCCGCAACACCTCGGTTTCGGTTACTGATCCGGCGACCACTGCGTACGACGACAACAAGATGACTCTTGGATCGTTCCGCAAAAGGAGCCCTTCATCCATATAGCTGCGCAACGCCATCTCGGCATCCGCCAGGATCGGGCGGAGTTCCTCAACCACGCCCTCCGACCACGGCGGACCCAGGCGTGAGGTCTCCCGAAGAATCCCGATGAGCTCCGGTCGCCGTACGGCAAGCTCGAAACTGGCCCGAACGACGGCTTCGACCACCGGCCAGCCGACCTCGCTCTCCTTGGCCGTTGTCGCCAGTACCCCGATCAAATCCTGTGCCGAACGGGAGAGAACAGCTTCAATCAGCCGACTCTTCGAGCCAAAGTGGTACAGGATTGTCTGTTTCGTGATTCCCAGCCGTTGGGCGAGATCGTCCAGCGAAGTGCCGTCAACTCCGCGCTCGGCGAAGGCAAGGGTCGCTTGATTCAGAACCCGATCCTTGGTATCCACTTACCAAATGGTAGACAGATTGCGCACAAGGCGCTAGACAGATTTCAGTGAGTGCTTTCGCCCCACAGTGCTATCGACAGTGCCAGTGCTGTCCGCTGTGCTACTCCCCCACATGCCTGGACCGGAGGATTCGATGATTGCCGACCAGTTGGCCGGGAAACGAATAGCGGTAACCGGAGCAACCGGGTTTCTGGGCACCGCCCTGGTCGAACGACTGTTACGCGGCGCCCCCGACTGCCACATCGTCCTGCTGATCAGGGCCGGGCGTCGTTCTTCACCGTCTCAGCGCGCCCGACGGGAGATCTTCCGTAACGATGCATTTGGTCGGTTGCTGGAAGATCGAGGCAAAGAACCGTTTTGGGAAGAGATCGAACAGCGGGTCACCGTTATCGAGGGTGACATCGGCAAAGACGGTCTCGGGCTCGACGAAGAAGGAAGACTTGAGCTCTCCCGTTGCGACATCGTCATCCACTCGGCGGCTACCGTCAGTTTCGATGCACCGCTCGACGGAGCGGTGGAAGTCAACCTGCTCGGCGGAACCCGCATAGTAGAAACGTTGAAAGACCTCAACGTCAAACCCCATATGGTTGCCGTATCGACCTGCTACGTCGCCGGCAACAGACGAGGCAGAGCTCCCGAACAGCTACTTTCCGACAGTCCCTTCCACATCGACGTCGACTGGCGTGATGAAGTCACGGCCGCCCGACGAACCCGGGCCGACTTCGACGCCCTTTCACGTACAGCTGAGCAGCTGGAGGAGTTCCGGAAACAGGCCCGCAACGAACTCGGTGCCGCCGGCACTCCCCTGTTGGCGGCCAAAACCGAACAGCTCCGAGGTCGATGGGTATCGGATCAGCTGGTCGAAGCCGGTCGGGCACGGGCCGCCTCACTCGGCTGGCCTGACGCCTACGCCTACACCAAAGCTCTCGGTGAGCGGGCGTTGGACGAGAGCAAAGGTGACATTCCGGTCTCAATTGTTCGACCGAGCATCATCGAGTCGGCGTGGGCCGAGCCGTTCGCCGGTTGGATCAAAGGCTTCCGCATGGCGGAGCCCATCATCATCAGCTACGCCCGCGGCCTCCTGAAAGAGTTTCCCGGCGTGCCTGAAGGCGTCATCGACGTTATTCCCGTCGACCTGGTGGTTCACTCCATCATCGCTGTCGCCGCTCGTGGACACGCCGGCGACGGCAACATCGACGTCACGCAAGTGGCTTCGGGCACCGCCAATCCGCTTCGTTACCGGCATCTGGTCAACCTGGTTTCCGGCTGGTTCACCGAGAACCCTCTGTATGACCGCAAGGGTCAACCGATCGCTGTGCCTGAGTGGTCATTCCCCGGTCGCGGAGCCGTCGAGCGCCAACTCGACCGGGTGGAAAAGAACCTCGGCCGAGCCGACCGAGCCCTCAAGATGTTGCCGCTAAGAGGCCGCCAGGCCATGGTCACCGCCGAAGTCGAAGACCGCAAGGAGCAGGTGTCACGAGCCGTCGGGTACGTGAAAATCTACGGCGCGTACGCCGAATGCGAAGCCCTGTACGGCGTTGAGAACCTCCTGGAGCTGCACCAATCGCTTGACCCGGCCGATCGGGACGCCTTCTGTTGCGACCCCACCGTCGTTGACTGGGACCACTACGTGCAGAACGTGCACCTGCCGTCGGTGGTGGAGCACGCAAGGGTCAAGACCACCGGCGAGCGCAGCGACCCCGACCAGCGAACCAAACGGTTGCGATCACGAGTCCTGGCTCCGGAGCGGCAAATAGCGGCGTTTGATCTGGAAAATACCATTATTGCCTCCAACGTCGTCTTCAGTTACGCCTGGTTGGCCACCCGGCGTCTCGGCCCCCGAGACCGGATGCGATTCACGCTCAAAACCCTGGCCGAAGGCCCGGGCCTTCTGGCTCTCGATCGCCGGGACCGAACCGACTTCCTCCGACATTTCTACCGACGCTACGAAGGTGCACCAGTAGATGATCTCGACATTCTTGGTCCACAGCTGCTGGCCGACCACATCTTGACCAAGGCTTTTCCGGCTGCTCTACGTCGAGTACGGGAGCATCGACGGCTCGGGCACCGCACGGTTCTTATCACCGGGGCGCTCGATGTGGTGGTGAAGCCGCTGGGCCCATTGTTCGACGATGTCATTTGCGCCGAGATGTCGCAGCGGGACGGGCGCTACACCGGCGAGCTTCTCGCCGTGCCGCCTACCGGAGAGGTCCGAGCGCAAGCACTACGTGATTACGCCGACGCCGAAGGCCTTGACCTGGCCGAGTCCGTGGCCTACGCCGACTCGTCCTCCGACCTCCCCCTCCTTGACGCCGTCGGTTTTCCGGTGGCGGTCAATCCTGAGTCACGGTTGGCCTCGTTGGCCACCAAGCGGGGCTGGTTGATCGAGTACTGGTCGAAAGCCGAGGGCGGTACCGACAAGGCGTTGCCGCTTGGTCCGCTGCCGGCATCAAGACGGAGTCGCAAGTAGTTATGGGTGGACGACGGAGCCCACAGACAGGCACAGGAAGAAGTACAGAAAGAATCGTGCGCACGTGAGCCAAGAAACAAGAGCCAATCCCCGTCCCGGATTCGTACTCGAAGTTGATCGGCGGACGCCGCCGATTCTCTTCCACCACGGCGAGGGATTCCGGCTTGAAAAGCTGCCGGTGGGACGCAGCCGGGTCATCTACCCCGGGGAGCCACTTGTCGGGCTCAAAGATCCGGACGCCGCCATTCGCGACGCTCTGCTGAACCCCATCGACGACGATCCTTTACCGTCGCTGCTGAAGCCGGGGATGAAGCTGACGATCGCCTTCGACGACATTTCCCTGCCGTTGCCGCCTATGCGGCGCCCCGACAGCCGGCAGCGGATTATCGAGGCTGTACTGGACATGGCGGCTGAAGCCGGAGTCGATGACGTTCATCTGATCGCCGCACTCTGTCTTCACCGTCGCATGACCGATGATGAACTCCGACACGCCGTCGGCGATCGGGTCTTTGAGGCGTTCGCACCCCACGGGCTGCTGTACAACCATGATGCAGAAGACCCCGACGGCATGGTCATCCTCGGCCACACCGACAAGGGCGAGACCGTACAGATGAACAAGCGGGCCGCTGAATCCGACCTGGTCATCTACGTCAACATCAACCTGGTGTCGATGGATGGCGGCTGGAAAAGCACAGCCACCGGCCTGGCCGGCTACGAAGGGGTCAAGGCCCACCACAACGTTCACACGTTGCGACACTCGAAGTCGTTCATGGATCAGGATCGCTCAGAGCTCCACCGATCCAACTGGCGCCAGGGCGACATAATCAAGGCCCACGGTCCCCGCATCTTCCAGATCGAATCGACGCTCAACACGAACACCTTCGGACGCGAAGGCCCAATGTCGGTGCTGCAGAAGCGCGAATGGGAGTGGACGACTCGGGATCGGGCATCGTTCGCGGCAATGCACGCCGGGCTTAACCGTATGCCACCGGCCGCCCGACGTCGGGTGTTCCACGGCTGGAAAGCTCCCTACGACATGACGTCAATTCAGGCCGGCGAGGTGGAGGCCGTCCATCGCAAGACCACCGAGGCCGTGTACGCCCAACATCTGGTACCGGTGTCGGGACAAACCGATGTGTTGACCATGGGTCTGCCGTATCTGACCCCGTACAACGTCAACTCCATCATGAACCCGATTCTGGTCATGGTTCAGGGGCTCGGCTACTTCTTCAACCTGTACCGAGGCAAACCTCTGGTCCGTGAAGGTGGCGTGCTGATCATGAGCCACCCCACACCATGGGAGTTCCATCCGGTCCACCACCCCAGCTACATCGACTTCTTCGAAGAGGTTCTGGCCGAAACCACCGACCCGGTCGAGATCGAGCAAAAGTACGAGAAGCAGTACGCCGAAGACGAGTGGTATCGGCACCTCTACCGCACCAGCAACGCCTACCACGGTGTTCACCCGTTCTACATGTGGTACTGGGGCTCGCACGCAATGCAGTATCTTGGCGGAGTGATCGTAGTAGGGGGCGACCCTAGAGCAGTTCGCCGGTTGGGCTTCCGCCCGGCCTCAACACTTGAGGATGCGTTCGAAATGGCTGAAGACGTGGTCGGTCCTCGTCCGACCGTGACTCATATGCACAATCCACCTATCCTGATGGCAGACGTAACCTAAGGGTTCGGGGAGAGTTAACGTGAGCTGGCTGCACTTCATCTCGCAACCTCCGTCGACGCCGAAAGGGGTCGACAAACCAAGGGCGACACCGAAAGCCGGTGTTCATTTCGACACTGACTGGGCTTACCGAAGTCCGGCCAAATTGGTGCGCCGTGCCGGGGTTTGGGGCTTTTTCAAACCGGCGGTCCGGCTGTATGCCAGCCCGCGTGTTGTCGGCGTCGACCGGCTGCGCAACATCAAGTCCCCGGTGATCTTCGCCGCCAACCATCACAGCCACGCCGACACCAGCGTGCTTTTGGCCACGTTGCCCTCCAAGCTGCGCGAGGACCTGGCTATTGCCGCCGGGGCCGACTATTTCTTCCCCAATCGAGTGGCGGGCACGCTCTCCGCTTTGTTTATCGGGGCCATCCCCATCGAACGCAAGCGTCTATCCAAGCTGTCAATCCGCAACAGCCTCCGGGCACTGGAGAAGGGCCGGAGCCTGCTTATCTTTCCCGAAGGCGGCCGCAGCCCTGACGGCTACAGCCGGGAACATCGCCCCGGCGCCGCGTATCTGGCCAAGCGAGGGAAGGTGCCGGTTATCCCGGTTTATCTCGATGGCACCGGCTCGATCCTGCCCAAAGGCAAGAATTGGCCGACCCGAGGCCGAAGCGCCGTGGTGTTCGGCGATGCCATGAAGATCGACGACGGTGAGGACCCAAGGGTCTTTGCCAAGAGGATCGAACGCCGTATCGGTGAACTGGCTGACGAGTTCGGCTCCGGTTGGTGGCAGGCTCGCAAGAACGCCTACACGGCCGAAACTCCGGACCCCACCGGACCGGATGCCGGCGCCTGGCGGCGCCGCTGGGCCCTCGGACCGAAGCCGAGTGAGCAACGCTCAAGCCCCAACAAGACAAAGTGGCCTGAGCTGTAGTTGACGACGGCTAGCGTCGATCGGTCGGTTCCGCCGTCGTCGCCACCAGAGGTACCGGATCCTTTTCGGCCTCGTCCAGGTCGCTGCATTTGGCCACGTCCGGGCGGTCACCGCAGGTTAGTCCGAACTGTTCGTAACCGCTGTCGAGCGGGGAGGTGTTGAACAGTTCATCACAGGCTGCTCCTGAACCGTCCTCGCACTGATCCCACAGTTGATCGAGGGCGGGATCGTCGCCGTAGTTCGAAGGGCCGTCGACAAAAGCCAAGTCCTGCGTCCCGTCGACGCCCACTACCCCGTCCCCACCGGTCGAGTCGTTATCAGCGATTACATCTTGTGCGGCGGCGCAGGCCGCCTCCAACTCGGCCCGAAGCACAGAGTCGTAGCTGCCACGCACGATCTCGCCTTCGGCCAGCCGAATGATGCAGTCGGCCACTTCGTTAGATGATCCATCGGAAATCAACTCGCTGCGAACATCTTCTTCGGTCAGTTGGGCGGCCTGGTCCTGCGTCGTCAACATCGAACAGGCGCTCAAACCAAACGACAGGACCACAAGTCCGATCTGCCACCGTCGCGAATTCGTCACCGGCTCGACGGGTATCAACCCAACAGTCCTTTGTCTCGACCGATCAGCTCAATCCAGGTCCGTCCCGGCGTCAGCTCAATGATCTGTCCACCAGACATCAGCGTGGGTGCGACAGCCAGAGACGGTCGGTTCCACCTACCGTCGATTCGCTTGCCATCGGTAAACACTGAGACATCACCGGAGCCGACAAACACGAACTCCGGCACCTTGGCCCCAGTCGAATCGACCATGCCGGTGGGGACCTCACGGGCTTCGACGACCACGACGTTGGCTGCGCTGACCTGCTGACCGGAACTAGTCATATGGGGGCTACCACCCTGGGTCCGCAACCAGGCTGAACCGTTCCATGACCATCCAGCGGTGGAGGCCTGGAAGGCTATCGAGAACTGATCGTCGGTCACCGCCGTGTTGTGAACGCTCGTCACTCTTTCGCCCAAGGCCCGATAGGCGAACTGAGCTGGAGGTGGACCGGACCCAGCGGAAGCCCAGTGACTTGCTGTGTCGGTGTAGAGATTCGACGGGGCGCGGCGGCCGCTGCTTCGCCAGTAACCAGATGACGTACCGGCGTTGCGATTCTGCACTGTTGGTTGAGCCCGTATGAGGCCTTCGGTGACTTCGTTGGCACCCGAGTACATGAGCAGCGGCGAACCGAAGCTGTTGATGATGCCGATATCGGTTGTTCTGGCCGAACGGACCGGACCGACCGTGGCCGATGTGGAGTGGAACACGGCGGCAAATCGGGTGACTCCCCCTTCAACCTCTTCTTCAATCACGATGTCGGCGGCGTTCAATCCGGACTGTGGGCGAGCTGCCGGGCCGTTGTCGATCTTGACGATGGCGGCCGGTCGACTGGGAGCGACCCCTGGCAGGCCGGTTAGCGGCATAGTACCCGGTTGGGTTGCCGGCGGCGAACCAAGCGGGTCGACGATCTGCTTGTTTCGGTCAAGGGTTCCTAGGAACCCCTTGTACAGCGATGCTACACCTCCACTGGCACCGGGGATGGTCGTGACCACAGTGGCCGCTCGAGCGCTGGGGGCCGCTTCGGCCCCGGAGGAACCCGACGGGGCGCCGTCGCTCTGACCGACCGCTGTAGTACTGGTAGTTGTTGAATCCGGCGCCGCTGTGACCGCCGTATCGCCCTGCGGACGCTGGATCTTCCAGGGGATCTCTTCCACCGGCGCAGCGGTGGGACTTGCCGTTTCGGTCTCAACCTGGCCGGATGTGCCCCTGCTATCGGTTGACTCGGCTGCACTTCGATCGCCCGTCGACTGCTCCGAGTCTTCCGTCGCCTGGACCACCACGCCATCACCTTGGCGGTACGCCGCCGTCGCCTCATCCGACTGGGAGGAACCATCTCCCCCACATCCGGTTACGACGACAAGTATTGCCAGCGCCAAGACACCGACGTTCGCCGTAGCTTTCGCTGCGGTTCGTTCCATCCTCGCCTCCACGGTTACTTCAGGGCCCCGGAGCCCAACTCGATCAACTGAATCCATGTGCGCCCCGGGGTGAGTTCGATGACGTTTCCGTCGTTGTCAGTCAGAGTGGCCACGCTGGCCATGGTCGGTCTTGTCCAACGACCTTGGATGCGCTGCCCTTCCGAGAACACGGTCACCGGACCGGAACCGACAAAGACCGACTCCGGCACCTCTCCGCCAGCCGAGTCGACCATCCCGGTGGCAACTCGATCAAGCTCGACGACCACGACGTTGGCCGCGCTGACAGGCAGGCCTGAGACCAGGTCATGTCGTCGGCCGCGCTGATAGCGAATCCAGCTGTCGTCTTCCCAGACCCAGCGGACAGGCGAAGCCGGGTAGGCAATGGCAAATTCAGGCGTGCCTTCACCGATGGTGAGTGATCCGCCGGACTCTTCTGATCCAGTTGGGGGATCGGGCTCGTTCAGCCGGTAGGCGAACTGGGCCGGAGGGGCACCGCCGTCGGCTGAAGCCCAGTGGGGCGCGGTGTCGGTGTACACGTTTGATGGCGCCGACCTTGTCTCGTCCCGCCAGTAGCCCGACGATGAGCTGTAGCTACGATTTCGGATCGTCTCCTGCCGCTTGATGATCATCTCAGTGATGTCATTGGCCCCGGAGTACATATACAACGGTGAGCCCAGGCTGGACACTAGGGCGACATCGGAGGTGCGACCGGAACGGACGGGCCCGACGATCGAAGCGGTGGAGTGGAAGATAGCGGCGAAACGAGTTACGCCTCCCTCAACCTCTTCTTCGATCACGATGTCGGCGGCATTCAGTCCGGTCTGGGGACCGGCAGCCGGGCCGTTGTCGATCTTCACCACGGCCGCCGGGCGATCCGGCACGACACCGGGCAGACCGGTCAATGGCATGACGTCCGATGGCAACTGTGGAGGTGATGCCACCGGTTCAGCTACCTGATCGTTCGGGTCGAGGTCACCAAGCACACCGCGATAGATGTTTTCCGGGTCGCCGCCGGCGGGTCCCGGGATGGTGGTTACCGGTGGAAGACCGCTGCCGGCCGTTGTCGGCGGCGTCGACGTACCCCCAGAGTCATCTCCGTCGGCGGTGTCTCCGACGTCGCTGTCACCGGCGGATGCCACGTTTGATTCGTCCGGTTCGGCCGGTGCCTCCTGCGAAGCCAAGGCTCCCTGGTCTGTGTCGTCACCGCTGCAGGCAGGCAGGGCAACCATGAGCACCGTCAGCACAGCCCACAGGCCAACGCCAGAACCGCGTACACCAATACCACCAAGACCAGGGCCATTTAGGCGTAGGCGTTGTGCCGGGTCGACACCCGATAGCCGGACCGCTGTCCTCATTTGACTGAACACAGCAGACCAGTCGGCCTGGGCTCGTCAGGTATAAGCCGTTGGTCCTAGGTCACGTTTCAAGCCGCAGCGCAGGACTCCCAGCACGGGGATGCTGGAGATTAGGGGTCGGCGACCAGCCTGAGGGTCGGCGATGAGGCCGCGCTGGTGTCCCCCGAGCCTGTGAGGCTCACTACGAACTCCGTCAAATGGCCGGGAAAGACGTGCTCGGCCATGAGAATCGGCTTGTCATGGCGGTCAAAGGTTGTTCGTCGAACAACCAGGGCCGCTGCCCCGGTAGGCACATCGAGCAGTTTGCTGTCTTCGGGTGAAACCGGCTCGGCCGAAATGCTCTGCGACGCCGTCTTGGCCTCGACCGGCAAGAGATCATAGAAGCTCGATCGGGACACGTCTTGCAGGGTCACCTCGGCGGCCAGGCTTTCGCTGCACCAGACAGTAACTCTGGCAAAGGGCCGATCATCGACACGGCTGATGCGACGAACTTCGAGTACTCGCTCACCCAGCGTGGTGGCTACGTCGGCAGCAGTGACAGCGTCTTCTGCCTCTATGAACCGGAAGTCGAGAATGTGCCTCTCGTGGGTACGACCGACACGGGCCAGTTGACTCTCAATCGACTGAAGTGACTCCAGTGATTGACTGAGCAGTTGTCCGGACACGATCCATCCGAATCCTTGGCGTGACTCGACCAACCCCTCGTCCCGCAGCAACTCGAGAGCCTTTCTGACGGTGACTCGGCTGGCGTCGTGGTCCCGACCGAGGTTGGCTTCTGAGGGCAGGACCTGTCCCGGCCCGAATGCCCCGAGCTTTATCTGGCCTCGAATCGCTTCGGCTATCTCTCTGTAGCGAATCTTGCGCAGTGTCTACTCCTGGCGTGAGGGTCCTACCGGCGACATGACCTCATCCGATAGGTTCTATATGACGAGTAAAGCGTGAACTTTGGAGCTGTTGGTGGCAATAACTCCAATCGAGACCGCCATCATCCACCAACCTTGACTTGTATTGTACTTGTATTTCAAGCGTTGACGTGATGTACTATATTTGTATCAGAACCGTACTCTCGTTATCGAAACCGCGCCGACGGCCGTTGGCGCCCAGAGGAGATGAAGATGGCAGATAACAACCAACCCCGCACCACCGTTGGACCCGAGACCCCGATCGAGCTCATCAACTCCGTTTACGCCACGCTCGACGAGCGGATCGGCGCATTCCGCACCCGCATGGGACGGCCTCTCACCCTGGCCGAAAAAATCCTGGCCAACCACTTGGACGACGCCAATGCCGAGGTCGAGCGAGGCATCAGCTACGTCGACTTCCGACCCGATCGAGTGGCCATGCAGGACGCTACCGCTCAGATGGCATGGCTTCAGTTCATGACGGCCGGCCTACCCAGCGTTGCCGTTCCGACCACCACCCATTGCGACCATCTCATTCAGGCCCGCGAGGACGGCAAGAAAGATCTCTTGGCCGCCCTCGACAACAACAACGAGGTCTTTGACTTTCTGGAATCGGTCTGCGCCAAATACGGTGCCGGATTCTGGAAGCCCGGCAGTGGCATCATTCACCAAGTCGTACTTGAGAACTACGCCTTTCCCGGCGGAATGATGATTGGCACCGACAGCCACACCCCCAACGCCGGCGGCCTCGGCATGATCGCCATCGGCGTCGGCGGTGCTGACGCAGTGGACGTCATGACCGGCTTCCCCTGGAACGTGCGGTGGCCGAAGATGATCGGCGTCCACCTCACCGGTGAGCTCAACGGATGGACCGCCCCGAAAGACGTCATTCTCAAAGTGGCCGAGATTCTGACCGTGAAGGGCGGAACCGGCGCCATCGTCGAGTACTTCGGCCCTGGCGCCAACGCCATCAGCGCCACCGGCAAAGCCACCATCTGCAACATGGGCGCTGAAATCGGAGCCACCACCAGCATCTTCGGCTACGACGACGCCAGCGCCCGGTACCTCAAGGCCACCGGCCGGGAAGCAACCGCCGACGCCGCCAACGCCGTAGCCCATCACCTGCGCTCCGATGACGAGGTCCTGGCCGACCCGGCCAGCTACTACGACCGGGTTATCGAAATCAATCTTTCCGAGCTGACCCCTCACATCAACGGGCCCCACACCCCCGACCTGGCCCGCGAGGTATCGGCCCTCGGAGACGAAGCCCGCCAGAACGACTGGCCCCTCGAAATCAGTGCCGCCCTCATCGGGAGCTGCACCAACTCGTCGTATGAAGACATCACCCGAGCGGCTTCGATCGCCCGCCAGGCAGCGGCCGAGGGGCTCAAAGCCAAGACAAAGCTGATGATCACACCCGGATCCGAACAGGTGCGGGCCACCATCGAACGTGACGGCCTACTGGCCGACTTTGAGGCTTTGGGAGCCACGGTGCTGGCCAATGCCTGCGGGCCGTGCATCGGTCAGTGGGATCGCTCGGCCGAGCGTGAGCCCGGAACGAAGAACTCGATCGTCACCTCCTACAACCGGAACTTCCCTAAGCGCAATGACGGCGACGCCGCCACCCTGGCCTTTGTAACCTCACCGGAGACGGTAATGGCATTGGCCCTGGCCGGAACACTCGACTTCGACCCCATCAACGGCACTCTTGAAACCGAGGACGGCCGTCAGGTCAAGCTCAACACCCCTGAAGGCATTGAACTACCGGCGCAGGGCTTCGACGAAGGGGAGAGCGGCTTCATCGCTCCCCCGGAGGACGCTTCCGGTATTGACATCAAAGTCAGCCCAACGTCGGACCGCCTTCAGGTGCTGGCGCCCTTCCCCGCCTGGGATGGCAACGACTTCGCCGACCTTCCCATCGGCGTCAAAGCCAAAGGCAAGTTCACCACCGACCACATCTCCATGGCCGGCCCTTGGCTCAAGTACCGAGGCCACCTGGAGAACATCTCCGGCAACCTGTACCTGGGAGCGGTCAACGCCTTCCACGACGACGAAGTCGTCGGCATGGGCAAGAACCAACTGACAGGTGAGCGCATGAGTTACCCCGACTTGGCCAAGGCCTACCACGAGGCAGGCCAGCCGTGGGCCGTCATTGGCGACGAGAACATGGGAGAAGGGTCGTCTCGTGAGCACGCCGCCATGGAGCCCCGCTTCCGGGGCGTGACACTCATCATCGCCCGCTCGTTCGCCCGCATCCACGAAACCAACCTTAAGAAGCAGGGAATCATCCCGGTCACCTTCGCCGACCCGGCGGACTACGACAAGATCGGAGAGGACGACCGTCTCGGCACCCGCGGGTTGGCCGACCTCACTCCCGGTCAGCCGTTGACCATCACCGTGACCAAGCCTGGCGGCGAAACATGGGAGTTCGCCGGCAACCACACCTTCAGCCACGATCAGATCGAGTGGTTCAAGGCTGGCTCCGCGCTGGCAGTGATTCGCCAGCAGGTTGACGCCTAGTTAACAGCGGGCAGATGTAGTTCGATCAGCCGAGCGGCGTCGGCTCCGATCCATGCGGAGCACGGCGTCGACTCGGCGCGTTCGGGCTTGAAGAAGCCGCTCTGCAGACCACCCGACAATTCGGCTCTGACATCCGCCGGATGGTTACGTCCCCAGCATGTCGCTAGTCGGCGTCAGACGGAACGTGCCCGGGGGGAAAGGTGAGCGCCAGTTCGGCGTCACTTGGGCTGCGTGGCCTTCTTGCCTGCTCCGGAAGTAGGTCGGAGATTCGCTCCATCAGATCGGCGGTAGCGACCTCCACGTCCTCCTCGGGAAAGAAGGGCTCTCCAACCACGATGTCAACCTTGGGCGGATCGGCCAGATTGAGCAAATACGGCACCCGAGATGAGCGGGGCCAGGCCTTCTCCGTGCCCCAAATTCCGACCGGCACCAACGGTGTACCAGTGGACAACGCCAGGCGTACTGCCCCGTAACGCCCCTTCAAGACCGGATCAAAGAACTGATGGCCGCGGGGAATCGTCCCTTGGGGGAAGACGGCGATCAACTCACCGCCTTGCAACGCTCGGGCGGCTTCGAGCATGGGGGTTTCGCTTCCGCTCCCCCGGTCGACTCTTATCGCTCCCAGAGCCGTTGCCAGCTGTCCGACAACTGGGGCGTCGGTTACTTCCTTCTTGGCCAAGAACCGGGCCGGGCGTCCCCGCTGATTGGACAGGAAGGACACAACCAACGGATCCAGGTAGCTTCGATGGTTGCTGGCCAGAATGGCGGCGCCCGACTCTGGAAGGTTCTCAGCGCCGCAGATCCGCATGTCGATCCAAGGGAACAACTCTTCGCGGGCCAGCATCGCCATCGCCCTTTGCGGTTCCAGGCCAATCGGTTTCGGAACGCCCGGCGGGGCGTTAAACCAAGACACCTCCCAACCTCGGGCTTTGGCGTAGGCGAACAGCCGAGGGTCGGGGTTCACGGCGACAGGATTACCAACATTCGACAACATGGGGATGTCAAAGAAGCTGTCGGAGTACGCGTAGCTCTGGTCCAGGTCGACCATGTTCGCTCGGGCCCAGACGTTTACCGACCGCGCTTTGCCTTGGGACCAAACGAACTCGCCGTCAATCGTGCCGTCGAAAGCGTCATCGTCACCAACCCGGTAGCGGGTGGCGAGAACGTCGTCGAACCCGACGATGTCGGCAAAGGGCTTGACCAGCTGATACGGCGTCGTGGTGGCCAGCACAACCTTGCGACCGGCCGCTTTGTGTTCGTCGATAGTAATCCGGGCGAAGGGCTCTATGAGCCCGGCCAGCGTTGGAGCCAAATCGATGGCGGCATCGTGCACCTTGTCGACCGGCCAGCCCTTGGCCCCTCGGACTCCCTGCCGCGTGAGCAGAATCGACGGCAGATTTTCTCCGAAGATGTCAAAGATTTTGAACGCAATTCCCTCACCTGGGATTGGATCACCCGGAAGCAAACCGTGGTGCCGCAAGGCCTTGGACAGCGTCGGTCCGCTGGCGCCTAACAGCAGCGTTCGGTCAAGGTCGAAAAAGGCGGCCGACTCGGTCATTTGCTGTGGCTCGTCATTGGTCGTTCTCCTGTCCGACGCTTACGCGGTGGTGTCGGCTTGTTCGCCGGCCGCCGAGTCGGATACTCGCAGTCTAGATGGCGGTGCATCACGGCGATGAGTGACGTCGGGCCATTGTCGACGTCCGAGACTGTGATCACAGGGCGGAAAACGATGAAACCGGCCGCCTTAGGCGGCCGGTTTCTTTCGAGAGATGCTCGGATTCTGAAGGGGGGACACAAATCCGAGCGTCGAACCTGATCTGGAGGGGGAACCAGCAAGTTCGATCTGAAGACCATTGTAAGCGACCCAGGGGTCATCTTTCAACCAATTACCTTAGATATCAACCATCGGAAAAAAAGATCGATCATTGCCATCTACCACTAGATCTGTGCCATCATTGATCGCGATGGACCTACGGCAACTACAGGCGTTTCTGGCTGTTGTGGAACACGGCGGCTTCACGGCAGCGGCCAGAGCCACCCACACCGTACAGTCCAACATCTCAACCCACGTAGCCCGGCTGGAACGCGAGTTGGAAACAACCCTTATCGATCGCGCTACCGGCAAACCGACCGAAGAGGGCGCCGCCGTCCTCACCAGGGTCCGCCGAATTCAAACCGAGCTGGCTTCACTACAAGCCGATGTGTCATCGCTACGCGGCTCGCCGAGAGGCACCGTACGGCTCGGCATCATCGGCACGACCGCCCGCTGGCTCACTCCCCTGCTGGTCGATCGTGTTGCCGTGGACTGCCCGGACATAGACCTGGTGATTTCGGATGCCACCACCCGGTCCACGGAGCTAGGCCTACTCGGAGGTGAGCTTGATCTTGGTGTGGTGGGGCTACCGGTGGACGATCCGGAAATTCGAACGACCACGTTGTTCGATGAGGATCAGGTCGTAATCGGCCCGGCCGACCACCCACTTACGGCGTCGAATGAGCCGGTATCGCTGGCAGAGCTGGCCCGCCATCCGCTGCTACTTGCGGCCCCGGGCACATCGTTTCGCCAAGAGATCGACGAGACGTTCCGAGCTCGAGGTCTGCAGCCCAAGGCGAAAGTCGAGATTGACGGTCTACGTCTCCTGGCGTCTCTCGCATTCCAGGGATTCGGGGTGGCCATTTTGCCGGCCACCGCCGCCCCCAGCTGGGTCGGCGGAAGTTGGGCTCGAGTACCCGTCGACGGGTTATCACGCCGCACTGTAGGTCTTGCCGTTCGCCGTCGCGGGATGCCGACCGTCGCTGCTCAAGCCATCGTGAACACCATTCGTGAGGTGATTCTTGAGCACGCCCCCGAGGTTCCCGGCCTCCACGTCGTCGGAGCCTGAGAACCAGCGGCCGACGCGCTCGAACTCCCGCTACCGACACGGCGACGCGGGCGCTAACGTTAGCTCACGATGACGGCTACCGACCTCACCAAACCGGGACAGATCCGAGTCACCACTGAAGTACTGGGAGAGCGCAGAGCCGTAGTGGCCCGCACGGTATTTCCGGGCGAAGACAGCGAACTAACCGACGAACTTGGGCGACAGCTGACCGAGGGTATTCAGCTGGCTTTGGACAAGAGAATGCCCTTCGTGATGGTTCTGTCCACCACCGGGGTGGCAGTGGCCGGTGGTATCGCAGGTTCGATCGCCTGGGCAAAGGCGGCCTCGCGGCTGACCTCGGCAAGCGGCGTAATCCCAACGTTCGCAGTGGCGGCCGGGCCGGTGCTGTCCGGGCCGGCACTGCTGTTGGGACTGGTGGACGTCGTGGTCTTCTGCCAAGACGCATACTGCTACCTGAGTGGGCCCAAAAACGTGGAGACCTACACCGGCGTTGCGCTCAGTGCTGTGGAACTGGGTGGTGCCGGGGTTCATGGCCAGACCAGTGGGCTTGCGTCTCTAACAGCCCCCGATGTGGATCAGGCGATGGAGATGGTGACCGACGTGTTGGCCTATCTTCCCGACCACAACGAAGACCTGCCGCCCACGCTCCCCACCGCTGATCCGTCGCAACGATTGACCGACGATGTTGGTCAGCTGATGCCCGACACCCCGACCGGCTCCTACGACGTACGTGACGTGATCACAGAAGTCGTGGACGACGGAGAGTTCCTGGAACTCCGGTCGCAGTGGGCCCCGAACGTGGTCACCGGTCTTGCTTCGTTGGCCGGCATGGCGGTTGGCGTCGTTGCCAACCAACCCCGGTCGTTGGCCGGCTCGATTGACATCGCGGCGTCACAGAAGGGCGCCCGTTTCGTAGCCATGTGTGACGCCTTCGCCATACCGCTTCTGACCTTGGTTGACACCTCCGGCTTTCTGCCGGGGAAAGACCTTGAGTGGCGGGGCATGATTCGTCACGGCGCCCAGTTGGCGTTTGCCTACGCCAGAGCAACGGTTCCTCGGGTAGGTCTGATTCTGCGGAAGTCCTACGGCGGCGCCTACATCGTGATGGACTCGGTCAACATGGGCAACGACGTCATGTTCGCCTGGCCCACCGCCGAGGTGGCGGTGATGGGGGCCAAGGGCGCAGTGGAGATTCTGCATCGCAAAGCCAGTGAGGAGGAACGCGTCGAGCTGGTGGAGCAGTACGAAGCCCAGTATCTGACCCCCTACCCGGCAGCGGAACGTCAGTCGATCTCGACGGTCATCGACCCTGCCGACACCCGCAGAGAGCTGGCGGCGGCTTTCACAATGCTGTCGACAAAACGTGAACGGCTTCGAAGTCGCAAACACGACAACACCCCGTTGTAGACGGCGGCACATTGCCGCTTAGTACAGCTCGTCGTCGGCGGCGCTGACCAAAGCACGGTGCCAGTTAGTAGGTGCCAGTTATTACAGGCTGTATTCAACCCGCCGACTAGATAACCAAGTAGGGTCACGACTAGATTCAGGCGTGCGGGACCAACGTCCCGCTTCAGCTTGGAGCTGGCATCACAGCTCGGCGCGGTAACACAAGGAGGTGTTCGCTCCGGGACAACCAATCCCCCGTCTAACGGGGGCTACGTCTTACAGAGAGGAACGCTGTGCCCGAATCGGTGACTGTTACGGACAACCGGACAGGAGAATCGTTTGAAATGCCCATCGTCGATGGTGGGGTTGATGCCACAGCCTGGCGGAAGAATCTGCCCGGCATCTGGTTCCTCGATCCGGGCTTTGGAGTAACCGCATCGTCGGAAAGCGCCATCACGGAGCTGGACGGCGGTCAAGGCTTTCTGCGTTACCGGGGCTACCCGATCGAGCAACTGGCCGAGCAGTCGACGTTCCTCGAGGTTTGCTACCTGCTGTTGAACGGCGAGCTGCCGTCCAAGGCCGAGTACGACCAGTGGGTGTACGACGTCACGCACCACACCTTCATCCATGAGAACATGCGCAAGCGGTTCTACGAGGGTTTCCACTATGACGCCCACCCGATGGGCATGTTGGTGTCGGCTATTGCCGCCCTCTCCACCTTCTACCCGGAGGCCAAGAACATCACTGATCGGGACAATCGGTTCATTCAGATCAACCGTTTGATTTCGAAGGTGCCAACCCTGGCGGCCATGGCGTATCGGGCCAGCATCGGCATGCCGTTCGTGTACCCGGACAACTCACTCAGCTACACCGAGAACTTCCTGTCCATGATGTGGCGGGTGGCCGAACCGCAGTACGACGCCGATCCTGTTCTGGCCAAAGCGCTTGATGTTCTACTGATTCTGCATGCCGATCACGAGCAGAACTGCTCTACCACCGCCATGCGGGTCGTCGGGTCGTCTCACGCCGATCCCTATTCAGCCGCCGCCGGTGCCACCGCTGCTCTCTACGGTCCCCGCCACGGCGGAGCCAACGAAGCCGTCATTCATATGCTTCGCGAGATCGGCAGCTACGACAACATTCCCAGCTTTATCGAAAGCGTCAAGGCCGGCGAGGGTCGCCTCATGGGATTCGGTCACCGGGTCTACAAGGCGTACGACCCCAGGGCCCGCATCGTGAAATCTCAGGCCGACGAGGTGTTCAAGGTCACCGGACGCAATCCGCTGTTGGACATCGCTCTCAAGCTTGAGGAGATCGCGCTTGAGGATGACTACTTCAAGAGCCGCAACCTCTACCCCAATGTGGACTTCTACACCGGTTTGATCTATCAGGCCATGAACTTCCCGATGGACATGTTCACCGTCCTGTTCGCCATTGGCCGTATGCCCGGCTGGTTGTCGCACTGGAACGAGGCCTTGGAGCAGGACGTCCGCATCAGCCGACCACGGCAGGTCTACGTTGGCGAGGGGGAACGCAAGTACGTCCCCATGGCGGACCGCTAGTCGCATACGCCCAACACGGGCCGTCAGCCCACATCCACCAGGATCTTGCCGAAGTTGGCGTTTGTCTCCATGTAGGCGTGGGCGGCGGCTATCTCGCCAATGGTGTACCGGGAGTCGATGATGGGCTTTAGCCGGCTGTTGTCGAACAACGGCAAAAGTTCAGCGGCCACCCGCTGAGTCAAAGCGGCCTTCTCCTCCAATGGACGGGCCCGCAACACGGTACCGATGAGGGCGACCCGCTTGGGTAGCAGCATGCCCAGCGGTAGTTCGACCTTTTGCTTGCCCATTACCCCCACCTGTATCAGCCGCCCACCAACCCGAAGCGACTTGATGTTGTCGATGGTGTACTCACCGCCGATGACATCGATGACGACGTCTACTCCCCTACCTTCTGTAAGTTCGGCCACCCGGTCGGCGAAGCTTTCGCTGCGATAGTCAATGGCGGCGTCAGCACCCAATTCCAAGCACCGGGCAATCTTGCCGGCCGAGGCGGTCACGGCGATACGGGCGCCCATGGCTTTGGCGATCTGAATGGCCGCGGTACCGACGCCCGAGCCACCGGCGTGCACCAAGGCCCAGCGGCCGGAGGCCAGCCCGCCTTGAACGACCATGGCATCGAACGCTGTCAAGAAAACCTCAGGTATAGCGGCCGCATCCTCCAACGTCACCGAGGACGGAACGCGAAGTACCTGGCGTTGGTTGACGGCCAGGCGTTCGGCATAGGCCCCACCACTCACGATTCCCATCACCTCATCGCCGACCTGCCAGTCGGAAACGGCCGAACCGACAGCGGACACGGCGCCGGAGAACTCCATCCCCGGTACCTCATGATCGGTTGGCGGTCCGGGATAGAGCCCTCGACGCTGTAGAAGGTCAGCTCGGTTGAGTGCTGTTGTTTGCACATCGACCAGCACGTCCTCCGGTCCGTAAGTAGGGTCGGGAACGTCGGTGAGGGTTAGGACGTCGGGGTCGCCGTATTCGGTCAGTACAACTGCACGCATCGGCTCAACCTAGATCGCCGGGTCCGCCAATCCGTGATTTTGTCGCAAAGTTTCAGTGACGAGCAGGCTGGGCGTCACTGCTGTTGGTTGATGCGCCGCAAGAAGTCGGCGGCGATCGGAGCGGCGACAGCGCCGCCGGCTCCCCCTCCTTCGACGATGACGGCGAAGCCGATGTCGCCTTGGAAGCCGGTGAACCACGCGTGGGTTTCCGGCGGATCGGCGTTGCCGAACTGGGCCGTTCCGGTTTTTCCGAAGACCCGCTCGCCGGGTATGCCTCTTGCCGCCCCTCCGGTGCCGTAGTCGACGACCGCTGCCATCATGTCTCGCAGCTGATTTGCCGCCTGGTCGTTAAGCCGGTCGATGGCCTGCGGTTGGATGACGTCGCCGTCGAGAACAAGCTGTGGGGTGAAATAGACGCCGCTGGCGGCCGTTGCCGACATGACTGCCATTGACAGTGGGCTGGCCAGCACCTGGCCTTGCCCGAAGGCTGTGGCCGCCTGGTCGACCCGACCGCCGGGGTTCGGAACCGATCCCGAGAACGCCGACGTTCCCAGGCTGTACTCCGCTCCAACGCCAAAACGGCGGGCCGTGGACGGCAACTGTGCACCGTCCAGCGCCAAACCGATCTGGATGAACGAGGTGTTGCATGAGTAGGCGAAGGCGTCGCGGAACCGCACTCGGCCGAAGCCCTGGAAGTTGGAGTTGCGGAACTCGCGACCATCGACTTCGACGGTCGGCGGACAGTCGATCTCGTTGTCCGGAGTGAATCCCTGTTCCAGCCCGGCGTAGGCGGTGACGATCTTAAATACCGAGCCGGGTGGATACTGTCCGGTCAAAGCAAAGTTGTCTGTGGAGTTGGCCGGCCCGTTGGCTACCGCCAATACTTCACCGGTCGATGCCCGCACGGCTACCAGAGCGCTTGGCTGCTGGGTTTGTCCGAGGGCCTGATCGGCGGCTTCTTGTAGGACGGGATCAATGGTGGTTTGCACCGGGGTCCCGGCTGTGGGTTCGGTGATGGCCAAGATGTTGGCCGGGTCGTCGGGCGGCAGCTGCTCACCCTGCTCGTTCGACATGGGGAACTGGCGGTTTATCCGTATCCGCCAGCCCGGGTAGCCGGACAGCCGCTCGTTGTATGCGGCTTGCAGACCGGATCGGCCCACGATGTCACCGCGGGCGAACTGGTCGGGATTGTTTTCGATGAGCTCGGCTGTGGCCTCTCCTGTACGCCCCAACAAAGCCCGGGCAAACCCGGATGCCGGCGGCAGAATCGCCGACGTGTCGGTAAGCACGATGCCTGAAGTTGACAGCAACTCGCCTCGCACAGGGTCGATGTCTTCCGGCCGCTGAACTGTGACGGTGAAGATGTCGTCCGAAGGTGAGCGTCTGAGGTTGTCGAGCAGAGAGGCCTCATCCGCGTCGAATAACCGAGCCAAGACTCCGGCCGCGGCCTCGAGTGAAGGCGCCTGCCGAGGAATCACGCCTACGGCTATGGCCGGACGCTCACCGACCAGTTCGAAGCCTCCGGCTCCAAGGATGGGGGCTCGATCGGCCTGCACCCGATCAAACACGAGGGTGTCGCCCGGCAGGAGCCGCTCATCAACGACGGTTGGAGACCAGTCCACCTGCCACTGGGTGCCGACCTGGACTACGTCGACCACCCCTTGGGTGGTGAAGGTGGCGGTGCCGCCCTGCAAGTCGACTGACCCGGTGTCGGCTACTTCGCCATTGGGTTCCAAGGGCGGAGCGACCGGAATGTCAGTCAGTGTCCACGTGGTCTCCACCGGGACCGAGGTCCGAATTTCGTCTTCACCCAAGGTGACCATGTCGATGGCCACGGTGAAGTCGACATTGCCAAGGTCGCTGTCAAGATCACTCTCGAGACCACTCCAGATGGCGGTGAACTCTGCTTGGGCTTCAATCGGGTCATCAAAGGCGAAGGAGACCTGTTCAAGTGAACGAGCGTTGAGGGCGTCTTCGAATCGAAGGGCCGCCGCTTGCGCCAACTCTTCTTGTGAAAGACCCGATGAGGCCAACTCGTTGTCGGTCTCGGCTGTGCCATCTTCGGCCCCACCGTCGGCCGATCCCGGGTCGCCTCCGGGAGATCCGACAAGTTGGACGACAATGAGCACAACGAGGCCTAGGCCAACGATGGCTCCGAACAACGGAATCAGCCAGCGGGCCGAAGCGACGTCGGCATAGACCTCTTCTACCGCTTCGATTTCGCCGGTAGGGCGCGGCTCATGTTTGACCGGTCTCGCGCCGTAGCCGGTCTCGTCCATGGCTCCCCCGCCGTCCACCGGAGGGAAGCCGGTACCTGAGCCCTGGTACTCACCCACGCAATCATCCTAGATGAACAGGGCTCGGCCACAGGCGAAAGCACTCATTCTGTCAACGACAACCTTCGGCTGTTTGGAGTTTGCGCCTTCGGTGAAAACTTCCGAAACGCACCATGAAGCCATGGATTGGCTCCTCCAAGAACCTAGGATGTGGCTCGATGGCGATCGAGGACGGCGTTGAAGAGCATGAGGGGGAGACGGCGTTGCGTCGAAGCCTGCGGCCGATTTTGCTGCTCGCTCCACTGACGTTGGCCATTCTTGTCCCGGCCGTCGTCTATGGCTGGTATTCCTCTCAGGCCGCCAATGAGGCTTTTGACTTTGTCGAACGGGCGCTGATCAGTGACTCGGAAGGCACCAGGATTGATCCGGAGACGTTCTGCCCGAATGTTTCCGGCGAGGTGACCTCGATGGCCTTCCATCAGCTGGCTGAGAACACCGAAGAAGCCAGAGCGTCGCTAAGCAACCTCGGTTTCGGTGCGGCTGTGGTGGACTTCAAAGGTTGGCTGGATGAGCCGGCTGCGGTGGATCAGACCGACGGCGAGGATTCATCCAGCACCAATCAGGATCTTCGAGACGACATAACCATCAGTGTGACGCGCAACGACGCTGTCGCCGGTGAACCGTGGTGCATCGATGACATCGCCGTTCGCACCTCCAGCGACGAGGCCGAAGACAGCTAGGGCCGACAAACCTATCGTGGTGTCCAGGTACCGCCTTGGCTATCAAGTTCGGCCGCGATGCCATCCAGCTGCACCATTGCAGCTTCAAGCGAACTCTTGATCTCCACCAGTTCACGTTCACCGCGTACCAGCGAGCTTCGCTGCGTGCTGGTAGGCGCAGTCGTCGTTCGCCAGTGCATGTAGGCCACTCGACCAACAAGTGCGGAGGCTGACGGCGGTGAGGCCTCATCCAACTTCCAGGCCACTGGATCGCCAACAAGGAGCCGGGCGCTGTCCTCCAGCTGGCGGTGGACAGCCTCCAATCTTGTGTCCATATCGCCGTCGGCTGCGGTTGCCCGCAACGTCCGCCGAATGAGTATGACCCGTTCACGAACCTGTTCGAGCGTCCGTTCCAATCCGGCCGCCTGCCGCTCCAGGTTGAGTGTGTGGCCGACAAACTGGTCGTCGAAGGCGCCGAGATCCGCAAGCTCCGGTATGGGACGCACCTCGAACGCCTGCGTCTGACCCACCTGACGTCGCCCGTGCTCGTTTAGCAGTACCAGCTCGGCCGTGTAACGGCCAGGGGAAACCAGAGGACCTGGTAGCGGTCGCTCCCACGGGGCCACAAAGTCAGGTTCCTCCAGCCGCTGGGGATCAGGAGACGCTCGACGCAGGTCCCAGGCAGTGCGGTGTAGCCCTTTCTTGGTCTCCGCGGCCAACTGTCGCACCGGTTGACCTTCTTCGTCCCTGATCACCAACACCACAGCCGACTCGGCGGTTGTCTGTTCGTTGTAGAGAGTCTCCAGGTCCGGGATGGCCACGTCACGTCCGGCTTTGCGCTCCTCTTTCTCGTTCTCCTGACGCTTCTTGGTTGGACCCTGTACGTCCTCGGGGAGGACGTAGGTGAACACGGCGCCAAAGTCGGGGTTGGGCGCCCGGTAGGCGGTCGATCCGAGAGTCGGTTGGCCTTCGGCTTGAGCTGCGGTGTGTGGCACGTACCACCAGGCGTCGCGGGTCGAGAGAAGCAGAGGTTCGTCACCCGGTTCGGTGTCGGCCAGGTCCCGCAACGGGCCGTAGTCATCGAGGATGTAGATGCCCCGACCGAACGACCCGGCCACCAGGTCGTCATCGCGCCGGTGAAGTTTGACGTCCCGGAACGAGATGGTCGGCACTCCCCCGCTCAACTTGTGCCAGCTGGCGCCGCCGTTGAGGGTGACGTGCAAACCAAATTCAGCTCCGACGAACAGCAGGTCGGGGTCGACGTGGTCCTGTTCAATCGTCCAGACAATCGTGTCTTCCGGCAGGTCTCCGGCGATGGACTCCCAGGTGCGGCCGCGGTCATCACTGCGGTAGACGTAAGGCTTGAATTCGCCGAACTTGTGGTTGTCGGCAACTACAAAGACCACGTCTGCCTCGTGTTCGGAGGCCTTGACGTTGTTTATGAAGGCCGTTTCTGGAAGCCCCGGTGGTGTAGCCGTCTGCTCCCAGGTTTGGCCATCGTCTGCGGTCACATGGATCCGACCGTCGTCGGTGCCGACATACAGTACACCCTCGGCCACCGGCGACTCGCACATGTGACTGATGGTGGCGTACTGCGACATGGCCATGTGGTCGTACGGCGCGGTGACTCCAGGCACGGTGGCGAACGTGGGCATCTCGTAGCGGTTGCGGGCGGTGGTCAGGTCACCGCTGACCGACCGCCAGGAGTCTCCTCGATCGTCGGATCGCCAGACTCGTTGCGACGCCAGATAGATGCGGTTGTTGTCGTGGGGGCTGATGACTATCGGACAGTCCCAATTCCACCGTTCCGGATCGTCGTTTTCGTCTCCGACCGGGCGAATATCGGTCAGCTGCATGGTTCGGCGGTCGTGGCGCATGACGTTCCCGACCTGCCATTCGATGTAGCTGATGTCGGGGTCTTCGGGGTCGAAGGCGGCGTGGTAGCCGTCGGCCCCGAGCGGCACAGACCAGTCCTGGTTACGGACTCCGTCGACATTGGCGGTGCGGGACGGCCCGTACAGAGTGCCGAGATCCTGGGCCCCGGCCAAGATGTTGTAGAACGGCTCGGAGTTGTCGGCCGCTATTCGGTAGAACTGGGCGATCGGCAGGTTGGGAAAGTGACGGTAGGTGGTGCCGTCGTCGAACGTCTCGTAGAGTCCGGCGTCGCAGCCGACCAGGAGATGGTCAGGGTTTGTCGGGTCGATCCACACCACGTGATTGTCACTGTGCTTGTTGCGCCCGGTTTCCATGTTGGTGAACGTTCGGCCGCCGTCGGTGCTGACGTGCAGGAAGACGTCGACCTGGTAGATCTTGTCTGCGTCGACCGGTGAGGCGAACAGCTCCTGGTAGTAGTGGGGGCCGGTTCCACCGGCAATGTAGTGACTGCGCCGCTCCCAACTCTCGCCGCCGTCACCGGAGTAGTACAGGCCTCGCTCATCTTCGGCGGCCTCAATAGTGGCGTAGACCCTTCTGGGGTCGGCCTGGGTGACGGCCAGCCCGATCTTGCCCATGTCACCCTCTGGCAAACCCTTGCTCACCTGACGCCAGGTGAGCCCACCGTCGGTTGATTTGTGGATGCCGGATCCGGGGCCTGCGCTGGCGAAGGTACCTACGTGTCGTCGCCGCTGGTACGAGGCGGCCAGCATGACATCGGGGTTGTCCGGCATCCGGACCAGGCTGGTGACGCCGGTGTCGTCGTCGATTTCAAGGGTTTGGTTCCACGTTTCGCCGCCGTCGGTGCTGCGGTAAACGCCTCGCTCTCCTCCCGAGGACCACAGCGGACCCTCGGCAGCCACCACCACGGTTGAACCGTCACGGGGGTCGATGTCGATGCCACCGACGTGTTCGGATGCTTTCAACCCCATGTTCTCCCATGTGGTGCCGGCGTCGCGGCTTCGGTACACGCCGTCACCCCAGGCAACATGGCGACCGCTAACGCTTTCCCCGGCACCCACCCATACGGTGCTGGGGTTGGTCGGGTCGAGGGTTATGCATCCGATGGAGTACGACTTCTGCTCGTCGAACACCGGCTGCCAGGTGGTCCCGGCGTTGGTCGTCTTCCACACACCGCCGGATCCTATGGCCAGGTACCAGGTTGCCGGTCGGTCGGGGTCAACGGCGATGTCGGCGATCCGACCACCCATGAATGCCGGGCCGATTCCTCGTAACTTGAGCCCGCCGATGGCTTTGGCCAGGGGCGTGAGCTCTTCATCATCGGTCTTGTCCGTGTCTTCAGCCGGCTTCGTTTTGGACTTGCCCTCGTGGTTTGGCATCCGCCCATCTCAGCACGCCTGTCGGCCGACGTCGACCGCGGCCTTCAATGCGTCGTAGGCTGACGGTCAGTCAAGGTCGGAGGAAGAACTGTTGGCCACTCAAGTGTTCGAATACAAGCTCGACACCATGTTCGCTTTCGTGTGGTGGCCACTCGGCGTTCGGGTCGGACAGGGCGTCACCATCGACGGCGACACCTTGACCGCCCAGTTCGGGCGGGTGTCGCTGTCAACATCGCTGGACAACATCGGTGGCGGGCACATCACCCGAAACTACAGCTGGTTCAAGGCCATCGGTATTCGTATGTCGTTTGCCGATGACGGCTTGACCTTTGGCACCAATACAGATGCGGGAGTCTGTATCCACTTCGCCGAACCGGTGGGTGGCGCTCTGCCCGGTATGCGCCACTCGGCCCTTACCGTGACCGTCGATGATTGTGAAGGCTTGGTCGAGGCGATCGGCGAAGCTGCCTAGACCGTCACTTCGGCTCCGGTCGCCACTGGAAGATGTTGAAGTGGTAACTGAGATCCGCCGAAGTATGACCTTCGAGAAAGGCATCGGCTACTTCAGCCGGGAACTCCAGGTGCAGGATTCGGCTCAGTTCAAGAAGTGACGTTGCCTTCCAGCCGCCCACGACTTCGTGACGTATTGCGCCCTGATCGGCCCACCAGGTCTCAACTTCGGCCGGGTCCACGGCAGCGTTACCCACCGTCGAGTGCCGCAACAGCTTGGCGAAGTCGCCACCGCGCCAACTGTTGTCCACCACCAGGAGAACGCCTTCCGGGGCAAGGACACGGGACACCTCGTCAAGACCGGCTCGGGAGCCCGGCCCGAAGAAGTAGGCGAATCGGGCATGTGCGACGTCGATGGTGTTGTCAGGCAGCGGAAGGTGCTCGGCCGAACCGGCCACGGCCTCAACGTTCGCCAGCCCAGCTACGGTTGGGCCAGGGCCAGAAGCTCCGGATCGGGCTCAACACCGATGACCGAATTTGC
>JAHDFR010000197.1 GCA_020628065.1 Acidimicrobiales bacterium
TTCGAACCGGCCGAGCGACTTTGGATCGACCGCTTCGGCAACTTGAGGAACGTAATCCGCCAGGAGATGATCGGCCGTCAGCTTGCCGCCAACCTTCCCTCGCCCGGCACCGTTCTTGATGTCGGTTGCGGTCAGGGTGAACAGCTGCTCAGGTTGATGGATGCCGGGTGGCAGGCGACAGGTTTTGACAAATCGATCGAGCTTCTGGACCTCTTTAACCAGGCTTCGCTTGAACGGGGCCACCAGCCCGAGACCGTGGTAGGCCCCTTCGATGAGTTGTCGACAGTTATTGGCCAGCGGACGTTTGACCTGGTGTGCGCCCACGGCCTACTCATGTATCTGCCCGACTGCCGGAACGCCATCGCCGCATTGGGCAAACACGTGGCTAAAGACGGCCGACTTTCGATAACCGTCCGCAACGGAGACGCCCTGGCGTGGAAACCGGGGCTGCGTCAAGACTGGCAACAAGCTATGGCGGCCTTCGACTCGCTGGACTACATCAACGACCTCGGCCTGCCGGCCAGGGCCCATCGGCTACAAGACATCTGCGACTACCTGGCCGATACCGGATTTGAGGTGGCCGCCTGGTTCGGCGTGCGTGTCTTCCACGAAGGCACATCGCCCGACGCCACCGTTCCCGATGCGCAAACGCTGGCCGCGTTGTTGGACGCCGAAGAGAAAGCGGGAGCGACCGACCCGTACCGTCACCTCGGCGGCCAGCTACACATTGTGGCCAGTCGACGCTGAGGTTCGCCGCACAAGTCGCCGGCGGCCTCCGACGCGTCCGAAGAAGCACCGATACGGTGTGTGCCATGGATACCCCTGTAGATACGTCGCAGCGTCCAACCATCACCGTTCCCGGCGGCGAACCGCCGGCCGACCTGGCCGTCGAAGACCACGTTGTGGGTGACGGCCCGGAGGCGTCGGCCGGCGTCCAGGCCAACGTCGACTACGTCGGCGTCAGTTGGAGTACCGGCGCGGAGTTTGACGCCTCATGGAACCGGGGTCAGCCGCTGTCATTCACAATCGGGGCTGGACAGGTCATTCAGGGCTGGGATCAGGGCGTGGCCGGAATGAAGGTTGGCGGTCGCCGCACCATCACCATCCCTCCTCATATGGGCTACGGAGCAGCTGGAGCAGGCGGCGTGATCGGCCCCAACGAAACGCTGATCTTCACCGTCGACCTGCGATCCATCGGCTAATTCACCAGCACACATCGGTATAGCCGTCAGTTGCGGTGGGCTCGCAGCCGCACCGCTTCACGCTCGTAGGCGGCCTGGTTTTCCGGGTCGATTTCGATGAGCCGATCCAGCTCGCCGGCCGCCCGTTCGAACCGTCCGCCCGCTGCCAGCAGTACCGCCAGCTGGCGGCGGTAGCCGGTGTCGGCTTCGGGAAGATCGGCCCGTAGCTGGGCGGCGGCGATCATGGGCCCCACCATCCCGGCCCCCTCATAGGCGTTGACCAGATTGTTGAGTGTTCGCTCGGCGATTTCCCGACCAGACATGGTGCGGGTCATCCACGGTTGCAGGTTGAGTCCGGGTTGGAAGCGGCCGGCCAGCTCGGCCAGGTCATGTTCACCCAGGCGGGCACCGGCGGCGAAAGGGTCGAACCACACACGGCTTCGATTGACGTCGGCCAAGAGAACGTGACCGGGGAAACCGACCACGGCCAAGGCCACGTCAACCCGCCGTCCAATCTCCGAGGCGATGACGGCCAAGCTGAGCGGGATGCCCCGTCTGCTGGCCAGCACCCGATGAATCAACGAGTTGGCCGGCGAGTAGTAGTCGCCGGCGTTACCGACAAACTCCAGCTCTCCAAACACAAACTGTAAAAGCCCGTCCGGGTCGCCGGGCGCCGAAGCGGCCAGACCGTCAATGTAGGCCACGATCTGGTCGGGCTCCCATGCGGTCGGGTCTATTCGGGACAACTCGGCGATGATCAGATCCAAGCGATCCGGCCACTCAGCCAACACCTTGTTGAGCAGTGGCTTGTTGAGGTCCGACTCCCCCACTACGGCTCCTCCCCCAGATAGCTGGCTTTGGGTCGGAACCGAAGCGGCCGTTCGGTGTACTCCTCCATGGCGTGGGCCAGCCAACCACTGGTCCGCGCTACTGCAAACAGAGCTTCACCGGCATCGACCGGCATCTCGGCCAGATAGGTCAAGGCCCCGAGAGCCAGATCAATGTTGGCCAACGCGTCGCTTCGTTCGGCCACGATGTCACGCACCCGATAGACGGTTCGCAGCCGTGGATCGTCACGCCATCCGGTGATGATCTGCGTCATCAGGGCGCTGTAGCGCGGGTCCTGAGTCTCATACACGGAGTGACCGAAGCCCGGTAGCGGTCGATCGGGCTGAATCAACTCGCCGATGACGGGAGCCGGATCCGCCCCGGACGCCCCGGCCGACTGATAGAGGCGGTGAACGGCCATGCTGGCCGCACCGTGCAGCGGCCCACCGAGAGCACCAAGGCCGGCACCGACAACCGAATAGGGGTCGGCTCGGACCGAGGCCGCCACCCGGGCGGCAAACGTCGACGCGGCCAAACCGTGATCGGCCAGGAGGGCCAGCGCCATGTCCACCGCTCGCAGTTTGTCCGGTGTAGACGGCGAGCTCGTCAATCGGGGCCAAAGCAACGCTGCCGGGTCCGGCCGGTCATCGTCGTCGGTGATAGCCGTATTGTCGGCCGCAGCCTCGGTTCTGACACCGGTGGCCATGGCCGTCAGCGCTCGGCGGCCGGCGGCCCGAACGCTCCGCTCCGACAGGTCTCCCCGCAGCGGATCGGCGGCCGACTCGACGGCTACCAGCATCCGTAGCTGGTCGAGAAGCGGAATGTCGGCCCACTTGGAATCTTTGCCAACGATCGATGGCGGTGATCCAACCGCCGCCGGGCCCCAGCGCTCGTCCTCGGGGGCGTTCCACAGCAGGTCGACCACATCAACAAATCCGGCGCCATCGTTGACCATCTCGATGAGGTCGCGACCTCGAATCCAGAGTCCGTCGTCGGACACTCTGGTGAGCCTGGTGGCCAGTATGGCCCGCATCTCCCCATCACGATCGGGCCGGCGACCTCGACGTAGTTCCTCGACCTCGGCTCGGTCAAACAGGCTGGTCCTGCCGTCCATGGCCAGCACGCGATGCAAAATACCCCGGCTCACATAGGCGTAGACGGTCTCTCTCTTGACGCCAAGCAGATCGGCAACTTCGACCGCGGTCAACCTTCCACGATCTGAAGGAGTGCCGGGCGAGGCAACGGCGGTCATGTTGGTGCCCATGAAGCAACTGTATCGGCCGGGCACATGAACATTGATAGCAACATTGACATTGATCAATGTTGACGATATCAATCTTGTCAACCTCGATGAGCCGTTGCACGCTCAAGACATGAGTCAGCAGATCGCACCGCCCGGCCTGAAGGGACTGATCGTCGCCGACACCGAAATCGGTAGCGTCCGTGGCACCGAGGGCTACTACCACTACCGGCAATTTGATGCCGTCGAACTTGCCCGCCACCACACGTTCGAAGCCGTCACCCACCTACTGCTCGACGGCGAACTACCTGAGAGAGGCCAGGAGTCGGTCATGCGGGCCCAGTTGGGAACCGCCCGGCGGGTCGACACGGCAGTACTGGACGCGCTGGCTCCGTTCGCTCGGGCACAGGGCCTGAACGGCCAAGCGACGTTGACACCTATGGCCGCCTTACGAGCCGCGGTGTCGCTGGCCGTGGACGACACACCGGTCATCGACCTCACACCGCAGGAACGCCGCCAGGCCGTGATTCGCGCCATCGGTACGGTTCCCACCATTCTTGCCGGATGGCACCGAATGATCAGCGGGAAGTCACCGCTCGATCCCGACCCCGGCCTCAGCCACGCCACCGACTATTTGCGCATGACCACAGGCGCCACCCCTAACCCCCGCCTGGCCCGGGCGGTCGAAACCTATCTGATGCTGACCGCCGATCATGGTTTCAACGCATCGACCTTTACCGCCAGAGTGGCCGTCAGCACCGGCACCGGGGTGAGCGGAGCCATTTGCGCGGCGGTAGCTGCACTGGCCGGCCCCTTGCACGGCGGCGCCCCCAGCCGGGTGCTGGACATGTTGGACGACATCTCCGACCCGGCCAACACCGAGAGCTGGGCTCGTCGACAGCTGGAAGCCGACAGGAAGATCATGGGCTTCGGCCATGCCGTGTACCGGGCCGAAGACCCCCGATCAGATCTACTCAAAGAGGTAGCGACCGGACTGGGCGGTGAAATCGTGGAACGGGCCAACGATGTCGAAGAACGCATGTTGGCCTTCCTGGCCGGCTGGAAGCCTAACGCCATCATCGTCACCAACGTCGAATACTACGCCGCCATCGTGATGCATCTGGCCGGTATCCCCCAGGAGATGTTCACCCCGACATTCACCACTAGCAGGGTGGTCGGTTGGGGCGCCCACTTGCTGGAACAGTCGGCCGACAACAAGATCATGCGCCCCTCGGCCCGCTACACGGGCCCGGCGCCATCGGGTCGCCCAACCCCGGTGCCTGTGTAGCCCAGCGGTCGACGGTAAAGGTTGTACCGGCCGCCGTCGATGGTCGACGTCTTCCAAAAAGTGAAACCCAACTTGGCCGCTACGTTCTGTGACGGGTGATTGGCCGGGTCGATGATGGCGTAGAGCGTGTCCTGGTCGACCACTCCGGAACGTTCGGCTGACAGACCGAACGCATCGGCCGCCGCGATTAACGCCGAAGAAGCTTCGGTGGCGTAACCCCGACCGCGGAACGACTCATCAAGCCGGTAGCCCCACTCCAAGCGTGGTCCTCCCTCAAAGTCGAGTACGTCGACGCCCGTGTAGCCGACGACCCGGCCGGTTGCTCGCTCGATCACGGGTTGTTTGGCGAACGGGATCTCTCCTGCTCGTTCCAACATGCGATCGAAGCGATCGTTGGCCCTCTGATGGCCCATTGCTCCGTTCGGAGTGAAAACCATGAAGCTTGGGGTCGTCCACAGCTCGACCATCGATGCCCGATCCGATTCGACCGGACGGCGCACTACCAACCGCTCGGTCTCAATCAGATCAGGCCATACGCTCATCGGCCGGCAGCGCCGATGAAAGCCACTATCTGTTCGGTGATGGCTCCGGTCAAGTCCGGGTCGTAGTCGGCCAGGCTCGGTTCGATCACCAGGTGTCCGGAACCGGGGTAAACGGTGATGGCAGTCCCGGCCTGGGCCGCCAACTCCTCGGCGGCGGGGCGATCTTCCTCCGCCCAGGGGTCGTTCTCCACCAGGTGGATCTGCAGGCTGACGTTCTCCGGCCAGGACTCGGCAAACATGTCCGGCGGGACGGCCGAGAAGCAGAGTGCGGCCGCTCTCACCCGGGCGTCGGTCTGAGCCAACTTCTGGGCCGGTAGCACACCGAGCGAGAAGCCGACCACGGCCAGCGGACCATCGACATCGGCCACCGCCGCCACGCCGGTATCGATGACTGTCTGCAGTCCGAGATCGTCGACATAACCCACCCCGTCTTCGATGGACGAGAAGCGCTTTCCGGCGAAGAGGTCGGGAACAACCACATTGTGTCCGCCGGACCTGAACTGTTCCGCCATTTGTTCAACCGCATCGGTCAATCCCATGACGTGGTGGAACACAACGACATTGGCCATGTTGCCAGACTAGTTCATCGGTATCAGTGGACAGCTTGGTGTTCGACGTCAAAACAAACGATCAAAACTCATGAGCGAGACAGAAGATCAAGACTGAAGATCAAGAAAGTCTCAAGGAGCCCTTCGGCCCGCTCCGATACTTCAGTTATGGCGGCTGGTGCTACCCCGACTTGTGCCTCGACGGCGAGCGAGTCACAGCCGACGACTCGTGCCCATGTGCTGGTCATTGAGGACATGGCTACCGTCAGACGACTGATAGCGGCGCTGCTGACCCAGCGGGGCTTTGCCGTAACCGAGGCGGAAGACGGAGCACAGGCCATGGCCGCCGTGGCGGACACGGCGTTCGATGTGGTGTTATTGGACCTCGAGCTCCCAGATGTGGACGGGCTTGAGTTGTGTCGTCTACTTAGGACCGACGACGCCGTCAGTGACGCCTACATCGTGATTGTGTCCGGTCGGACCGAGGAGTCCGATCGCATTGACGGTCTGGACGCCGGTGCGGACGACTATCTCGTTAAGCCGTTTTCCCCGGAGGAACTGGTCCTTCGGGTGCAAGCCATGCTGCGCCGTCCTCGCCACCGGATGCCAGATAGGGAAACGCCGGGTCCCGAGGACGCCATCAACCAATACAGCCCAATCGAGCACGCCGAGAAGGCCGCTGTCCGGCTGGTGGCTGACAGCCGAGAAGCCATCGTTGACGGGCGAACCGTGGAGTTGACCCACATCGAGTTCTCGCTGCTGTCGGCGCTGGTGAGCAACATCGGGCGGGTCGTCTCAAGGGATGATCTCATCGAGGCTTGCTGGGGTGCCTCGCCAACCGATGACCACCATCTGCTCTCGGTCCATGTTGCCAACCTTCGCCGCAAGATCGACCCGGACGGGGTCATGATTCGCACCCGCCGAGGTGTCGGCTACCTGCTGGCCGACTCTGCCTCAATCGCCGCTACAACCCCTTAAGCGACCAGATTGCCCTGGTCCCGCCCCCGCCCTCAGTTTGCGGGGCGAGACCCGGCTCAATCTCACAACTGGAAGATCGCCGGGTCGGCCCGCTTTCTGGAGTCAAGGTTGTATCAAGCCTG
>JAHDFR010000198.1 GCA_020628065.1 Acidimicrobiales bacterium
CAGTGGGAGTTAAGCATGGACCTGTACGCACGGCTAAACATTCTCGGTGGTCACTCGGTTCGCCTTCCCCGAGGTGATCTGGCCGACGCCATCCGCCTCGACAACGACCCCGTTTCCCGAGCCCGAAGCTGGGCCGCCCAGGGGGCCGACATCATTCATGTGGTCGACCTCGACGCCGCCGCCCACCGTGACTACCAGAATCGATCGCTGATCGACGACATCATCAGTGCCGTTCCCATCCCGGTTCAGGTGGCCGGAGGTATCCGATCGCCGAAGGAGGCGACAAGGCTGATCGAGGCGGGGGCGCATCGAGTGGTTATGGGAACCGCAGCCATCGAAGACCGAAACATGGTTTGGGACCTCTGCCGGGAGTACCCCTCCAAGATTGTGGTATCCATCGACGTCCGCCCCGACGAGGAAATCGCCATTCGAGGCTGGGCCATGAACTCGGGCCGATACCTGGAGGAAGTGCTGCTGGAAATGTCCGATGCCGGTGTCACTTCGTTCCTGATAGCCGAAGCCGGTCGCAACGCGCTGCTGGAGCCACCGAACCTGGACATTCTGAAAACCACGTTGTCGTTGGTGGACGACGGCGTGATCGCCTCAGGCGGTGTCCGCCACCTGGACGACCTGCGGCAGTTGGCGGCCACCGGAGCCGACGGCAAGCGAATCGAAGGAGTGATCGTCGGGCGAGAAGTCACTCACGGGCGCTTCACCTTGGATGAGGCCAAGAAGGTCCTGGCCGAGGCACCGCCGCTGGTGTCGACCGGCCAGACTTCGAGCGAGGACGAGACCGAGGTCAGTCAGGCCGGACCGGTTATGACGGTGTTGGCCGACCACTATCGCCGCATGGCCAACGAGCTCGACCGCGCCGCTGCTCACGCCCGCAGTGCCCAGCGTCGCGTGATGGAAGGCGAGTCCGCCCGCGGACACACTCACGGACTTACCTCAATCGGTCATCTGCGAAAGGCGCAGCGGCTGGCCGACGGCCTTACCGAAACCCTGGCCGAAAGTCGCATGGAGTAAACGGCGTAGGCGGCTTAGCCGACCAGGCGCCGCTGTTGGCTCAACTTCCGGCCTCGGCCGTTCCCACGCTCTTGGCTGTTCGCTCATAGTGGCGGCGGGCCTTGGCCCGATTGCCACAACGTTCCATGGAACACCAGCGTCGGCGGCCCGCCTTGGAGGTGTCCACGAACCACACGGTGCAAAGGTCGTGATCGCAGCTACGCACCCGGTCGGGCTTGTCTTCAAGCAGATCAAGGGCGTCGACTACGGCCTGAACCGAAAGGCCCTCTGCCGGAGCCTGCGCCGACACCTGTAACCATCGGCCGTCGCCGTCGGACCGCCATGACACCCGAGCGGCCGTCAATACCCGGTTGATCTCCGACTGTAGGGCTCGGTCAGAAGCAGGATCGCCGGCCGGGTCGAAGAGGCGCACCAACAGCCGTCGGGTTTCGATCAAGGTCGCCCGGACGGACGATGTTTGGCCGGTCTTCACTTCAAAGCCGTGAGCGGCGGCGAAGCGACCCACCCCGTCGTCGGTCTGTAACCAGTCGACCGGTCCGTCGGCCTCACGCCAGCTGGTGTTCATGAGGTTTATCGACGGTCGGTCGCTGTCCAGCGCCGGGCCGGGCGATGAGATCTCCCTCTCCGAGAGCTGGTTCGACGATTGCTTCATACAGATGGAATCCACGCAGTTCAAGAAGTATTCCGGTAAAGGGAATTTCAACGGTTAGTCACCGGTATTAGATCTCCAACAATCACGTAACTGTTGAAGTCATTTGACAGGTTAGATCACACTGACGCAGAGGGGCCGACCAATGGGCAGACAAACCAACTTCCACTCCGGTGAGAGACAACTGCAGGAAGAAGACGGCATCGACGCCGAGGCCTACGAGTCGGTGATGACCCAACCGTTCAGCCCCCAACTCAACCCGGTGGAAGTCCGGTTTGTCAACGGTCGAACCTTTGGTGTGGCCGCCAGCATTGATGCCGACGGGCGACCCTGGAGCACCCCGCTGTTCGGGGCCGCCGGCCAGCTGTTCGCCGTTGAAAACGACACCACTGTTCGAGTCCGACCCGGCCTTCCCGGCGATCATCCGCTACTCAGCGACATCGCCGACAACGGCCAGATGGGCGTCCTCTACTTCGACCCGTCGTTGCGGAGGCGAGCCAAGTCGCTCGGCTCCGGAACGGTTGAGGACGACGGCTCAATCACGTACCGGATGAGTCGCAACTTCGGAGTCTGCAACCGTTACATCTTCAAGCGAACCCACGAAGCGCCGGAACAGTCAGGAACCGACGTAACCGGTGCGACACCGTCAGCGGTCGACGCATTGAGTGCTGACAACATCACTCAACTGCGAGCGGCCGACACCACCTTTATCGCTTCCCGCCACGCCGAGCGAGGGGTGGAAACCACCCACCGTGGAGGGCCTGCCGGGTTTGTGACCGTTGAGGACGCCAAGACCATCACACTCCCCGACTATCCGGGCAACGGCATGTTCAACACCCTTGGCAACGTGCTCTTGGATGACCGCATCGGATTCATGACGGTGGACTTCAGCACCGGACGAGTCCTGCAAATCACCGGCCGCGGTCAAGTCACCCCATCGGCCGAAGACGATCCGATGTCCACTCGCACTCTTCGCATCAGCATCGACGAAGTCCGGTCCAGCCGACACGACATCGGCACCTGGACCGACGTCGAAGAGTTTCCCATCCAGCCGGGAATGTACAACCCCGGCACCCCCTATCTCCCCGGGCGGGAACCGGCCAGCCGCCGCTCGTAACCGTCTCACCCTGGCCTACACCTAAGGTCGAGCGGTACGCTCGAACGGTGCCCGACGCCGCTCACCCGACAGCCCGGATCGTCCTGGCCGCCGAACCGTTCGATCAAACCCTCGACTACTTCACTGGTCGCCTCGGCTTCCGGATCGACGTCATCTCTCCTGCCGACGATCCGGACCGGGCGACCTTGTCGCGTCCAGGGGCACAACAGGGTTTGGCCGTCGTCTTGGATCGCTACGCCGACCCAGCGTCCAGCTCGGCCTCTTTGGAGCTGACCACCTCGAACCCGGACCTCGTCGAGACCACCGAAACCGCACCCAACGGAACTGTCGTCCTTTACGTACCTGAGCGCCCGAGACGGCCACTTCCACCGCTCCAGCCGGCGCTGGTTGTCTCGCGCCACTCCGACACCGCAGCCTGGGTCACCGGCCGGGCCGGCATGCAGTATCGGGATCTCATCCCCGACCGGCAGGGAGGAAGGTTTATCGCCTCCCACATCAAGGTGCCGGGTAGCGGGCCGGTGCCCGACTGGGTTCACCACCACGACATTCACTTCCAGATCATCTTCTGCCGCTCGGGGGCGGCCACGCTGGTGTACGAGGATCAGGGCGAGCCGTTTCGTTTCGAAGCCGGCGACTGTGTGTTGCAGCCGCCAGGCATCCGCCATCGGGTGCTGGAAACCTTCGACGACATGCAGGTGGTGGAGCTCGGCTGCCCGGCCCGCCACGACACCTACGCCGACCACGAC
This sequence comes from Acidimicrobiales bacterium, assembly GCA_020628065.1. Taxonomy (GTDB): domain Bacteria; phylum Actinomycetota; class Acidimicrobiia; order Acidimicrobiales; family SZUA-35; genus JAHELU01. The sequence goes on from JAHDFR010000198.1 coordinate 3,539, forward strand.
ATGGAGCTGCCCACCGGTCGACACCTTCCGGACCGCGACTACAACGGTCAGCGCTTCGTGCATTTTGTCGCCGCTCATGCCGAACCGAGCATCAGCGAGGCCGGACCGTGGAGTCCGGCCGGATGGCACGTGTACGACACCGGTATCGCCAAAGCCACCGGCGGTGTCGGTTCGGTCCGAGTCATAACCGCAACAACCGGGACCGTCGCGGCATCGGACGCAACCGTCCACGACGGAGATCTGCTGTTTCTTTACGTGCTCGACGGCACCGTCACGTTGACCGTGGACGGGCTTGCCCACCTGCTGGCCGCCGACGACAGTGCCGTTGTTCCGGCGGGGGTCCAGTGGTCAGCCGCGGTCGACGCATCGGCCGACTCCACCACGGTCCGGCTTCTCGAAGTGTCAACAGTACAGTTTCAACCATGACCTTCGAGGACGACCAGGCCTACGCCGCCTACGACGACACCGAGCCGCTCAGCTCCCGACCCGGTCGAAGGAAAATCCAAGTGGTGGCGCTCTTAATGGTGGGCATCATGTTGGCCGGTGTCATCGCCACCCTTATAGGCCTACTTTTCGGGTAGTTACCGAGACAACCATCGCGACGCCTCGACCGGTTCAACCGTCCAACAGACATGAGTTCATTTATCTGGAGCTCCATCATCGGCTCGATCGTGCTGACCATCCTGCTCAACACCATCCCCCGACTGTTCCCCCGTCAAACCCATCGGGCCGAACAGAAGTTACACGACTATCTGGTTGACGCCGCTGACGCCAGGGATCCCGGCACGCCTCAGCGCAAGGTGCAGGTGTGGTTCCCTTGGAAGGGCATGTTGATCGCTTCAGTGGTGCTGACGGTGCTGCTCAACCTCATCAGCTGGCTGGCTTCATAGTCGACCGCCTGGCGACCTGCCCACCTTCGCGGCATCTTCTTTTGAATGCTGTCCGCGCTCCGGGCAAGTAGTAGTGATGGGACAATCGCTTGAGATGGGTGATGTATCAGCAGGTGCTGAACCGGTGGAACTCGAAGGCAACGCCATCGCTGCCGTATCGGCCTGGTACGAGGCTCACGGCGAAACCATCTTTGTGTACGTCGCCCGCCGGCTTGGTCAGGAGAACGCCCGCGATGTCACTGCTGATGTGTTCCGCTCGGCCATCGAGGGTCACCACCGCTTCGACCGCGATGCCGGCACTCCCCTGTCGTGGCTGTACGGCATAGCCACCAATCTGATTCGACGACATTGGCGGACCGAACAGCGTCGCCTTCGAGCACTCAACCGCCTCACCGGGTCGGTCAACACTGAGGCAGCTGTCGCCGCTCGGCAGCCGGAACTGTCCGAACGGCCAATTGAGCGCCTTGACGCCCACCACCGGGTCGAAAAGCTGCTGGCCGCAGTCGAACTACTCGACCCGGAGGATCGGGACCTGCTGGTTCTGATCGCCTGGGAGGCAAAGAACCACACCGAGGTCGGCGCCATCTTGGGTATACCACCGGGCACTGTGGCCTCCCGACTCCACCGCATCCGAACCCAACTTCGACGACAGGTGACCGACCATGGATGAGATCGAACAGTTCGCCCGGCTTCGACCTTCGGGCATCGAATTCACCGAAGAGGACCGAGCGGTGATTGCCGGTACCTTATTCGAGTCGACCCGGCCGGGGAAGGCCAGCAACCGTCTGCGTTGGTTGAGTGCAGCAGCCGCGGTCGTGGGCCTCGCGGCGACCGGGGCATGGTTTACGATCTCGACCGAAAGCGCAACGGTTGATGCCGGTGAACGCCCGACCTCGACAAGCAATATCGATGAAGCCGCAACGTCCACAACGGGCCAATCGACGGCAACCTCGACACCCGTAGGCGGTGAGCAAGCCACATCGGTTGAAGCGGCAGCCGATACCTTCCGTCCGCCGTTGATGACCGTCGACCGCCACGACTGGACCTTAGAGTACGCAGGTTTCGGTGGGCCGGACGTCGAACAACGTTCGATACTGGTCGACCCGGAACTCGGACTGCAGGGCCCGGTCATCGAGCTGATGACGTTTCCGGAGGGCTCTGGAACCGGATTCCAGGTTGAAACTCCGGTCAACCTGGACGGTCGACGGGGTTCATACGTTGCATTCGGTGAGACACACTGGCTGGGTTTCACCGATGACAGCGGCCGGCAAGTCACCATTCACGGCTGGAAGGTAAGCAAAGATGATGTTGTCGACGCGGCACTCGCCGCGATTGCCACCTCAACATCTACTGAGAATCCCCTTCAGCAACCAATAGGGCGGCTTGTGCCAGCTGACATGGATCTCTTGTCGGCGATGGGTGCATCAGCGACGTACTCATTCGGTCACGCCAGTGAGGGCGGAACGGAGATCAATCTCTATCCTGGCGGAGAATACACCCTCCAGGCCAAGCGCTTTGACCCAGGCGAGTACGAGCCGATCATGATCAACGACGAGGCTGCGCACATCATCGACTACTCAGAGTTATATGGCTCAGAGGGTGGAGAGGGGCGCTATCGCTTAAGCGTCGTCCGGGACTTCTGGCTCTGGGAGATTGACGCTGCACACTTCAGCACCCGGGCCGAGTTCCTCGAATTTGTCGACTCTATTGTGATAGCAGAGTCGGATCTCTGGTACTCGGCACTACCGGATGATCTCTATGGTCCAGACGATCTGTCTGACGCATTGACTCAGATGACCTCAGACATACCGCTCCCCGACGGGCTAAACATCCAGTCACTAGTGGACCAACTCAACAACGGTTCACCAGCCTGGCAGCACGACGATCTGATTATCGCAACCACTCGTTCAATCGTCTGCGCCTGGACTCACCAGCTTCAGCAAGCCGACGCAAACGGCGACCAAACGGCTCGCCGGCAGGCGATTGATGCCATTCTCTCAACCAAGAGCTGGGCCATACTCAATGAACTCGCTGGATCAATCGGCTGGTCTGAGGCTGTTTGGGAAACAGCTGACGAGGTAGCCCGCTTGGCCTCAGCAGAAGACACAACTTCGAGTGCGACAACCAACGAGCCTTTCCTATCAGACGGCTTCTTCGGCTGCGACTAGGCGTTGCCCGGGTTCCACGCGAATACGTAGTCAGTGTCACAGCTCATATGTATACCTGTGGTATGATTGACACTATGAAAGCGGTGACCATCACGTTGCCGGACGAGTTGGACCG
>JAHDFR010000199.1 GCA_020628065.1 Acidimicrobiales bacterium
CGGATCCGCCAAGACATCAACTATCTGTACGACGAGCTGTACCGGGTGGTCGACGAACGGCGGCGGGATCAGCTCCCACCCGACTTCCACGGCTCACCGGTACCGATGCTGAAAGAGTTCATCGCCTCACCGGCGTTCAACGAGGTCATCGAGCGGGCCATCACCCGGCTGGCCGGGCCACTCAAGCTGGCCAGCGACGGTGGCAGAGAGATCATCGTCAACTGCAACCTCGAAACCGAAATGAAAACCCGTCTCACAGACGCCTGGCTCAATTACGGCGACTACGACCAACTGATCCAGCCGTTGCAGGAGTCGGCCGGAACCAACATGGAAACCATCGAAGCGTTCCGAGTCAGCCCGACCGACGCCACCGTACTGGTGGACGAGAACCGCTCGGAGGGCAGGCGACGCAAACTGGGGGGCAACGCTCTGGCCCACTTCGGCGGCTTTATAGACGCCAACTGGCGTCTCAACGACATCACCTGGGGCCGATTCGACGCCGCCGAAATACTGGTGCGACGGATCCTGGCTGGATCCGGAAGCACCGAAACCGAAGTTCAACAACGGGTGCAACGTCTGCACCGGGCCCAATTCGAAGAGCTGCTGAACGAGGAAGTTCAGATGCGCCAGGGCAACAACGGTAGGGCCGGCGGGCACGGCCCGCTCGGAGCGCTACTGGAGTGCAACGACAACAACGAATCGGTGCTGCATCTGAGTGCGATCGACAGCCTCAACCGGGCATGCCTCGCCGGGGCGTCAACCGACGATCGGGATGCGGCCATCGACGCTCTGTTCGCCCTACTTCACCAACCCGATATCGATCTGACCGACCAGAACAGTGCAACCTCGGCCGCATCGGCTAACGGCGCCACTCTGGTTGGCGTGGCCGCCAATGCAACCAAGATGGATGGTGTGGTCGCCGCCGACCAAAGCCCGTGGTCGGTGGATCTTTCCGCCACCGACAGTCGAACACGAACCAAGTCCCAGGTGTTCAACCAGGGTTCAGGGGTGCTGGGCAAAGCGTTGGCGTTGTCGGGTACCAAGGTCAAGCCAGGGCGAGTGGCACTGGGTCGGCTGATGAAAAGCAGCCTGACGTTAACGTTCCCCGAGAACCCCCGCCAGTGGCTGGCCCGGGTGGCACTGCCACTCGGCTGGTGCGCCGCCGTGGTCGCCCTCGCCGTCTGGGTGTGGTGGTTCGACCAACCCGAGGCGTTGGTGTTGACCCTGGGGGCGCTGGCGACAACGGCGGTGGCCGGCTACTGCTGGGGCCGAGCGTTCGGAACGTTGACACGGGCTCTTCCGTGGAAGGTACTGTCGATGGTTGCCGGGTTGACCGGTCTGGCAATGCTGGTTGCCGGGTTCGCCGTCTCCATCGGAGGAACCAGCGCGACGCTGCTGGCGGCCTTCATATTCTTGGTGGGTTCCAGCGCCGAGTTCGGCCTGCGATCACTCAAGCGAGTGTTGAAAGCCTTCGGTCACCCGTAACGCTCGTCAGGGGTCTGGTCGTTTCTGTCATGCGATCCAGCTAGCAGCAAACTTGTTCGACATCGCTCTGAGTGCCGCCAAAGCAAATCAGTCAGTCGGGCGAAACGAAAAAGTGTCGACGGCGTTTGGTGAACAGCTCACACGAAAAATGGTGAGTCCAGCACCCACGATGGCTATACCGCCGATCACACCCAAGGGCCGAGGCCCACCAAGGTCGAGGACCACACCGCCCACAAACGGACCGATCACCCGCCCGAAAGCCATGATGGCCTGGGCGTCGCCAGCCCGTTCCTCGGGAAACCGAGATCGCTCGGCAAGGAGGTTGAGGGCAGCCGGTAACCCGATCCAGAACAACAGCCCCCATATGACGATCCCGACCAACAGCAGCTCACGTGATCCGAAACTCAACGTGGCGATGGCAACAACTCCGGTGCCTACAACACCTGCGCCAGCAGGACCGCGGTTGAACGGCCAGCGAGCCCCCAAAACCCCGACAATGGCGTTGGCACTGTAAGCAAGGGAAAGAGCTCCCAGCGAGACACCCAGCTCGGTACCTACCAGCGCAGTGAACACAAACACCGACGAACCTCCGGCGGTGAACACGCCGAGTGCGACGAGGATGATCACCGCTTGACGAGCCGGCGGTGTGGGCGACTCGGTCGGGCCATTGCTGTCGCTTCCGCCTGCGATCTCGGCGTCGGCCCCATTGGATACAGGCAGGTTGTCCAGCGTGCGGGCGGCCACGAGCGGCGTGACCGTTTGAACGACAGCCAGAGCAGCGAGGAAGCCGTAGACGTAGCCGAGGCCAAGTCCAGCCAGTGGAGCCAGAAGAGGGCTGGCCATGATGCCGGCGAGCGGTCCCAGCATGGACATTTCGGCCGTGCGTTTGGTGTGGCCCATCACCAGCGACCAACCAAGCCAGCTGGCGACACCCATACCAATTCCGGCGGCGAACCGCAGCACCACCAGCACTGCGAACGGTGGCACGAACGCCGAAAGGGCATTGGCCACGGCCAGAAGGATCGATGCGGCGACAAACACCATTCTGCTCGGGGTGAGGCGGCGACCGGCGCCGAAAGACCCGACTGCAAACCCAAAGAGCTGAGCTGTGCTGACCAACGCCGTGGCGGTGAGTCCGAACCCGTACTCGTCTGATACGAGATTGATAAGGAACGGAGTGGCAGAAAATACGAAGGTCGTAACGACGACCGACACGACAACGGCGACTCGCACCTTCGGTCGGAGAAGGGCGACGACCCGTATCGGTGATTGCACCGGTCCAAGCTACAGCCACCGGCCAAACGATCGGCGACTGGTCGATTGGCCGCCGGACGATTGGAGCCAGACGATTGGCGTTGACCTTCAGCTACAGGAGCAATGCGCCGCTTGCCCCCAGTGCCAGGAAGACGACTAGTGGGGTGAACACCGCATCGTCGGCCCGGGCGAACTCGGTGTGGCGGACTGTCTTGGTGAACCCGGCGACTCTGGCGTCACCGATCGCTCGTAGAGCCAGGGTGGCAACGCCTATCCCGGTCAACCAACGGACGGCGTCGGGGCCGGTGCCAGCGGCTGTCATGGCGACCAGAGCAGCGAACGCAAACAGCAGGAACGCAACCACCATGGTGAGGAGCGGTCCAGGCCGGAAATCGGAGCAACTGTGGTCATGTCGGTTGCCGTTGACTGCTTCCTCTCCGCTGGTGGGCATCACCTTGTCGAGCTGCCATCGGCCACCGAGAGCCCAATAGACATGAAGCAGCCCGGCGGCGGCCAGCACGGCAACTGTTGCTGTCGAGGTTGCGGCCAGGGTCGAGTCGGAGAGTGCACCGGTGTCACGGAAGGCGGCTAGACCGGCCAGCAGGAAGATGGGCCACGCCAGGTGGCCTCGCAACATCACAAAGATGATGGCGGCGCTGACCAGTGACATGAGACCCAAGGCGATGAGCAGGTCAGCCCCGATCACAGCAGCAGCGATGGCCAGCCAGGTGATGGAGGTGAGATGCCAGGCGAACCGCAGAATGCGTTCGGTGGCCCAGCGAGGTGTTTCGATGGTCCACTCGGCGGCCAACAACGGTTTGATGATGCCGCTCTCCCCCAGTATTGAGTGGGCGACGCCGAGCAGGGCGAGACAGGTTGCCACGATGATGTGTTCGATAGCCACGGTGCAATGCCTTTCGTTACGGGCCGTTCCATACGGTTCCGTATGGTGTGATCCTAACGTACGGTGGCGTATGGTTGGAAGAGTTATGCGACGACTGTCACGCCAGCAGTGGATCACCGGGGCATTCGAAGCCTTGACCGCCGGAGGTATCGATGCCCTGCGAGTCGAACCACTGGCCGAGCAACTCGGGGTGACGAAAGGCAGCTTTTACCACCACTTCAAGAACCGACGGGAACTGCACCTGGCCATGCTGGCCGAATGGGAACGTCTGGGTACCAGCCAGATCATTGATGAGGTGGACGAAGCTCAGGCTGACCCGACGTCTCGCCTCCGGGCGCTGGCGGTTCGCACCTTTGCCAGCGACCCGTTCAGCGACGGTATCGAAACCGGCATTCGAGCCTGGGCCGCCACCGATACTGAAGTAGCGGCGGCGGTGGCCCGTGTGGACCATCGCCGGATTGACTACGTCGTCAGGTTGCTACGAGACGCCGGCATGGCGCGGGCCAAAGCCGAACGCCGCGCCCGACTGATGTATCGCGCCCTGATCGGCGAATACATCTGGCGGACCGCCGGCGGCCCGGCCAGCACAAAGCGTGAACTGGAAGAGATGAGCGAGCTGCTACTGGCGGACGTATAGCGGTCGGCGTGTTGAGCTCAACCCGACAAGCCGAGGGATGCGGCGCGACTAGGCTCGGGCGAATGACGTACAACACACGGGACTGGCAACCACCGTTGGCCGGCACCGAGGCCGATCATCTGCTTGGATCGTTGAACCGGCTGCGGATGACGTTTCGGTGGAAGGCCGACGATCTTGACTCGGACGGCCTGAATCATCGCATCAGCTCGTCCGAGCTGACGATAGGTGGCCTGCTCAAACACCTCGCTCGGGTTGAGGACGAAGCCTCCACTGTTCGTTTGGACGGCTCACCGATCGGCGAGCTGTGGGAGGGAAAAGTCTCTGACGACGATCCGGAGTTTACGACGGCGGCCGACGATGAACCCGATGAGCTCTACCGGCTGTACGACGGTGCGGTCGCTCGGGCCCAGGCCCGGTTCAACGCTGCGATCACCGCCGGTGGTCTGGACCAGGACTCGGCACTGTCGGCAGGAGATGGCCGGTACGCCAGCGTTCGCCGGCTGCTGTTCGACGTGCTGGAAGAGTACGGCCGCCACGTCGGCCACGCCGACCTGCTCCGAGAGTCAATCGACGGCCGGGTCGGCGAAGACCCGCCCGGCGACTGGTCATCGGTGTCACCCCGCAACTGACGTTTCCCTACAGGAACCCGAGGTCGCGCTGGGAGAAGTTCGACAGTTCGATGTCACAGCCGGTAGACGTCCACGTAGTCGAACTTGACCGTCAGCGGACTCTCGGCCGTCGGCTCCTTGTAGCCCGGGTGTGAAGGATGGTGCATGCCATGCTGTAGCGAGATGTTGTGTGAGTAGTCGAGGGCAAAGGCACCGGCCAAGGCGGGAGTGTCCAGCGTCCAGTCGCCGCCGTCGCCACGGTCCTGCACCCGCTTGCCGTCGTGGTAAAACTCGACGGTCCCGTCGTAGTTCCATTTCATGCCGACGATCACCCAGCTGTTGGCTAAGACCGTCGAGCACCGTTTACCGGTTTGTTGGTGAGTGCCACCCTGCGAGGTTGCGTAGTGATAGTTGGCGCACGGCTGGCCTTTGAGAATTTCGGCCACATCAAACTCGCCGCTGTGAGGCCAGCGGGAGCCGGAGGCTTTGTCGATGTCGGAGGTCCAGAAGGCCGGCCAGTTGTAGAGCACATTGCCCTCCCCCGGCATGTACATGCGGGTTTCGATATAGGTGCCGGGCTGAATTTTGAACCTGTTCCGCGTGGTTGCGTAGCCGGAGACGAAGTAGGCCTGCGACCCGTCCTTCTTCTGACAGACTCCCGACGCATCCTCGGCGGCGGTTGTCGGCCGCATTGAAAGGCTGAGCTTGCCGCCGCTCAGGGTCACCTGGTCGGTGTGGTAGCAGGCGGTCTCGTTGCCGTTCACCGGTCGGTCGTACTTGTTGCCGTCGGACAGTCGCCACCATCCGTACTCCCACATGTTGTCGTCGAGGGTGCTGCCGTTGAAGTCGTCGGAAGCGACGAGCTCCCAATCAACGTTCCCCTGAGCGTGGGGTCGGCGGGTGCCCGACCCGCCGGTAGTGGTCGTGGTGGATTCCGGTGCTGTCGTTGTTGACGTGGTGGTCGTGGTCGGCTCGGACGTGCTGGACGTAGTGGTGGTACTCGTTGTGGTCGTGGTGGTTGTCGGCTGTTGTACCGTGGTCGTCACCTCGACCGTGGTTGTGGTTGTCTCAGCCGTGGTGGGCGGAGCCGAGGTTGTGCCCGGCGCCACCGTGGTTGACGGCCGTACCGATGTGGGCTCGACGGTGAATGTTGTGCGGCCGCGTCCGATCGGATCGCCGTTGCCGGCGTCGGTTCGGAGCCAGGCTCTTGAGAAGTAGATGCCTGGCGCCACATGATCGGCCGGCACGTTGACGGCGAACGCCGCCCGGGTCCTGCCGTCGGTGTGTTTCAGGTCCGGCTGGACCGTGATGAACGACGTCTGCCATCGCTCGTCGACGGCGTTCCAGTACTGATTCGTGTCACGATTTCGCACCACCACCCGCACCGATGCGACACCTTCGGTTGATCGGGCAACTCCGGTAATCGAGAGTGCTCCGACCGTTACCGTCTGTCCGTCGGCCGGTGCCGTTATCTCCGTGTCGTAGAGTTCCGGGTTGAACCGGCCGAGGTAGGTGAACTCGTTCCAATCACCGCCGAACCCATCGCCGTTTCCTTCGACGCTGTAGGCGAAGGCCCGGGCCCGGTAGCTGCCCGGCTTCAGTTCATCGGCGGGAACCGAGTAGCTCCAGCGGGTCTCGGTGGCGCCAATGTCGTGCACCGGTACGTCGATCCTGATGAACTGGCTCTGCCAGCTATCGCCGTTGAAGTAGGTGTTGTCGTCGAGGTTGCGAACAACCACCCGTACGCCGGCGACTCCGACCCGGTGCGAGGCGGT
>JAHDFR010000421.1 GCA_020628065.1 Acidimicrobiales bacterium
CGGCTCCACCCCGGCTCCCCAGTCGCCGGACCACAGAAAGGCCACTACGGCGACAACTGCGAAGGCAGTCAAGCTCCGAGCGGCAAGGTTCACTTTGCGGTTGTCAGCGGTGGTGTTTCCACTATCGGTTTGGTCGAACATCTCAGCGGAAAACCACTCTACTGCTTCGGCCGCCTCGGCGACCGTCGCCCTCATCGTCTCAAACCGGCGCAAGCCCGATCCGCCTAGTGCGGTCCAACGACCCATGTCTTCCGGGTCGGAGCGGAAGTGCTCGAAGCCGAAGCCTCCGTCGGGGTGCTGGTAGAAGTCGACGCAGTAGCCACCGTCAGATGAGGGGACACTGGAAACCACAATCCAGCCCCGGTGGTTGACATGGCGTTCCACGGAACGAAGATATCAGTTCCGTCGTCGTCGCTTTGTTGGCTTATGGCCCCGCTGTCCAGGTCAGCCCCAGTTCCCGCAGCGCTTTGACAACCCGGTCGAACGTGCCGTCGATGTCGCCGTCGACCACGGCCACCGTCCTATCCGGCGGATGGGTGTCGGCCAGATTTTGTAGCAGCTCGTGATAGCGGGTCAGCGAGTTGCGTAGCGGTGGCTGGCGACCGTTGGCTTTAAGCAGGCGGGCGGCGTCGGCGTGAATTGGATTGCTGGCGGCTTCCTGTCGCCGCTCGAAGACCTGGGCCGCCTGGTCAAGCGGGACGTCCAACAGAATGTGATGGAATGGCGCATCAGCTGCGCCGGCCACTTCCTTGAGTTGTTCGATGAAACCCGGCCGACCGAGGAACTGGGGCACCACAACATCGGACCCGCCGGACAGGTGAACTTCGGCCATGGCTCGAGCCATGGCTCTGGCCGCCAGCCCTGCCTCTGTAGGGCGACTCAGCCAGCTGCCGATTTGATGACGGATGATGTCTATGTCCAGGTTGAGAGCCATGGGCCGTCGCTGAACAAGCCGGTAGGCCACGGTCGACTTACCGGCAGCCGGCATCCCATTCAGCAAGACCAACGCAGGCACGCATCGATGGTAGGTGTTGGGATCGGCCGTCCCGGCCATCCCTGCTAGATGCCGGGGGTGCGGTAACCGTCCGAG
>JAHDFR010000422.1 GCA_020628065.1 Acidimicrobiales bacterium
AACGGCTGGAACACGGCACTGTGTTGATACCGACTGTGTTGATACCGACCGTGTTGATACCGACTGTGTTCCAACCCGCCGAGGCGGGTATTGAGATCAGGGATGTGGTCGGCGTAGTAGCGGGCGAAGTCGATGGCTTCGGACACTTCAGAATCGGCCTGTGCCAGTGTCTTGTTGCCTTCGAACATGGCGGCGGCGATGAAGTCCCCTCGCCGACGGATCATTTCGTCGGCCACCCGGTGCAGTGTTCTGCGCCGCTCGGCCGGGTCGACGGCCAGCCATGCTTCGCTGGCCGCTCGGGCTCGTTCCACCGCGTCATCGACTACGGCGGCGTCGCCGGTGACCGGGGTTGTCGGCTCTTGAGGGGTCGCAGCCTGTTTCAGCAGCCCCTCCGCCCACCGCCGATTGGCCGGCAGCGCCGGATCGGTGTCGGGCTCATTGGTGAACCGATAGTCAGGGCTATCGGGGTCTACCGGCGTCGGCTCGACCAACCGATTCTGTTGCCGGTTGGGGCCAACCGGTGTTGACCAACGCTGTCGTACTGCGGTGAGGAACTTGTCGGCTTCGATGTTGAATCGTTTGCTGCCGGGCTCAAGGTCAAACAGGTGGCGGATGAAGTTCTCGTCCGAGGCGTTCTCTTCCAGTCGGCGGAACAGGTAGCTGATGGCCACGTCGAAGTCGGTGGCTTTCACCGCCGGGGTGTACAGCAGCAGATCACCGGTTTCGCCCAGTGCGACCCTGGCCAGTGCTGAGGCCATCCCCTCCAGCATCTCCAATGACACCCGGTCCGACACTCCACGGGCGGCGGCCAGCTGTTGAGCAAAAACCGAGTCAAAGAGATTGTGGCTGGCCACCCCGACTTCGATGGCGGCCATCCGCTCGGGGGTGAACAACCAGTCGAGGCAGCGTTTGTAGTTGGCGTCGGTCTCGGCCTTCGAGTGGTACGGGGCCAGCTCCCAGCCGTGCATGGCGGCGTCGACTCGTTCCATGGCCAGGTTTGCACCTTTGACCAACCGGATCTTGACCCGACCACCGGGCCGACCGTCGACCATCTTGGCGTGCCGGGCGTCAGCCCAGGCCACCAACT
>JAHDFR010000200.1:0-3447 GCA_020628065.1 Acidimicrobiales bacterium
CCACCTAGAGCCTGCAGCGCCGTTATGGGCTCGTCGTGTACCGGCCAGGCCAGGCCGACGGCCACGGCGTTCATCAACAGCAGGAACAGTGATGATCGGGCAGCCTCTAGATAGCCGTGCACCCAGCTCATGAGCACATGGCCCAACAGGCCGGTGGTCAACGACATGACTGTCAACCACCACAGATCAACCCGGTCAATCGCAGCCCAGTCGGTCCGCCCGGCGGCCACCAGAGCCGGGGCCACCGTGATAATGCAGGCCCAGATGGTGATCCCGGCCATCCATTCCAACGGATCGACGTCGGTAGTGGAGCGGGCCAGTCGGGTGAGCACAAAGTAGGCCGAGAACATCACCATGGCCGAGAATGCCAGCACCACCCCGAGAACTGACGATCGGAGTTCCGCACCGGCCCCCAAGATGACCAGCGCCGCTCCGACCACGCCGACCAACGTCCAGGCCACATGGCGAGCGGTTGGTCGTTCGTCGAAGATGGGGCCGACGATTACCAACAACAGGGCCGGCTGTAGGGCGATGCCAACGGTCAGCACCGCCACCGTCGACTCCTGCAACGTGGCGAACACGAAGATCATGTTGATACCGAACGCCATTCCGGCCAGCGCAGTGCGTCGAAGCATGGCGATCCCCAACGGGCGGCCTCGTAGGGCGGTGGCGGCCAGAATGAGAGGCGCAGAGATCAGGAACCGGAGGGGAGCGGCCACCAGCGGAGGAGCAGTGACCAGCTTGGCCCACACCGGACCGGCCCCCCAAACAAACACCACCACCGCCAAGGCGAAGTACGGGGCGCGTCCAGCAGCAGCGGCGTCGGGGCGCTGTGCGATTGTGGCCATTGGCTACTCCGTCGGGACCCAGCTGTGCTCGTTGAACGTGACGAGACTACGGGTGCCCTTGCGGTTGGCGGCAATCCTGGTGATGGAGGCGTGGTGGGCCAGCATCCAGGCCGAGGTCCGTAGCAGGTCCTGCATCATTGTGCCGATGACCCCGGCGTGGCATACCACGGCGACGGTTCGCCCGGGGTTATTGGTGATGATGTCGTTGAAGCCGTCGGTCACCCGGGATTGGAATGGCGGGCCCATGTCTTCCAGGAACTTGGCGGTTGTCTCCTCCCGGGTCATACCTTCGCGTAACCAGGTGGGAACGTAGGCTCCGGTTTCGTAGTCGTATTCGGCTATGCGGGCGTCGACAACAGGTTCGATCTGGTGGCGTGCGGCCAGTGGCTCAATGGTTTGGCGGGCCCGTTGTTGAGGGCTGACGTACATGGCGTCGATTTTGGCATCGGCTAGGTAGTCGGCAGTTGCTTTGGCCTGGCGGTGGCCCAACGGGGTGAGTGCTGGATCCACCAGATCGGCTTCAACCACTGGTTCACCGTGTCTGATGATTATCAACTCCACGAATGTCGAGTCTGGCAGGCCGAGCGCGGCTGGGTAACATCCGCCGGCCGGCTTGATCGAGAGTCAACAGTTGTCGATCAGGCCGAAGAATGTGGCCACCGGCCGCTCCCGACCGGGAATTCGGGTGTGGCTTGGGCGGCTGAGCAGCTCGAGGGTGCCGTCGACTCGGCCGACCATAGTGGCCGAACCACCACCGTCGAATTCGATGGCGTCTTCAACACCGCGTTCCAGCATTAGTCGGCCGACAGCGCCCAAAGAGAGTCCGCTCGAATAGCCGAACTGTTTGCCGTCCACCACGGCCAGCACGAGGCTACCGGCGTCCTGGTCGATCCCGACGACGGTGCGGGGGTAGCGGTCGGTGCCGGTGTCGGGTTCGAGGACGATGGTTCCGGCCTCAAGGATCACTTCGCGCCCGGGTAGAGCGTGCAGGCTGATCGGGAGATCGCCGTCCGGCAGCGAGCCAATCACAGCCGTGCCGGCATTGGCGTCCAACATCAGGTACTGGCGCCATTCCGACTCGATCCCATATCGCCGACCGCTGACCACGACATGGCCGATGGCGGTGATGGGGTCACCGGAGGTGGGGTAGCTGGACCAGTGCGGGTACTCCCGAATTGGGTAGTAGAAGGCCACGTTGACAGCCAGATCGGAACCGGTGCGGGCACCGTATTCGGTCCCGGTTGAGGCATCGACGAGTCCTTCGCCGTCGGGCTGTGTGGCGTTGAATTCCAGACAGGACCCGAGAGAGGCCAAGTCGACGGTGGCCCAGTGGATCACGGCCCGCTCGGTCGACTCACGGTCATAGGCAATGTTGGCCGTGAGCTGTTCTGATCGGGGGGAACTGTCGCCTCGGATACTCGCCACCAGCCACACCAACGGCAACAGACTGAAACCCAGAAGCAGCAGCCCGGAACTCCCGGTGAGCAGGGTGCGCCGGCTTAGCCCACAGGTCCGGAAGCGGCTTCGGGTCCGCCGCAGCAGGGCCAGGCCCAGGAGGGCGCATAGTGCGCAGGCGAGGTTGAACCAGATCACGTCGGCGACTGTACATGCCGTGTGCGAGCGGGTTCAGTCGCCCGGAGACCTGATTGTGCTTTAAGACAACAACATGTAGCGTAAGCAACTATATGTTGTTCAATGTTGTTCGGCGATCGTCATGCCGAGCCGTAACCAACACGAGGAGTTGGTAAAAATGCAAACTGATGCCGAGGCCCTGGCCGTCTTCGATGGTCGCTCACTGAGTTACACCTACGATGCCGGCCTCGCCGTCACCAATGTGTTCAAGGGCGCCGACCGCCACACCGAGTTCGGTGGTGAGAACCTCATTGAGCAGGTGACGGTAAAGCACGTGGCCCCTGACACCTACTTCATTGTCTGGAACGATGCCCAACGAGGCATCGCCAGCATGACCGTCAACCTGGAGGCCAAGACGGTCTGCACCGCCATCACCATGGAAGGCCAGATCGCCGTCATGCCCGGCATCATCACCGCCTTCGAGGAGACGGCGGCCTGATGAGCTTTATCAATGAACGAGTGAAAGCGCCCGGAGTTCCGATCTGGGTGACCCTGTACCTGCTGGTCGTCATCGGCTTCGGCGTGATTCTGGGTATCCCGGCGCTGCTGGACAACGGGATGATGGAAACTCAGACCGTCGGCTGGGGCGGCCGGGAGTTGGGTATCGCTATTGGCGCCATCATCGCCCTGTTGACCCGCAATCCCATGGCCTACACCGTCATCTTCGTCGCCGGAGTGTTCCGGGAACTGAGCGACATGTTGGAAGCACTGGCGGAAACGCCGGCCAACACCGCGTCAGCGGTAATGATCGGGGCGCTCGGCCTCGTCGGAGCAGTGTGTGCCTGGTTCAGCTATCGGGCTGCACAGGCGCAAGGCAACGCCTCGGCTGTATAAGCCGCTGTGTAAGACTGCTGCGTCACTCTGGACGCCAAAGAGCTCCCGGACACTTGGCCCGGGAGCTCTTCGCGCTTGGCGGTTGCCCGCCGGCCTAGATATTGCCCAGCAGGCCGGCCGAGGCGGCCGATGC
>JAHDFR010000200.1:3547-6606 GCA_020628065.1 Acidimicrobiales bacterium
CCGATCAGCTTGTCAGCACCCAGCACCTCGTCGGGAATGGCGAAGGCTTCGACCATCGGGCGGGCGACCAGTCGGGCTTCGGCGCACAGCGCCGACACCAGCTTGCGTAGCTGTTTGGAGGCGGCGGCTGACAGCTTGCCATGTTCCATAAACCAGGCCCGGTCCGCTTCAAGCACGGACAGGGCGTGCAAGTCGCACAGCAGACGAACGGCGTCACGCTCCGGACCTTCGGCCATGCCGTCAACCACGGTCACGAACCGCTCCACCACCAGGTGGTCGACGTAGGCTCGTGCCGCTTCGATGGCGTGATCCTGCACTTCGCCGAAGGCAACCGCCGAGTCGGCTCCAGCGCTGATGCGTTTGCGTAGCCGGGCGGCCAGCGCGGCCACCAGATGTTCCTGACGCCACCGGAACAGGTCAAGGTAGTTCTCGGCGTCTCGGAGCAGTTCCTCGTCGGCACCACCGACGACGATCGGGTTGGCCTCTCGAACCGTCTCCACCGCCCGACCGGCCAGGAACCTGACGGTTCCAAGCAGGCCGAGGTCGTTGAATTGTTGGGCGTAGTTGGTCAGCAGACCTCGGGCCACCAGCTGGGCCAGCACCGTGTTGTCGCCCTCATAGGTCTGAAAAATGTCGGCATCGGCCTTGAGTGGACCGAGGCGGTTCTCGGCCAGATAGCCGGCGCCACCGCAGGCCTCACGGCACTCCTGGATGGTTCGGTTGGCGTGCCAACTGGCCCACGTCTTCAACCCGGCGGCCTGGCCTTCCAACACTCGGGACTCCAACCGTTCACCGTTGTAATCGTCGGCTAGCTGCTCCAAGGCGAACCGGTAGGCCCAAGTGGTGGCCAGCAGCGGCATGAGTCGACGCTGATGCTGGGGATAGTCCAACAGAACCGTTTCCGGCTCATGCGGGCCGCCGGGGCCGAACTGGCGGCGTCGGAGGCCGTATCTCACGGCGATGGCCAGTGCTGTCTCGGCTGCTGAGACGGATGCCGTGCCTACACCGATGCGGCCGCCCACCAGCGTCCCGATGGTGGTGAAGAAGCGTTTACCTTCACCGGGGATGGGGGAGTCGTAGGTGCCGTCGGCCGCAACCGAGGCGAAGCGGTCCAACAGGTTGGTTCGGGGAATGCGTACCTGGTCGAACCACAGACGACCGTTGTCCACTCCGTTCAGTCCGGCTTTAGGGCCGTCATCCTCGATGGTGACTCCGGGCATCGGTCGGCCGTCGGCGGAGCGAATTGGCACCACGAAGGCGTGTACTCCGTGGCCTCGCCCGTCGGTGACCAGCTGGGCGAACACCACAGCGGCATGTCCGTCGTTGGCGGCGTTGCCGATGTAGTCCTTGCCCGCACCGAGATGTGGGGTGTGAACGACAAACTCGTCGGTGGTTGGATCGAAGGTGGCGGTTGTCTCCAGCGCTTGGACGTTGGAGCCGTGGTCGGTTTCGGTCATGGCGAAACAGCCGGGCAGGGCCATCGACATCATCGGTTCCAACAACTCGGCGTGATGAGGCTCGGTGCCGAGGCGAAGCAGCGCCCCGCCGAACAACCCGAACTGCACCCCGAATTTTGTCAGCAGGCTGAGGTCGTGGTGGGCGATGACCGAGAAGGCCCCCAGGAAGTCGCTTTGGGTTCCAGCTCCACCATGTTGCGCCGGAAACCCTAAGCGGCCGATTCCTTCGTCGGCCAGGCGACGGCACTGAGCCAGCACCCGGGCCCGATGCTCGTCCATCGGGAGTCCGTGGACGTGAGCGAAGTCGGGTTGAGACAATAGGGCTCGAACTTGTTGGCGAACCTCTTGTCGGGGGCCGTCCCGTAGGGCGACGAGCGCGTCGACGTCCAACCTCGGTACATCCAGAGTGGGCTCGGTGCCAGCCGGGGCTTGTGGTAAAGCTCGTCCGGTAACCGCCCGGGTC
This sequence comes from Acidimicrobiales bacterium, assembly GCA_020628065.1. Lineage (GTDB taxonomy): Bacteria > Actinomycetota > Acidimicrobiia > Acidimicrobiales > SZUA-35 > JAHELU01. The sequence goes on from JAHDFR010000200.1 coordinate 5,468, forward strand.
GGTTCACTGCCTTCGAGTCCGAGCCGACGGCCAAGTAGGCGGACGGCCTCCCGCTCGCTTGCGGTGAGCTCGTTCTCCTGTCGGCCGGTGGCGGCCAGCTGCTCGGCGAACGCTCCGATGTCGAGCGACTCCACCCCGTCGATGGGGGCGACCGAGTCTCTGATCAGGTCGAGGACGGTGGCCAGCTCGTTGGGTGATGGCGGATCGGTCGGGTTGAGCCACCCGTCGAATGCCAGCCGACAGTCCTGATCGAGCCCTGTCGCCGACATCTCGTCGCAAATGGAGACAATCTCGGTTTCCCGTAGTTCGCCGTCGGACCAGGCCAAATAGATGAACGGTAGGAACGGCAGCAGGTCGGGATCATCAATGGGGCGAGCGGTGGACATAGTTGTTACAACTCCCCAAGCGTGTTCAGTGATTCCATGTCTTCGGTTGACAGCTCGAAGTCAAACACCGCCAGGTTCTCCGCCATCCGACCGGCCGACGATGATTTCGGTAGCGGTACCACGCCATGCTGTATGGACCATCGCAGCAGCACTTGAGCGGCGGTGCGGTCCAGGCGCCCGGCGATCTCGGTGATGAGCGGGTGATCCAATCCGCGACCTTTGAACAGCGGCCGCCAGGCCGTCACCTGAATGCCGGCCGTCCGGCAGTAGTCAAGCGTCGGTAGCTCACGGCGGTAAACCAGCGGGTTGAACTCGATCTGATTGACCATTGGCGTGATCGACGAAATCTCGGCAAGTTGCTCGAGATCGGCGACCGAGTAGTTGGAAACGCCGATGGCCCGCACCGCCCCCTCAGCCAGCAGGGCTTCCAACTGACGCCACGTATCGAGACGGTCCGAACCGCCCGGCCAGTGGATCAACACCAGGTCGATGGGGTTCGGAGCGTTCTGGCCGTCGAGCCGTCTGCCGCTTTGTTCCACGGCCCGGCGGCTGCGATCAAAGCCGTGGTCGTCATTCCAGATCTTGGTGGTGACGAACAGTTCGCTGCGGTTCACCCCGCTGGCGGTCACCGCCTGACCCACTTGGGACTCGTTGCCGTACATCGACGCCGTGTCCAGATGGCGGTACCCGGCGGCCAGTGCCGCTGTTACCGCCTTGGTGGCGGCATGGCCTCGAAGTTCCCAGGTGCCAAAC
>JAHDFR010000201.1:0-5109 GCA_020628065.1 Acidimicrobiales bacterium
TTCGACGCTTGGCTCGACGGCACCAGACAGCCCACCTACAAACAGCTTCAAGCCTTCGCCAAGCGCACCTACACACCTTTCGGCTACCTGCTGCTCGACGAGCCACCCCAAGAGGGACCACCAATACCGGACTTTCGACAGGTCGACGGCAAGACCGAAGCCAAGCTCTCGGCCAACCTCTTGGACGTCATCTACTCCTGCCAGGACCGGCTCGAATGGTGGCGTTCCCATCGACAACTCATTGGTGAGCCGCCACCAACCATCACCGGAAGCGCCACACTCGACACCCCACCCCAGGAAGCAGCAGCCAACCTGGCCGAACGCCTTGGCTGGACCGCCGAGGTCAGACGAAGCAGCGGCAGTTGGACCAACGCCCTCAGTGAGCTACGGGACAGAACCGAAAACCTGGGTGTGCTGGTGGTCATCAGCGGAGTGGTCGGGGCCAACACACAGCGGTCGCTTGATGTCGACGAGTTCCGAGGCTTCGCCCTGATTGACCGGGGCGATGCCCTAGTCTTCGTCAACGGGCGGGACGCCAAGAGTGCCCAAATCTTCACTCTGGCTCACGAACTGGCTCACATCATGTTGGCCACCGAAGGAATCTCAAGCCTCGACAGGGAGTCGGTCAGAGATATCGCAGTAGAGCGCTGGTGCAACAGCGTCGCCGCCGAGCTACTTGTGCCCGAAGACGAATTCCATCAAGCATTCCACAGCACCAGCACGCACCAAAGGCCCCAACAGCTCGAAGAACTGGCCAAACACTTTCGAGTATCGACACTGGTGGTACTCGGTCGCTTTCTGGATCTTGGCTACATGGATTGGGACCGATACCGCGCCGAAGCCGCCATTGAGCGCCGGCGCATCGCCGAACTACCGCAGAAGAAGTCCAGCGGGGGCGACTACTACAAATCCCGACCCGTGCAGCTCAGCAAGCGCTTCTCCCGAGAACTCATCGGCAGCACTCTCGAAGGCCACACGCCGTACACCGAAGCGTTCCGTCTCCTCAGCGTGAAAAAGGCAGCGACCTTCGACTCCCTGGCTGAACAGCTCGGGGTTGTCTGATGACGTACCTCATCGACTCCGACGTCTTCATTACCGCCGCCAGAGGCCCCTACGCTTTCGCTCTCTGCCCCGGTTTCTGGGCGTGGATCGACAATGCGGCAAACCGAGGACTTGTGGCCTCGATATCAGACGTGGAAGACGAACTTGTCGGCCGAGAAGACGAACTATCCGACTGGGTGAAGGCCCGACCGGACTTCTGGCTCAAGCCAACCAGCGAATCGGTAGCTGCACAACAACGTCTGTACCAGTGGGCGGTCGCCTCGGATCACTGCAACGAGCGGGCCAAGCGAGAGTTCCAATCCGGTGCCGACGCACCACTCATCGCCCGAGCACAAGTGGACAAACGCATCGTCGTCACCCACGAGACCGCAACCACCGAACAAGGTCGCATCAAGATCCCCATCGCCGCGGCGGAAGTAGACGTCCGAACCATGTCCCCATACGCCATGCTCCGCCACGAAGGCGTTCGGTTCAACCTGGCCAAACCGGACGACCAACAAACCACCCTTTTCGAGGAACTCTGATGTCGCAGTTCACCTTTCTGGAAGCAGAGTTCAGCGAGCAGTTTGAGCTGGTGCAGCGGGCGGAGCGGTATGCGCTGGAAGATCCGGGGGCTTGCGGGTTGTACGCCCGCAAAGCGTTGGAGTCGATGGTCAAGTGGGTGTTCCACCACGACCCGGGAATGCCGCTGCCGTTCGAAGACAAACTGAACGAGTACCTGCACGTCCCCAAGTTCCGTGACATGCACAACGGGGCCATCTACGACAAAGCCCGGGTCATTCAACGCATCGGCAACCGAGCCGCTCACGACGCCAAACCGCCAACCAAAACCGACGCCATCACCGTCATGCAAGCCCTCTACCTGGTGTCGCACTGGCTGGTGTTCACCTACGGTCGCAACACCAAACCACCCGAACGCACACCGTTCAACCCTCAACAACTGCCCAGCCCCGGCGCCACCGAACGCAGAACCCTCAACGAGCGCAAAGAGCTGGAAGCCCAAATCCAGGCCGAAGCCGAACAAGCAGCCCAAGCCCGCCAACAAGCCGCCGAACTGGCCAAAACCAACGCCGAACTCGAAGCCGAACTGGCCGCCATGCGGGCCCAAGTGGCCGAAGCCAAAGCCGCCTCCGAACGCCGCCCGCTCGACGACGAATCGCTGGACGAAACCCAAACCCGCACCTACCTGATCGACCTGTACCTCAACGAAGCCGGGTGGCCGCTCACCGACGCGCGGGACCGGGAGTATCCGGTCACCATGCCCGAAGGCTCAAAGACACAACACGGCTACGTCGACTACGTGCTGTGGGGCGACGACGGCCTCCCCCTGGCCGTAGTGGAAGCCAAACGCACCACCAGATCGGCCCAAGACGGTCAACAACAAGCCGCCCTCTACGCCGACGCCCTCGAAACCCAATTCGGGCGGCGACCAATCGTGTTCTACACCAACGGCTACGAACACTACCTGTGGGACGACCACGCCGACGGTTACCCGTCACGCCGGGTGTACGGGTTCTACACCGCTGAAGAACTGGAGCGCCTCATCGGTCAGCGCACCAGCCGCCGCCCGCTGTCCACCATCGAGCTCAACCGCAACATCGCCGGGCGCCCCTACCAGGAGCGGGCCATCCGCTCCATGACCGAAGCGTTCGAAAACAAGGTCCGCAAAGGGCTACTGGTGATGGCCACCGGCTCAGGCAAAACCCGAACCGTCATCGCCCTCACCGACGTGCTGCAACAAGCCAACTGGGTGAAACGAGTGCTGTTCCTGGCCGACCGCCAAGAACTGGTCAGCCAAGCAGCCGGCGCCTACACCGCCCACCTGCCCGACATCGACCCCGTCAACCTGCTCACCGAACCCAACAAAGACGGCCGGGTGTACGTCTCCACCTACCAAACCATGGTGGGCAAAATAGACGAACGCCGCCCCGACGGCACCCAACGGTTCGGGGTCGGCCACTTCGACCTGGTGGTCATCGACGAAGCCCACCGCTCCGTCTACCGCAAATACAAAGGCATCTTCGAACACTTCGACTCACTCCTCGTCGGCCTCACCGCCACCCCCCGAGAAGAAATCGACCGCGACACCTACGGCCTGTTCGACCTGCAACAAGGCTTCCCCACCGACGCCTACCCCCTCGATGAAGCCATCGACGACGGCTACCTGGTGCCGCCCAAAGGCGTGTCGGTCCCCCTCAAGTTCGTGCGCCAAGGCATCCGCTACGACGACCTCAGCGAAGAGGAAAAACTGTCGCTGGAAGAATCCGGCTGGGGAGACGACGACGGCGACGGCCTCATCGACGACGGCAGCGACATACCGCCCGACGTCAGCCCCGACGAAATCAACAAGTGGCTGTTCAACACTGACACCGTCGACAAAGCACTCGAACACCTCATGACCCACGGCATCCGGGTAGCCGGCGGTGACCGCCTGGGCAAAACCATCGTGTTCGCCAAAAACCAGGACCACGCCCAATTCATCAAAGACCGATTCGACCTCCAATACCCGTCGCTCGACGCCGGGCGGTTCGCCCAAGTCATCACCCACTCCGGCTACGACCCCAAAGCGGCCATCACCAACTTCAAAAAGAAAGAATCATCGCCCCACATCGCCATCTCGGTAGACATGCTGGACACCGGCATCGACGTGCCCGAAGTGGTCAACCTCGTCATCTTCAAACCGGTGCGGTCCAAAACCAAGTTCTGGCAGATGATCGGCCGAGGCACCCGCCTCTGCCCCGACCTGTACGCCCCCGGCGACGACAAAACCCACTTCCTGGTGTTCGACTACTGCGGCAACCTCGAATACTTCGGCGAAAACCCTGACGCCCCCGAAGGCACCATGGGCGCCTCCCTCAGCGAGCGCCTATTCGCCGGACGAGTGGAACTACTCGACGCTCTGGCCCGAGAGCACGGCGGCAGTGCCGACAGACTAGGCGGCGGAGCCGATGACAGCGCTGACAGCAACAAAGACGTGACCGAGCTGGCGGCAATGCTGCGGGAAACCGTGGCCTCGATGAACCGGGGCAACTTCCTGGTCCGCAAACACCTACGGCTGGTGGAGAAATACTCTGAATCCACCGCCTGGGCCGACACCGCATCAGTCGCGGCCGACAAAGCCGACCTGATGCGAGACCTGGCGCCGCTACCCGATCAGATGCCGGCCGAACAAGAAGATTCCAAACGATTCGACCTGATGGTCATGCACTGCCAGCTCGGCGTACTCAACCACGAACCGTGGGAAGCGGCCCGCCGCCGCATCGTGGCCATCGCCGGTCTCCTCGAAGGTAAAGCCAGCATCCCGGCCATCGCCAAAGAGATGGAGCTGATCACCGCCATCCAAAGCGAAGACTGGTGGATCGACACCAACTACCGGGAACTCGAACTCATGCGCCGCAAAATCCGGGGCCTGGTACCGCTCATCGAGAAGAAGCAACGCAAGATCGTCACCACCGACCTGGAAGACGAACTGGGCGACGTAACCGACATCGACTTCGCCCCCGTCAGCGACTTCGCCTACTTCCGCCAACGAGCCGAAGCCTGGCTGAGCGACAACATGGGCGACGAGGTAATAGCAAAAGTGCGTTCCGGTGAACCGCTGACCGTCGACGACGAAGCCGACCTGCAACGCCTGCTGGTGGCCGGAGGCGTCGGCGACCACGACAGCTTCGCCGCCGCCAGCGAACGCGCCGGGTCGTTGGCGCTGTTCGTGCGGACCCTCATCGGTCTGGACCGCCCCGCCTGCCAAGCCCGCTTCGCCGAGTTCCTCGACGACAAAAACTACAACGCCAACCAGATCCGATTCGTCAAAACCCTCATCGACGAACTGGCCGGCGAGGGTGTGGTGAAAGCCGAACGGCTCTACGAACAGCCCTACATGGGTTTCGCCCCCGAAGGTCCCGAGCAGCTGTTCACCACCGAAGACGTCGACCGCATCTTCGCCGCCATCAACGAGCTCAACAGCCCCTCGTAGCCCTCAATTCGCTACAAGGTTGAACGCCGTGTCCCTTCCGCCGGCCATCTAACTCGTCGGGCCAAGCGGCAACG
>JAHDFR010000201.1:5209-6575 GCA_020628065.1 Acidimicrobiales bacterium
CAGGTCGTGCGAGCCGAGCTCAACCTCAAGATTGAGGAGGACAAGCAGCGCTGCATGGCGGAGCGGGGTTGGGAATATGAGCTGTTTCCTCTTGAAGAAGTCGAGAAGCTGGCAGGCACGCCAGTAGGTGTGGACGGTTCCGGGTACGGCTTCTCCGAATCCGTCGAGTTCGGTCTTTGGTTCAACGATGAGAATCTCGTTGAAGAAGCCACGGCCAATCAGCCCAACGTCGCTTACGTCGATTCGCTGTCGTCAATCGAGCAGGAGCAGTGGAGTGAGGCGGAAGCGTCCTGCAACGATACGGCTGTCAGCTCCAACCAGCCTCAACGACCAAAGATAGCCAGCTCCGATGCCGGCTTCGATTTGGAGGAGCAGCTGGATCTACTCGAGAGCGATATTGCCAACGATCCCAGGCTTGCCGAGGCCTGGCTTCAGTGGTCCCGTTGCATGGCCGGTGAGGGATTCGACTTTCAGACTCGAGAATCAATATTCGAAGAACTCGACAGAGATGTCATCAAATTCGACGAACTGATTAGTGCTGGAGCGACAGAGCTTCCGTTGGATCTTCAGTCGCAGTTGAAAGCTCTCACTGACAAAGAGACAACGATCAAGCTGGCGGACGAGATATGTAGCGTTCCGGTAGATGAAGTTGAGCGAATCGTTCGATTCGACTTGGAAGAGGCATTTATTCAGAGGTTTGGACTGGTCGAAGACACATAAAGGTATTCGGGAACCTGCGATGGCTCCAGGTCCGCCGGAATGCCAACCTGGTCCAACAGCGGCTACTGACCTCTGGGCATCTTCTTCACGGACTCAACAGTCCCTCGTAGATCTCAATTCGCTACAAGGTTGAACGCTTGGCACGAGAGTTGGCTTCCGGGTGCATCAGCGGGCGCGGCCAGCCCGACTGGAAAGCCAACCGAGGTTCAACCTTGTAGCGACTTTTGTCCGAGCGTCTATCCGCTTAGCCCGGGGATTGGGATGGGCCACAGGCGAAGCTTGGATGATCGGCGACTACAACAAGATCCTCGTCGGGGTCTACCCCAATCGGGGCGGCCTCAACCCCAGCCGCTTGCACCTCCCGATTGCGTGGTCGAAGCCTGAAGGTCAAACCATCGCCCAGGTGATCAATCGAACGAACCAGCGTGAGCGAGGTTTCCTGCTCCAACAGCACACGCACATCGCCGACAGCATTGTCGCTGGTGACGGAGCCATTGGTTTGAGAGGCACCGGAGACGGGATCGGCCAACCCGTCCGAGTCCCCTGAGGTTGGCGTCGGCGGCGGCCCGGGACGCGACGCCACAAGCTCGGCGCAGGCTGCATCATCGACCACCACAAGACCAGTGGGTGCCGCGTTCCGCAGCCA
>JAHDFR010000202.1 GCA_020628065.1 Acidimicrobiales bacterium
TGGTGTTGGATCTGGATCCGCCCGATTTCGATGCTGATGCTGATGCTGATGCTGACGCTCATGGGCGAGGCCGGCGTCCGGTCATGGACGTAGCCGAGGTCGCCCGGCAGGTGTTGGCCGACTTCGGTCTTCAGGCCGTTCCGGCCGTCACCGGCTCCAAAGGCGTACATCTTTGGGTGTCGGTGGAGGCTGAGGCACCTGGTCGTCTGGCGGAGGCGAATCGGGCGCTGGCCGGATTGGTGGCCGTCCGGGCACCGGAGTTGGCCACTACGGAGTTCTTGAAGCGGGACCGGGGCCGGAAGGTGTTTGTCGACTGGTTGCGGGCTAATCCGGGGGCGACGGTGGTGGCCCCACTGTCTGTCCGGGCCACGGCCCGTGGCTCGGTTGCGGTGCCCGTTGATTGGGCGGAATTAACGGACGTAAGCCCCGATCAGTGGACCTTGACCGATGCGGAAGAGCTGGTTGAACGACCAACACTGTTGGAACGGCTGGATTGGCCGCATCAGGCGGTTCCCGTGGATGACATCGTGGCCCAGGCTCGAAAGGCAGGAGTTGATTTGGACACTCCGTTTGACCGGTTCGGCCGCAGGCGCACGTCCTAAAACGTCTCGTTCATCCTCAGTTACTCTCCTGGGGCAACTTCCCGGCGTGGTGGCCATCAATGAATCGTGATGGCGGGTAGGTTTAATGACGCAGATGCGACCCGCCCTCTCGTCTTACCTGGCGGTCGCCGCAATCGCAGCCGCGGTGACCATGGCGTTGGTCCCCCTCGTTCGCTTCGTCGCTCATTCAACAGGGTTGTTGGTGGACCCGGACAGTCGACGCCAGCACGCCAAGCCAACGGCGTTGCTGGGTGGCGTGGCCATGTACGGCGGGTTCATCGCCGGCATGGGAGTGGCTATGGTGTCCGGCTGGTTCGGACCGATTTTCACCGGTTCGACCGAACCGGCCGCCGTGCTCCTAAGTGCCACCGTGGCCTGCCTCGTTGGTTTGGTCGATGATGTTCGGGATATCTCCGCCCCGGCGAAGACAGCCGGCATGAGCATCGCCGCCTTCTGTCTTGGCGTGGGCGGCATCAGCATTATCTGGTTCCGCATTCCCTTCCTCGATGTGTTCGTGCTGCCGTATGACCTGGCGCTGGTGGTGTCGGTGGTGTGGGTTCTGGGGATGGCCAATGCCGTTAACTTCATCGACGGTCTTGACGGCCTCGCCGGCGGGATTATGGCCATCGGCGCGGGAGCGTTCCTGCTGTACGCGGTGCGCCTTGGTGAGGTGGAACTGTTGTTTCCCGGCAACATCGGTGGGTTGACCGCAGCCCTGGTGGTGGGAATGTGTGTCGGGTTCCTTCCGTGGAACGTGTACCCGGCTCAGATCTTCATGGGTGATGCCGGGAGCCTCCTTTTGGGCACGTTGATGGCAGCCTCGACCATGGCTGTCGGCGGGCGCACCCCCGATCCGTTCAGCGGACAGACGTTCTTCTTCTACGCTCCGCTGGCCATTCCGTTGCTGATTCTCGGCGTACCGATCCTCGACACCGCCTTTGCCATCGTGCGACGGGCCACCCAGCGCCAGGGTCTGGCGACGGCAGACAAGGACCATCTTCATCACCGGTTGGTGCGTCTCGGTCACGGTCATCGTCGCAGTGTCAGCATCCTGTGGGCGTGGACGGCGTTGCTGTCGGCTTTCGTGCTGTATCCCACCTACAACGAGGGCGAAGGCGACGGTATCGTCCCTCTCGGAGCGGGAACATTGTTGTTGCTGCTCTACACCTGGTTTCACCCCGGGGTTCGTCGCGACCACCGGGTGATCGACGCCCGATCGTCCCACCCGGTGCACCGCCGTCAGGTGGAATCTGCTCAAGGCGATCTGACCCCGGCAACGCCCGCCGTCAGCCTGCGGGCCGACCGTTCTGCCGCCGCCAATCGAACATAGCCGGACGCCGGACGCCGCAGCCGAGAGCGATACCGGCGATAGCTATTGGTGATCGGCTTGACGATTTGCCGACGTATATATGTGTGACCCGTTACATCAGGTTGTCGTTTTCGGCCTCTCGTCCCTATCGTTTCGGTCGCAGCCGGGCTCTACCCAAAGCTTGTATCAACGCTGAGTCAGGTTGTACGGAGAGAATTGTGAGTGCCAACGAGGGCCGATGGACAAGCGACTACCGCCAAACCAGTGGCGGGTACGAGCTCGTGTTCTCTGGGGTCATCTTTGCCCTGGTCGGGCTCTGGTTGGACCGCCGCTTCGGCACCGTGCCCTGGCTGACCATTGTGTTGGCCATCACCGGTTTCATCGGTGCATTGGCCAACGTGTACTACCGCTATGACCGGGACATGGCCCAGCATGAAGCTGAGGCCGCGGCCCGTCGAACCGGCGGAGACACCGGAACGGTGGTCTCATGAGTGCCCTTGGAGCGTTGGGTCGCCCAAGCGACGAGGCTCCCGGTGCCGAGGTGGCACGGGACATGGCCCGGCGAGGTTTGATGATCCTCCCGGTGGTGATGTTGACGGCTTGGCTGGTGGCGTCGGGGCCGGTTGCATTGTCGATCGCCTACGCCATGATCATCGTTCTGGCCAACTTCTTGTTGTCGGCCTATCTGCTGAAGTGGGCAGCCTCAATATCGCTGGGTTTGATCCCGTCGGTGGCCCTCGGCGGATATGCCATGCGCTTAGGCCTCATATTCGTCGCCGTATGGACGATTCGCGACATGTCATGGGTCCGAATGATCCCTCTAGGCATTACCATTATCGCCACACACCTTGGGTTATTGGCGTGGGAGCTTCGCTACATATCAGCGTCGTTCGCCCACCCCGGGCTCAAACCGTCTCCTGTTGCCAACGCAACCGGGGGCAGGATGAGAGGTCGGGGTAGTAGGCCTGCGGCCGGATATCGGCCCGCTGGTGTTACGCGCCAGCAGTCAAACCCGGTGGTCGGCTCGAACGAGTAAGTACATCCGGAACTAATCAACCAGAAGAGATCTTCAGAAGTTGCAAGGAGCCTGTCCGTGCTCGGACTTGAATATCCCCCAATTGAAAACCTTGTCGAATGGCCCAACTACTTCGGTGACGGCCAGATCTGGGCGCTTAACAAGATCGGCATCATCTCGCTGCTGGCATTGATCATCCCGACGGTGATGTTCTTGGTGTCCAAGAAAGAGCTGGTGCCCGGCGGCCTGCAGAACATCGTCGAAGGCGTGGTTGAGTTCATCGAGGAGCAGGTGATCATGCCGGCCATCGGTGCTCAGGGTTTGAAGTACCTGCCGCTGCTGCTGACCATGTTCCTGTTCATCTTCTTCGGCAACCTGTTTGAGGTCATCCCGACGTTCCACATGCCGGCCAACGCCCGTATGGCCAACCCGCTGTTCCTTGCTCTGCTGTCTCTGGTGGTTTATGTGTCCATCGGGTTCAAAGAGCACGGCTTCGCTTTCTTGAAAGACACCGCCTGGCCCGGTTTCGTGCCGGTCGGCCTGCGCCCCCTGGTCGGCCTGATCGAGCTGCTGACGGTCTTCGTCCTGCGGCCCTTTGCTCTGGCCGTCCGACTCTTCGCCAACATGTTGGCCGGTCACATTCTTCTGGTCACCTTCGGCGTGCTCTGCATCTCGGTGTTCACCGCCGGCATCATCGTGATCCTGCTGCCGCTCACCTTCGGCATGCTGGTCCTGCTGACGGCGTTCGAAATCTTCGTTTCGTTCCTGCAGGCGTTCGTGTTCGCTCTGCTGACCGCGGTGTTCATCGACAGCTCGCTGAACCCGGCCCACTAAGTTCTAGCCAACGCATCAAGTTCTCAAGCAATAACCGACAACCAAACTCCCGCTCCGGCGGGTAAACAAACTGCCGGAAGGCAGTGTTCACACAGGAGAGTAAACCGCTCATGAGCGTCCTCACATCCATCGCCTACCAGGTAGCTGAAGTGGCCCAGGAGTCCTTCACGGCTGACGAGGCCAAGCAGGTCTCTGGTGCTGCCGGTGCCGGTATGGCTTACGGCCTTGCCGCCATCGGCCCGGGCATCGGAATTGGTTACCTCGTCGGTCAGGCCGTGCAGGCCATGGCCCGTCAGCCCGAGTCGGCCGGCACCGTCCGGACCAACATGTTCCTGGGCATCGCCTTTACCGAAGCTCTGGCCCTTATCGGCTTCGTGGTCTTCATTCTGCTGAAGTTCGCCTAGGAGCAACTTGATGCTCACTCCAGTAGTCACACAGATATCGGTGAACGCAGCGACCCTTTTGCTCGCGGCCGAGGAAGGCGCTGAAGAAGGCGGCGGTGGTATCACCTCCAGTCCGATCTGGCCTTCCGGCAGCGAGATGTTCTGGGGCATCCTGTCGTTCACTGCGCTCTACCTGCTGGTTCGCTTCGTGCTTCTGCCTCCGGTTCAGCGGATCCGAAATGATCGGGCCGCCACCATTCAGGCTGACAAAGACGCTGCGGCTCTCGCTCGATCCAAGGTTGCTTCGGCTTCGGCCGAGGTCGAGGATCAGCTGGCCGGCGTCCGAGCTGAGGCTCAGGCCGTTATTGATGAGGCCCGAGGTGAAGCCGAGGCCGAACGTCAGCGTCTCGTCGGTAGAGCCGAACGGGAAGTCAACGCCATGCGAGAGCTGGCCACCACCGAGATTGCAACTGAGCGGGAAGAGGCTCTGGCCTCACTCCGGCCTCAGGTCGCGGACCTGGCGGTTGGTGCCGCTTCTCGGGTGACCGGTCGATCCATGCAGTCTTCGACGGTGCGGTCCAAGGTCGATGAGTACCTGACCAACCCGTCGAACTCGAACTAGAGGCCGGAGTTTCCAGCCAACGGCCTCTGGCCGTCGGCTCATGAACCCCGGATTGTCGCCAGCCAAACAGATTGGGTCCACCAACCGCAGGTTGGCCTGAACGTCCAAGGAAAAGCGGAATGTACAACATCTACACAATGGCATTCGTCATAGCGGCCGATGCGCCAAACGGGAGGCATATCCCGGGTGATCCCCGTGAGGTTTACTGGGGCACGGCGGCGTTTCTGGTCGTAATGGGCCTGTTCTTCTGGAAAGGCCTGCCGGCCGTGAAGGATGGTTTGGCTGGACGGACCGAACGTATCCGGGCAGAGCTCGACGCCGCCAAGGCTGAGCGGGCCGAGGCCGAAGCGGCGTTGACGTCCACCGTGGCCGAGCAACCGGACCTGTCGTCCGAGGAGGCCCGCATCCGGGCCGAAGCCACCGAGACGGCAGCCAAGCTGAAATCCGACATGATCGCTCGGGCCCAGGTCGAAGCCGATGGGATACGCGAGCGGGGCACCGCAGAGGTGTCCGGCATGCGGCGTCAGGCTCAAGCTGACTTGGCTGCTGAAGTTGCCGAGGCCACTCGACGGGCCACTGAGGACGTGGTCCGTGAAGGCCTCGATCCGGCGGCTCAGACTGATCTGATCGAGTCCTACATCAACCGAGTGAGCGAGATGTCATGAGCGATCGCATAAACGGATACGCCCAAGCCCTCCTGGCCGTCGCCAGCGCTGAAGGCGATGTCGAAGGTACCCGGGCCCAGCTTCGAGAGGTTGCTCAGGCTGTTGAATCCAACGATGAGCTGCGCTCGACACTGAGCAACAATCTTCTGCCGGCAGCCACCCGCCAGCAGATCGTTGATGACCTTCTGGCCGGTAAGTCCACGGTCACCGTCAAGGCATTGGTCGGCATGGTTGTCGGTGCTGGCCGTGGCGGCGAGTTGAGTGACATTGTTAGAGCCTTCGGCTCGGCTGCAGCCTCCGCCGGCGGCAAGAAGTCGGCCGTTGTTCGCTCGGCTGTTCCGCTCACCGAAGACCAGAAGACCCGTCTGGCTCAGGCCTTGAGCGCTTCGACCGGTGCTCCGGTTGAGCTTGAGAATGTCGTCGATCCCGATGTTGTTGGTGGCGCTGTCACCACCGTTGGAGATGTTGTTATCGACGGAACCGTACGCACCCGCCTTAACCAACTCAAAGAGGCGCTGTAGGTCCGGGCCGGGCCACAGCAACCGAGAAGACGAGAAGAGAGAGAATCCCCAAGATGGCACTGTCCTTTGATCCGAACGAGATCACCAGCGCACTGCAGAAGAACCTCGACGCCCTCGACACCGATGTTCGCAGCCTGACCGTCGGCCGGGTGGCCGAGGTCGGTGACGGTATTGCCCGGGTCAGCGGCCTACCCAACGCCGCTGTAAACGAGATGCTCCGGTTCGAGGACGGGACCATTGGTCTGGCCCTCAACCTCGATGAGGACACCATCGGTGCCGTGGTCCTCGGTGATGTCGACAAGATCCAGGAGGGTCAGGCGGTCGAGGCCACCGGTGACATCCTCCAGGTCCCGGTTGGTGACGGTGTCATCGGCCGCGTGGTCAACATGCTGGGCGAACCGGTCGACGGCAAAGGCCCGTTGGTAAACGTTCAACCTCGCCGCATGGAGATTCAGGCTCCTGGCATCATCGGTCGCCAGCCGGTGCATGAGCCGATGCAGACCGGCATCAAGGCCGTCGACTCACTGATTCCTATTGGTCGCGGCCAGCGAGAGCTGATTATCGGCGACCGCAAGACCGGCAAGACCACCGTCGCCATCGACTCGATCCTGGCCC
>JAHDFR010000033.1:0-4226 GCA_020628065.1 Acidimicrobiales bacterium
GCCAACGGGTGGTCGAGCAGTTCGATCTCAGCCAGACGGTTGACGCCATGAACCGGATAATCAGCGAAAACGGCGATCCCGAACTGCCTCGAACGTCACCGTCCACCCCGCCCCCGACCCAGAGCTGACCATGGACGATTCTTCGATGCCCCAACCAGACTCAACGCCCACTACGGCAACGCCGCCCACATCGACACCCCCCACATCGACAACGGTAGCCATGGTGATCCAGAACTACCTGCCCACCGTGGGCGGAGCCGAACGTCAGCTCCACAGCCTCAATCCGCTGTTCATTGATCGCAACATCACTCCGGTGGTGTACACCCGTTCACGTCCGGGACAACCGGCCACCGAAACCCTCAACGGCGCTCAGGTGATCCGGGTCAGGTGCGTCGGCCCCAAGCCAATGCAGTCCATCATGTTCGTGCTCGGCACCCTGTGGCACCTGATCAGGTCAAAGCCCGACGTGGTGCACGCCTACGACACGTTGACACCGTCGTTGACCGCCGGCCTCAACCGGCTGCTGACCGGAACGCCGTACATGACCAAGTTGCTTCGGTCCGGCGAGTTGGGTGACCTCAACCGGCTGGCGGTAAAGCCGCTGGGCAAAGCCCGGCTGGGTCTACTGAAGAAGTCGGTCACGAAGTTTGTGGCCATCAGTCACGATCTCGAACATGAACTTTCCGACCGGGGAATCGATGACGACCGTCGGGTCTTCATTCCAAATGGGGTGGACACCGAACGATTTAGACCGCCGGCAGCGTCGGCCTCACCGGATGTCACCGACCTGGCTGCACACTGGAAGGCACGTCGACAGGTGTTCGACGACTGGCCGGAAGCACCGGTGGTGGTCATCGTGGGCCGGGTGTCCCCGGAGAAGCGAGTGGTTGAACTGGCCCAGCAGTGGCAGCGGGTGTTGAGCAATCACCCGGAAGCCTGGTTGTACGTCGTGGGTGAAGGCCCCTTGTCACCTCGGTTGGACGGACTCGACAATGTTCGCTTCCTGGGCCGTCGAGAAGATGTTCCCACCATTCTGCGATGGTCCGACGTGTACGTCTCGGCCTCTTCGGCCGAAGGACTGTCCAATGCGCTTCTGGAAGCGATGGCATCCGGCTGTCCGTGTGTGGTGACCGACGTCGGTGGTGTGGCCGACGTGATGACCGACGACGTTGACGGCCAGATCGTGGCGCCCGAGGGCCCCGACCGTTCGGCCACCGATGTGGTGATCGACATCACCGATCGAATCGTGAAGTTGTTGGGTGACAATGGCGCCCGGGTCGACTTGGGCCGCAAAGCCCGTCAGGCGGTGGTGGAACGCTATTCGCTGACCTCAACAGCCGACTCACTGGCCCGCGAGTACCACACGCTCGGACAATCGAGGCGGGGAGGGTCTGCAACCCGGTGACTCTAACCCCGGAGCCGACGGCGCCTCTCGAAGAGGCAAAGGCACAGCCGACGGACCCACCGGCCGATTCAACTGATATCGGCGGTGACACGGCGGCGGGGGATCTGACGGCGCGCTCAAGCTCAGGCACGATGTGGACCGGTGTCTCGTTGGTGGCCGGTAAAGGCATCGTCGCCGTAAGCACCATTGTGTTGGGTCGAGTGCTCGACGCCCAGGTCTTCGGCCTGTTTGGCATTGGCCTGCTGGTGATCGGCTACCTGCAGTTCCTTAACGACTTCGGAATCGCCTCGGCCGTAATCAACCTCACCGGCAAGGATCGTCGATTGGCGTCGGTGGCCTTCTGGCTCAATATCGGCCTCGGGGTGGCCATGACGGCCATCACCTGGCTGGCCGCCCCCCTCATCGCCGACTTCTTCAAAGAAGAGTCGGCCACCGCCATCGTTCGAGGACTGGGTTTTGTCTTTCTGATCCGCAGCGTCGGAGCGGTCCACGACGCCCTACTCAAACGAGACTTGAAAATGCGGTCGGTTACGGTAGCCGAGACCGTCACCGCATTCAGCAAGGCGCTGCTGACCATCGGTCTGGCCTTGTTCGGGTTTGGGGTATGGAGTCTGGTCTGGGGACATTTGGTCGGAGCGCTGCTCGGCTCGATTGTGTTCTGGCTGGTGAACCCTTGGCGACCGGACCGCCTCAGCGCCATGTCCAACCCGGTGGATGGAACAAGACGACTAGTGGGCTTCGGTTCCCAGATGACCCTCATCGATATTCTCGGGGCCATCAACAAGAACGTTGACTATCTGCTTATCGGTCGTGGCATCGGCACGGTGGCACTCGGCGTGTACACCATGGCCTTCCGACTACCTGAACTGCTGATCGACGGCATCAACTTGGTGGCGGCCAAGGTGGCGTTCCCGTTGTTCTCCCAGCTTCAGGACGACAAGGAGAAGGGCAAGTTGGCGCTGGCCAAGATGTTGCGCTTGGTGTCGGTCATCGTCGTTCCGGCCGGTGTCGGAATGGCAATAGTGGCCGACCCGCTCGTCCGGGTGGCCCTGGGCGACAAGTGGCTTGAGGTTCCGTTCGGTGACGGCGTTATCAGCACGGTCGAGCCGCTGCGCTGGCTGGCGCTAGCCCTGACGGCGACAGCGTTGACCAAGAACATCGGCGATCTGTACAAGGGGTACGGCCGGCCCGGCCTGTTGAACATCATTGGTGTGGTACGGGCCCTGTTCGTGGTTCCGATTCTTATCGTCGCTGTTCGCTACGGCATCGCCGGAGTGGCCATCGCTCAAGCGGTAACGGCGACCATCGTGTCGATGGCCCAAGTCGTTATCGCCTCCCGGGTGATCGGTATGCGGATCGGCGATCTTGTATCGCCCTACCGGACCCCGCTGATGGCCGGCGCTGTCATGGCGGCGGTGACGTGGCCGATGGCCGCCATGATCTCTTCCTGGAACCCACTGGTCCAGCTGGCCGTCTTGGCTCTGACCGGCGCAGCGACCTACGGCGGGACAACGTATCTGTTGGATCGGGAACTAGTGGAGGAAGGCCTGACATTCGTCAAGGCCGGTGTTGGACAGCAGGCGAAGGTGGCTAGCTAACAACCAACCGCAGTTGGGCGACGGGAGAACCCGAGAGTCGGCTGCAAGAAGATGGGCGACAAGATGACGGTGGAATCAGTACAGCTAGATGACGAACAACTCAAGGCGGCGGGCGGCTCCGGGCTCGATGACGCTACCGACAACCCGGAGACGGCGATGCGGATCGCGGTGATCATGGAGGGCCTGCGGCCCGACGGGGGCGCGGAAGCGCTGTTGCGAACGTTCGCCGATCACGTGGTCGGAACCGAGCACGAACTCCGTTTGTTCTTTCTGAAGCCGCTGAACCCCGAAGCCGAGCACTACCTGAATCGAATGAACGTTCCCTACGAGGTTCACCATGCTCGACGAATGGTGGATGTCCCCCGCCTGTTGCGTCTGGCCGAGAGCCTTCGCCAAGTGGACGTGGTGCAGACAAACCTGGTGGGCCCCAACGTCATTGGTTCGTTGGCCGCCCGATTGGCCGGCAAAGGGTCGATTGCCGTACTCCACAACGAGCGAACATACGCTGACGACCACCTCTACCACGGCCGGGCCGAGCGGATGGCCTTGCAGCATTTGGCCGCCCGAGTGGTAGCCGTCGGCCCCCGCACTCAGCAGGCTCGTCAGCAGTTCCTGCCCGACGTCGACATCCACGTTCTGCCCAATGCGGTGGCTCCCGGGCCTCAGTTGAGCGCCGACGAGCGGGCAGCGCTTCGGGCGGAGCTGATGACCGACGCTGACGGCACGATGATTTTGAACGTGGCCCGTCTCAACAAACAGAAAGCCCAGCACAACCTGATCGCCGCCATGCCGGCTGTTCTCGAACATCAGCCTTACGCCGAACTGGTGATAGCCGGTCAAGGCGACCTCCAAGCCGAGCTCGAGGATCAAGTCAAGCGGCTCGGCCTTGTCGACAGCGTTCACCTCATCGGTACCCGTGATGACATCCGCCGGGTGATGGCGGCCGCCGATCTGTTCGCCCTGCCGTCGTCTTGGGAGGGGCTACCGGTGGCCCTCCTGGAAGCTATGGAAGCCGGGCTTCCGGTCTTGGCCACGGCGGTCGGCGACATTCCCAGCGTGGTCGACGACGACGCCGGTTATCTCATCGACAACAACGAGCCGGCGACCGTGGCCACGGCAATCGTCAACGCACTCACCGATGATGGCCGCCATGACCGGGTCCGACGGGCCAAAGAGTTGGTTGCTGAGCGTTTCAACGCCGAAACGTGGGCCAACACCATGCT
>JAHDFR010000033.1:4326-12415 GCA_020628065.1 Acidimicrobiales bacterium
ACAGCCGGAAAGCGGCCGGCAGGCGTGGTAGGTAACGTCGGCTACATCGGGTGGCAGTTTGCTGCTGATGATCCAGCCAGGGCGGCTACAAAGCGGTGGAGCAAACTATGAGCGCAACAGGCGAATCGTTAGCCGGCATGGGTTCACGGCCGGACGATTTCATGAGGCAGCCGGCCGACGCCCTCGATCAGTTCAACCAACAGCGGGCGGCCGAACAGTTCGGTCAGCGGCAGGGGGTCGACCCGTTCGACCAACAAGCCATCGATCAGTTCGATCAGCAGCAGGTCCGGTCACTACCATCGTCGGGTATGACAACAAAGTCGAGTCGCTCGCCCGGAACTCGTCGAACTTCTACTGCAGCCATCTTCATCCTTTCCGCTGCTCTGATCGTTGGCCTCCTGGCCTGGATCTGGGCTGCAGGCCAGGGAGACCGATTCAGCGCAACAGCTGTTGTGCAGCTGGAGCCGGCCGCCACGGTTGAAGACAACCGTGAGGTAGTGGACATTCTCGGCTCCATCGACCGAGGACCTATTGTCGTCACTCTGGCCGGTGTGGCCAACAGCGGTTCGGTCACTGCCGCCGCCCAGCAGCAGCTCGGTGTCACCGAGGAGCAAGTCGAGGACTACGAGGTCGAGGCCTTGCAGGTGTTGACCAGCCACCTGGTTGATATCACCGTCACCGGCCCCGATGAGGCACTGTCGATTGCCTACGCCGATGCCATCGCCGAAGAGCTGAAGCTGGCGTTCGCCGACTCCCACCCGGTCTACCAGATCACCACCGTGACCCCGGCGACGGTTCCTGAATCCTCAGGTCGACCGGGTACGGCCGTCATCGTTATCGCCGCCATGATCGCCGCCGCCATCGGAGCGTTCATGCTGTGGCTGGCATTGTTCGGTGGGTCAGACGAACGCACCGACTTACCTCTCGCTCGTCGGTCGTAGCGTCGGCGTAACGGAGTCGTTCCGTGATCCTGCTGATCATCCTGGCGCCCATTGCCTTGGGCCTGGGGTTGGCCACTGTCACCTCGCCGCGACGAACAGCGTGGCTGCTTGGCTTCACGTTGGCCACCAACGCCGCCGACGTTCTGTTTCAGCGGGTGGGCGGCATCGAGTACACCACTCCCCTGGCGGCTGCGGCACTGGGGTTCGGGTTGCTGCAGTTGATGGCGTCGCTACCTCGACTTCGGCGGCCTCGTTTGCTCCCTCTTGGGGTGGCCGTTTCGGTGGCCTTGGCCGTCGCCTCGGCGTTGGCCGGACCCTTCGTGGCCATTCAACCGGAGCTTTCGATTGAAGCCGGTGAACGGCTGCTGATCAGTTTGTTTCTGGCAGCCGCGGTTTTGGTTGTCGCCCGGCGGGAGTCCGGCATGATGGCGTTACTCCAGGGCTTCGCCATCGGGGCCAGCCTGCTTGGCCTGCTGACCACCATTCAGACCATCACCGGGCTGCAGGAGCAGACCTTTCTCGGCTTCTCCCAGTGGAGCTCGGAGGAAATCGCCGGTATCGAGGGTGAAGCCAATCGAGCCACTGGTGCCTTCCGCGATGACGCCAACCAGTACGGACAGGTGTTGGTTATGGCCATCGGTTGTGCCATCGGGCTGGGTTGGCTCAAACGTCAGGCCACGCTGCTGCGCACCATCATGTATCGGGGTTCGATGTTGGCCATGGCCGTGGCCATATCCCAGACCGCTTCCCGTACCGCCTTCCTGGCGTTGGCCGTAGTGATGCTGGTGGCCGTGGTGCTGGCCAAACCTTCGCCCCGGCAGTGGAGCCTGGTGGCGTTGATTGTTCTGGTTCTAGTACTGGGCCCGTTCGGTGTACGGGATCGTCTTTCCAGCCTGGCCGACCTGCCTGCTCTGTTCAACCCCAACACCTCTATCGAGAGTTCGGCCAGCGGTCGGGTGAGCGTCATGCTGTCGGCAGTCGAGATGTTCGAGGACAACCCTGTTCTCGGCGTCGGCTACGGCGCCTACAACGACCGCTATCTGGAGTACGCCCGGTCGTTCGGTTTGGATGATCGAGGTCGGGAGCTGTCAGCGCACTCGCTGCCGCTGGAGGTTCTGGCCGAGGAAGGCCTGGTTGGGGTGACCGCATGGTTCGCTTTCCTGGCTTTCACCGGGGTGGCTCTGTGGCGAATACGCCACACCACAGTCGGCCAGTCGTTGATCTTCATGATGGTGGCCTATGTATCCACCGGTCTGCTTCTGCACGACATCTACGGCCGCTTACGGTGGAGTTTTGTCGCCCTGTTGTTCCATGCCGCCCGAATGGCCGGTCAGCAGGCGTCAGATTACCTGCCGCTGCGAATCGCGGTGGTTACCGATGAGGGTCTGGCGGTACTCAAGGGTCGTAAGCAAACCAAGTTTCAGCGGGAGACGCTGACCGACAAGATGGAACTTGGTGTGGTGGGTACGGTCAGTATCTGGCCGGACATTCGCAAACTGAAGTCGCAGGACATCATCGGTGCGTCCAACAGCGAACTGCTTCACCAGCTTCGCAACCGCATGGCCACCCGAATCGCCTTGTTCCGCTACGACCCCCACATCGTGCACGCCATGGGCGGTTCATCGACGCTACGTACGGCGGCCGCTCACCGCAAGGAAATGGGTGGCCGACTGATCGTCGATCTGGCCGACCTTTTGATTGCCGAGTTGTTGGCTGGCCGCCGGCGCCTAACCGCCGCCCGACTCATACCGCAGGCCGACTATGTGGTGACCGGACGGCCGATGTCTTACGGCGAGTCGAAGATGTTGGGTATCTCAGCCGGACAGCAGCTGACCGACATCCGTTTGGACGCCGCCGTTCGTGGCGGCAAGACCAAAGAGATTCTCTGCGACTACGACACCTACGTGGATCTGTTGCGAGGAGAGCCCGGCAATCGTCGAGAAATCGGACCGGCCACCGAGAAGACGCAACAACAGCCGGTCGTCACCGTCTAACTAACTGTCTAGCCAACCAGTCCATAGGGCTAGTTGCCGGGCCCCTGATCAGCTGATAGCTACGCGTCAGAGGTTAAGTCTGCGCCGAGCCGGTCGGCATCGACGATGACCCGATCCTGCTGCCCGCTCACCAGATCGTAGACGCCGTGCCAGAAGCCCAAGCCCCAGGCGACGTGCATGATGACCAGGCTGGCCGCCACCCGCCAACGGTGATGAATGGGAAGCGGCTTCCCGGCCGCCCAACCGGCGGACGACACAACAGCAGCGTAGCTTCCAGCCAACAGGCCTCGAGCAGCGGCCACGTACTTCCAACGCCACGGCATAACAGCCGCTGCCAGCGCCAGCACAAATGCCGGGGCAACCAGATGGCGTAGTTTTGTGCTCTTAGGGTGAATCCGCATAACCCGGGTCTTACCTCGGCCGTAGCGATGGTACTGCCGAGCCAGGGCCTCGAAGCTCTGACGGTTCTCCCAGTCGATGACAATCGACGGGTCCAGAATCAGCTCACGGCCTTCGGCTCTGATGCGTTGATCGAACTCGAAGTCCTGGTTGACGGACAGACGCTCGTTCCAGCCGCCAACCTGTCGAGCCAGCTCGACCGGGTAAGCACCGAATGGAATGTGGTCCACGTACTGGACGGTGTCGGCGTGATGATACGCCGAACCGCCGACACCGGCCTTGGATGACATGGCCAACGCAATGGCCTTGCCGGTAATGGTCTTGCCTACACCGGTCTTTCGACCGCCGGCTCCACCGACGCCGGTCTCCAGCAATGCGACAAGTCGCTCGACGTAGTCGTCGGCAATGGTGCAGTGGGCGTCTACTCGAACCAGCCACTTGCCTTTGGCCTTGTCCAGGGCCACGTTCAAGGCACTGGGCACAATCCCCTTGGGGTTGTCCAGAAGCTGAATGCGCTGATCGATCTCGCCTTTGGCCAGAACAATGTCGCGGGTCGTGTCGGTCGAGCGGCCGTCGACGACAAGAATTTCAGTGTCGGTGACAGTCTGAGACGTAATCGAGTCGAGGCATTCGGCGATCGAATCCTCCTCATTCCTACAGGGAATGATGATCGACACCAAAGGGCTGGCCGGGTATTGGTCAGACATGACTCTTAACGCTCGCCGTTTCGTTGAAGAAGTGTTATCGGGGTCCGCAGGCAGATGCCGATGTCACCGGTGAAAGAGCGGGTCTGCACGTAAGAGGCTTCGTGCTCCACCCGCTCCCGGTAGGTCAATTCGTTGCGTCCGGACACCTGCCACAAGCCGGTAAGCCCGGGCCGAACCGACAGAACGATGGGAAGGAGTTCACCGAATTTCGGGGCCTCGGCCAACACGACCGGGCGGGGCCCGACGACGCTCATGTCGCCGCGGAGAACGTTGAAGAATTGGGGGATTTCGTCAAGATCGAAACGACGGAGGACTCGGCCAAGCGGGGTCACTCTCGGGTCTTCGCTCAGCTTGTGATCTTCAGCCCATTCTCTGGCCAGTTCCGGGTCCGAGTCGAGAACCTGTTGAAGGACATCGTCGGCGTTGGTGTACATCGTCCGAAACTTCCAGCAGCGGAACATACGACCGTGTCGACCGATTCGCTCCTGGGCGTACAGCGCCGGTCCGTCCCGGTTGATCAACGAGAGTCCCAACACCACAACCCAAACGGGCAGTGAGACCGCCAGCGCCACCAGCGCGACGGTGATGTCAAACGCTCGTTTGGCTACGTCGCCTACGGTGAGCGGCGACGCCTGGGCGTGACGGGCAACGCTTTCCACCGCGATGGTGCCCGCAACCTCGTGTGCCTCACGGTTCTCGAGGTCGCCGTAAACAATTTGCAGGTCAGGTTCCGCCTGGATTACCAGCGGACCTGAAACCCTAGCCGGTGTGGTGGCATCGGAAATGACCGCCTGAAGCTCAGAAGCGGTGTCGATCCCACGACCGGTAGTTGTTGTTGTCATCAGCCTTTTCCTTGCTACGGAAACTACGCCTTGGCTGGTTGTGCACGTGAGCGATCCACCTACTCACTTGCTGGCCCACTATCGCATCAGCGCATACTCCGCATCGCCCAAAAGACAATCGCACTCAGATGCCTTCCGTACGCTCGTCATAGATCGGTTCGCGCCACCTAGTTGCTTGCCGCCTCCTCGAAGTGTAATGATCCCGCTGTTGGCAGACTAGCGACTGGGTACATCTGCTGTATCAAGTTCTAGGCCGTAGTAACCGATCGTTCACACCACCGAAAAACCCCTGGAACAGTGCGGTTTCGACCACATTCGGCGGCAACGTTGTTAGCTCGTTGACCTCCTTCTCTGCCGGCCCCGGAGAGTCCCGATAGCGTGTCGGTACTATGACCGTGTCACGGGACGAGGCCCGGGAAATCGCCATCGTCGGGATTCTCATCGCCGTCGCTCTTCGGGTCGGTGCCGGGGTCTTCCAGCTGATCGAGGAAGCCAGCGGAGCCTGGACGACTGTCTCGCTGGCCGGCCGCTTTTTCGCCCCCATCGGATCCACGGTCGGCATGCTCACCTTGGGTTGCGTGCTCATCGTCGTGCTGTCCCCCAGCGGGGCGGTCTCGACCAGCGTGGTGGCGGCAGTGCACAAGGCGGCGATAGCCATTACCGCACTTGGTGTGGCCTCTGCGCTCTACACGCTGGTGTTCAGCTTCAGCAACGCGCTGGCCAAGTTGTGGTTCGTGATGATCAATGGTCTGGCAGCGGCCACGCTGGCCGGAACCGGCTGGTGGATTTTGCGCAACTTCGATCCCGACCGCTAGGGATCTGGGTCGATCCACCCGATCAAGTCCACGGGTTCGGGGTGTTTAGCGCTAGTTGAGAGAGCCTTTCTTCGCTGTTTCTCGTTCTGTTATGCGGCTTTCCTACCTTGACCGGAACGAGGTAGGGCAACAACACATCAGCATTCAGAAAGGTCCACTCCTGTGAAGACGTTTGGAACACCATTGAAAATCGCGGCTGCCGTCATGGCCGCCGCCCTGGCCCTGGCCACTGCCGCCAGTGGCGCAGCCGCCGAAAACAGCGAGGTCACTTATGAGGCGACCATTACCAACATCACCGGCAACTATCTGACCCCGGTCAACTGGGCCGCCCACTCATCCGAGGTCTCGCTGTTCCAGGTGAACCGTCCGGCCAGCCCCGGTGTGCAGGCCGTCGCCGAGAACGGTGGTGTTCCCGTGCTGGCCGCTGAGATTGCGGGTGCTGTCGATGACGCCGGACTGGGAACCAGTGGCGTCGGAGGCGGTGCCCCCATTCCCCCCGGAGGTTCGGTCACCTTCGAGTTCACCACGTCGGCCGAGCGGTTCAGCATCGTTTCCATGTTGATCTGCACCAACGACGGTTTCGCCGGGCTCGATTCCAAGACGCTGCCGAGGAGTGATTCGGCCAAGCAGTACCGCCTGCAGGGCTATGACGCCGGCACCGAGATCAACACCGAGCTTCGGGCCGACCTGGTTCCCGCTCCGTTCTGTCAGCTGGGCTCCGGTCTCGGCACCGGCGAATCAAACCCGGCTCTGGCCGAGAACGGCGTTGTCCGTCGCCACCAGGGCATCCAAGGTGTAGGCGACCTTGAGGACAAGTTCGACTGGAGCGGCCCGGTGGCCGAGTTGACCATCGCTCGCAAGTAGTCATCGGGACAACCTCCCCAGCTAGACGGCGAACACCACGCATCGCCGACCGGGTTTCCTCCCGGACATCCAAGGGCCCGGCCGGGACGCCGGGCCCTTGGTGTATTCGTCGGGCTCCATTACCGATCGGAAGGCGGGGCTACACGAAGTCGAAGACAAAGGGGAACACGAAAGCCACCACCGCCGCCCACACCGGGTAGACCGGCACGTACGTGGTCTGCCATCGCTCAACCTTGGCCCACGACCGAGCACCTCTCACAAAAGCCAGGCTGAGAAAGGCGGCCACCGCAAGGTTGACCAACAACACCAGGTTCTCCCCTAGGGCCGCAGTCTTGTTGGCACTGAAACCGAACTCGGAGATACGCCCGAGGATGCCGAACATGACCAGCATGTCGATCAACAGGGCTGACACCACCAGGGCCAACTGCATGTAGTCGAACAAGCCGGGTTCGTCGCCCGGTTGGCGGGCCGACAGCGAGTACAGGTGCAGCCCGAGCACGACCACGAGAATCAGATCAAACAGAATCAG
This sequence comes from Acidimicrobiales bacterium, assembly GCA_020628065.1. Classification (GTDB taxonomy): domain Bacteria; phylum Actinomycetota; class Acidimicrobiia; order Acidimicrobiales; family SZUA-35; genus JAHELU01. The sequence continues at coordinate 11,418 of JAHDFR010000033.1, forward strand.
CACTTCGGGATCGTTGTCGACACCGCGGCCGGTGACCAACACCGTGGCCAGGAACCCGGCGAAGATGAGAGCGAACAACGGGGTGAACACCCTGGTAAGAACCGGGGCGATGTTCTCGATCGCTCCCTGCTTGATCTCCACCAGCCACACGGCGACCACGGCTGCTGCCGCTGCCCCACCAGGCAGCAGCACTTCGAAGATCAGGCTTTCGGGGTCGAGACCGATGGCGGCGAAAGCTCCACCGGTGACACCCAACAGCACGCCGCCGCCCAGGGCCATGAGTGTGTAGTAGACGAAGACTTCTCCGGTGAACCGGATGAAGTCCATTCTTTTGTCGTGGTTCTTCCAGTCCCCCTCCACATAGATCAACCCGATGAAGAACCACAACATGATGGGGAGGTGGATGGCTGTCAGCGCTGCTGTGTGACCATCGACAAAGGAGAACGGGTACAGGTTGGTAGCAGCGAACGAGGCGATGAAGGCGCCGGCGGTGGCCACGACGGGCCAGCCGCTGATCTGCCGTTTGATGGCCAGGAACCCGGCGACAAAAGCCAGCACGACCAAAATGATGTTGCGGGGGATCAGCCCGTCGGGGTCGCTGTCGAAGTCGGTCCCGATGCCGTTCACCAGGGCTACGGTGGCCACCCCGGCGGCTACGGCGGTTCCGACGGCGGCGATCAGGCCTCGCTGATCGGTGGCCGACTCCGACGAATGGCCGGATGGGAGCACCAGCTGCTTCCAAAGCCGGTCGGAGTGCTCGCTGGCGAACTCTCGCCACATATCGTCCATCCGGCCCATGCGCTTTACCGCCACCAGGAACGCTTCGCCGTCGTCCAGACCGACGTCTCTCAGGTCGTCGATTTGGGACCGAAGGTGATCCTCCAGCTCCTCGACATCGCTACCGGCCACCGTGGGGTGTGAGCTCACGTAGCGACGCCACTGCGAGATCTGCCCTTCCACTTCAGCGCTCAGTTCCACATCCACCTCAGTCATGTCTC
>JAHDFR010000033.1:12515-25515 GCA_020628065.1 Acidimicrobiales bacterium
TCTCCTGCATGTCTCCTGCAACCTCTTCCCCGCCCATCAGTTGGAACCGCCCGACCGGTCAGTCGGTTAGCTCCACCCCATGGCCGGACCGTCGCCCAACTTGGCTACGCCGTCCCATACCGCCGCCAAGGCTTCGGTCACCGCCGCCCATTGCTGGTGTTGATCGCTCAGCGCCCGTTCGCCCTCGGCGGTCAGGCGGTAGTACTTGCGACGACGGCCACCGTCTTCCGGCTTACGCCATTCGGCCTCGATGTAGTCCAACCGTTCCAGCCGATGCAGCAGCGGGTACATCATTCCGTCGGCCCAGTCGAGCCGGCCGTCGGACAGCTCGCTTACCCGTTTGGATATGGCGTAGCCGTAGCTCTCCCCTTCGGCCAGGATGCCCAACACCAGCGGAACCGCCGAGGCGGCAACGAGATCTTTCCCGATGACTGGCTGCTGTTCACTTCCGGCGTTAACCCTAGAACTTCGAGGCATAGAAGAACGATACATAGAAACTCAATACATAGCACTTCTAGGTATTACAAGTCGCCTCCGGCCGCGCCTCTTCCAACGACCGCCGGCTTGATCTACTACAGCTCGTCTATGAGGGCCCGAACGCCGGAATGCACCGAGATTTCCCCGTCAGCCACGTACAGGTGATGATTGCGCGGGATGTCTTCGGGCACATACCGGTAATTGACCATGATCCCCATCGACCGTTCGAGACCGATCGGGGTGGGATTGGCCAACCAGTTGATCCGCTCCACTCGGGAACCGTTGGACAGGTGGAAATTGGCCACCCGATCCTGAGCCTGCTGACCGCGCTTGGCCGTCAACAGGTATCGGGCGGCCAGCTCCAGCAAAGGCTCCTTGAGCGCCTCGACCCGGACCGGATCATCGACCCAGGTTGCATCGGCCAACGCAGCCGCCACCGGAGCCGGCAGGTTGTCGGCTCGCTCCTCCAGCCACGACCGCAAGCCGGGAATGGGCGACAGCGTCGAGAACATCTTGAGATGAGGCAGCTCGGCCAACAGCGCCGACACCACCTGCTTGATCAACAGGTTGCCCAGGTTTACACCGGCCAGACCGGGCTGACAGTTGGAGATGGAATAGAAGATGGCGGTGTCGGCTTCATCAGGCGAGCCGGTGGGCGACTCGGTGTCCAACAGCTCAATCAGGTTCCCGGCCAGTCCCTTCACCAGCGCAACCTCAACGAAAATCAACGGCTCGTCGGGCATGCCGGGGTGGAAGAATCCGTAGCAGCGGCGATCATCCTCCAGCCGGTTCTTCAGATCGTTCCACGACGTGATCTCGTGCACCGCCTCATAAGCGATCAGCTTTTCCAACAGCGACGCCGGGGTGTCCCAGCTGATTCGGCGAAGCTCAAGATTGCCGACGTCGAACCACGACGACAGCAGATCCCGTAGCTCGGCGTCCATCGCTCGGAACTGCGGCGGGTAGCCGTCACCTTTGCGGAACTCACGCAGGTCGTCTCGAAGATCGACCACAAACTTCACCCCGTCGGCCAACCCGTTGAACCGACGGAACAGATCTTCACGTGGGGCGACGAGCGCACGGCGTAGCTCACGTTCCGATGACAGCAGCTCGTCGATATCGGGTTCGATGCCCGGATTCGAGACGGCCGTCAGCTCCGCTCGACGGGCGAGAGCCTTCTCGACCTCGGCCTCGTCCCGGCCGAACGAGTTGGCCAGCAACTCAAAAAAGTTGCGTCGCCCGGTCTCGTCCAACGTGCGGTACCGGGCCCCGATCTCTTCGGCTTCGGCTCGGGCCACCATCTCGCCGGTGGTCGGATCGACCGACCGGTCGATCGAATCGCCCAGTCGTTTAGCGTCGCGCTCCGGCAGCTCCGGCGAGTGACGCTGAAATCGCTTCAGCGCAGCATCACCGGTTCGTGTCAATCGGCGGCGGGTTCGCTCCAGGAAGCCTGGCTCCTCTACAACCACCCCGTAAGCCTAAGCGGTTTGACCTCCTCTTCGGAGACGGGATAGGAATGTCCGATGGAACTCGACTCAACGAAGGTTGCGGTAGTCACCGGGGCGGCCAGCGGCATTGGACGAGCGCTGGCCGAATCGTTCGGGCGGGCCGGCTGCAAAGTGGTGCTGGCCGACGTCCAGGATGATCCGCTGGCCGAAACCGACGCCGCCCTCCAAGCACAAGGCGTTGAGACACTGGCGATCAAGACCGATGTATCAAAACTGGATCAGGTTGAGGCGTTGGCCCAGCAAACGATTGAGCGGTTCGGTGGGGTACATGTGGTGTGCAACAATGCCGGTGTGGCCGCCCCCGGTGACCCGTGGATGGGTCCGCTCGAATCGTGGGAGTGGACCATGGGGGTCAACTTTTGGGGTGTGCTGTACGGGATGCGAACTTTCCTGCCTCACATTTTCATGTCCGGCGGAGGCCACGTGGTGAACACCGCCTCCATGGCCGGCATCATGCCGGGCTTCTCCCCGGCCTACGACGCCAGCAAACACGCGGTGGTGGCCATCACCGAGGATCTTCACAACACGCTGACGGCGGCGGAGATGCCGATTGGCGTCAGCTGTGTTTGCCCCGGCTGGGTCCGCACCGGCATTGTCGAATCCGATCGGAACTGGCCGAGCGAACTCGGCGAGCTGCCGACCTCCGACATCGGACAGGAGATCACCCGCAACCACGTTCGCCGGGCCATCGATGAAGGTATGCAGCCGGGGGCCGTGGCCGACCTGGTGCTCGACGCCATCAAAGAAGACCGGTTCTGGGTGTTCCCCCACCCCGACTTTCTCGAGCTGGCCGTCGAACGCTTTCACCGCGTCGGCGAGTCGTTGAACCCCGATCCGCCTGAGCAGGTCCCGGGTATGCCCCCAAGGTCAACAATCGCCGCCGAGGTGATGACCGCCATGGCTCAGGAGGCGGCCGAGGTGGCGACAGACCCCAACTAGGGGCGCCGGCTTACAGATCTCGAACCATGACCCAGGCAGGGTCATGGTCGGAACCGTTGCCACCGTGCTTGGTGCGCCGGTCGATGAAGCTGTCGTCCAGGCGATTCTTCAACGACGGCGACACCCAGATCTGATCAAACAATCGATGCTCCGGCGGCTTGCCCGAGGGCTTGAACCGACTGGTCCAACGAGGCCCGGGTTGCGGACCGACCGCCTCATCCTTGGCGGGACGGGTCTCGGCCACCCCGGCCAGGGCATCCACCAGCTTGAGGTTGGATTGAACCAGTGGGGCCAGAAACTCCGAATCGGGATCGTCGTTCATGTCGCCCAGCACCACGTATTTGGAGTTGGGACGGGTCTCGGCCTCGATGATGGCTTTGGTGGCGGCTGCCTGCCGACGACGGCGCTCATTGTTGCGCACCCGTTGAGCTTCTTGGGCAGCCGCTGTTCGATGCTCCAACCTGTCGACGAAATTCGACTTCATGTGGTTGTTGAACACGGTGAGCAGACGACGGTCCCGATTGGGGGCCAGCACATCAACCCGAAGCAGATCACGGCCGAACAGCGGTTTGAACGGCCGCTCCGGGTCGGGCTCGGTTTGGTGTGAAACCACCTGGCCGATCGGGAAGCGAGACAAGTAGCCGACGTCAATCAACCGGGGGTCGTTGCCTTCCACCAGGATCAGGTGGGGGTACATTCCACCCAGCGACTCCCGATTGAAGGTGCGTAGGGCCTCGATGTTCTCGGCCTCCTGAACAGCCAGGACGTCAACGTCGATGGCCTTGATCCGGTCGGCGATGGCTTCGGTGTCGTCGGCGTCCTTAGCCGACACCACCCGTCCTTTGAAGGTCCGGAGTCTGCGTTGATCGCCGGAGTCGAACTCGATGACCTGCTCCAGTCTGGTGCCTTTGGGGACTTCGGCCTGGAAGTTCCAGCGGGAGAACAGGTTGTTCAGGTTGAACGTACCGATGGTCAGGTCCACGAATACCCCTCCGGCGAATCGGACTTGTTTTCACTAACGTCCAGACAGACGACTGCAATCCTATGTAAATACACACCAGCCTCCGACGCGGTGAGTCGGCACGGAGGCGGCCGTAACGCCGGTCAAACGGCAACTAGGATCGGGGCGTGTCTGTCGAAGCAGCCAGGGAGCAGGAACAGTTCCGCCTACAGCGACTCCAAGAGATGGCCCGACACAGAGCCGACCGTTCGGCCGATCTTCGAGTAGACGGTGGACCGCAAGCGGTAGCCCGTTTTTGGGGCCGGTGGCGTGACGTGCTGCTACGAGATGCCTTTCTGGCGTTGATGGTCGGAGGCACGGTGGCCGGTATCACGTTTGCTTTCGAAACCCAGCGGGACGAACGCATCGCCGACCGGGAGGTGCGACAAAACTTGGCGGCCGAACTGGCGGTGAGAGACGATCTCACCGAGATCTACCTGGTAGGCCAGGACCTGCAAGGCTTGGTGCTGACCGGCCGCAACCTTACCGGTGCCCGCCTATCACGAGCAGATCTTCGTGACGCCGACCTTGGATTCGCCACCCTCAACGACGCCGAGCTCCGACAAACAAAGCTTGACGGGGCGTTCCTTCGTCAGGCCACCTTCCGCGGCGCTGATCTGACCAACGCCAGCTTCGTCGGGGCTGACGTGAGCGAAACGATCATGGCCGAAGCAATCCTCAACGGCGTCGACTTCACCGATGCCGACCTGTCTGGGGCGGACCTTGATGATGCGTTCTGGAGCCCTTCCACTCCACCCCGGTGGCCGGACGGCTACATTCCGTCGCCACTGGCACCGGCCGATGGGTAGAACAAATTTGGTTGATCCGTCAGGCGTTTTCCAGCAGCGTCCGCAGCTGACGCCTTTCGGCTTTCCCCAGCGATTGCACGAATGAGCTGAGGGCGGCTTTGCGGTCGCCGCAGCCCTCCAAGACCGACTGCATTTGGGCTGCCCGATGTTCCGCTTCGCTGCGAACCGGGGTGTACACGTAAGCCCGCCCCTTACGCTCCCGGTCCAGAAAGCCTTTGTCCCACAGACGGGTGAGGACCGTCATGATGGTGGTGTATGCCAAATCGGGGGCGACCCCTTGGTGGACATCGGCCGGACTGGACGGTGGTGACGTGCTCCACAGGAAGGCCATTACTTCTTCCTCTAGACCCCCCATAGGTCGACGCTGTGTCATTACGCGGTTAGAAGCCCTTTACTCAGTCTGTGGCGATATGGCTGCAACCGGATCCCCAGCCCCAGTCTCAGGTATGCAGAATTTTAACCATACTCTGTGAAGCCCCACGTTATGGGGCAGAAGACGCCTAATTCCTCCGAGCGAATTCAGGCTTGGGGGCGAGCACCCCTGCCGCCACGGCGTGGATTGCGAAGCATGGTGAAGGGCCGAACCGGGGCCCGAGCAGCGCTGGCCAGGCCTCGGAACACTCTGCTCCGGCCGAATGACGGTGCCCGAATAAAGCCTGCCTTGACGAAGGCGGCGAACGACCCGAAGGCGATGATGATCATGGCCGCCAGAACGATCTCCCACCCCCACCGGGCCTCTGTTCCCGGTAGGACAATGTTCATTCCGTACCAGCCGGTTATCAGCGTCAACGGCAACATGATGGCCGAGTAGACGGCCAGCACCATGGTTGCGGTGGCCTGGCGATCAGCGGCTGCGCCGCGGTAGGTGTCGAGGGCGTCGCTGAGCAGTGCTCTCGCTTCGGCCAGCGACTCGACCACCTGGTTGTGCACGTCGAAGGAGTCCCCAAGCGTCACTTTCGCTTCGGGGCTGATCGGCGCCCGCTCCTCCGACAGACCGGGCGACAGTACCGTCGACCGGCGCAGGTTGGCCAGAACGAGACGCTGCGGCCGAAGGACTTTACGTACCGCCGTCTCCTCCCGGCGCATGACCTGAATGTCGGCCAGAACGTCGGGGTCGGCGGCGAGGGCGTCATCGTAGATCTCGTCAATTCGACGTTCGAACTCAACGATGATCTCCAGGTAGCGGCGACCTATCACTTCGGTGAGCTGGGCGAACACTTCGTCGCAGCCGTCGCCCACCAGGTGACCGTGGGTTTGCACCGCGTTCCACAGCCACTCGATGCCTTTGACCTCTTGAGCGCTGACGGTCACGAGCAGACTGCGGCTGACGAAGCAGTCCACTTCGATGGTGTCCACTCGCTCACCTTCGGATGTGAGCGCATGCAGAACGACAAAGAGGTGGTCGTCGTAGTCGTCAAACTTTGGGAGTTGTTCGATGTCGAGAATGTCTTCGATAGCGGCCGGGTCGAACCGGAACCGCTCTCCCAGCGAGTCGAGGCTTTCGGCGTCGGCGCTGACAACGTCCAGCCAGCACAGTGACCCTTCACCCAGGTGGGCCTCGCACTCTTCCACCGGTACCGGCCGCATAACACCGTTGACTTCGGCAGGCTCCCGGCCGGCGGTTGTAGCCACGTTGGGAGCGTCACGAACGAGCAATCGCGCCCTCACCGGCTGGACGTCTCCTGTTGTTCGGCTTCGTGCGGGAGCGCAACCCGGGACCCGGCGGGAATGAGATCGGGCCTGGCGTTCAGTTCGGCGATGGCGAATCCTGCGGTTTTCTTGTAGCCGGCGGCGTAGTCGGTCAACTCTTCGTGTGACATCACCTCGGAGATGTCGTCGAATTCGCCTCCGCAGCGATCCTCGACAATCTGCATGATGTAGTCCGGCCCGGCGTTACGGTTCCGAAGCACCATCTCGGAGGTGGCCGGACGCATTTTGGCTTCGTAGGCCTCCAACGCTTCTCCGCCGACTCCGTATTCAAGAAAGGCTCGACCAAGCTCACGAGCGTCAACCACCGCTTGACTGGCCCCGTTTGAACCCACCGGATACATGACGTGCGCAGCGTCACCCATGAGGGTGACGGCCCCGTCGGTCCAGAACGGCAACGGGTCTCGATCGACCATCGGATATTCGTAGATTCGCTCGGCTCCGTTCACTAAGGCGGCAAGATCCTCCAGCCAAGTAAACCTCCATCCGTCATAGATGTGGATGAAGTCTTCGACGTTGGCCTGACGGGAGTAGTCCTCTTTGTTGTAGCCCGCCGACAGATCGAACCGTTGCTCGGCCAGCCAGTTGATGGTGACGTTGCCGGTTTCGGGATCGGGTTTGGAGATGGGGTACGCCACCAACTTGGTGGAGTCGTGGCCGCACAGCACCATGGTGGCTCCATCGAGGAACGGCGGCGCTTCGGTGGTGGCCCGCCACATAAGATGCCCGGACCACAGCGGCTCGCCCTCGTCCGGATGCATCTGTGCCCGCACCGCCGAGTGGATACCGTCGGCCCCGATGAGTACCGAGCCCTGAAGAGTCGAGCGCCCACCCGCCTGATCTTCTACTTCCACTGCGATCCCGGAGCCGCGGCGTCCGACCCCGGAGTCTGAATGGGCGTTGGCGTAGCTCAACACCCGGGATGATGTTCGTATCGCCTCCCGGCCCAACCGATCTACGGCGGCCCGATACAGCATCATCTGCAGCTCGCCTCGGTGTACTGAGTATTGGGGCCAGCGGTACCCGGCTTCGATACCTCGGGGTTCATTCCATATGAGACCGCCGTGGCGGGAATACAGACTCCAACCCTTCGTGGCCACACCTATTTTGGTCAGCTCATCGTCCAGGCCGAGTGCCTGAAGTTCCCTCACCGCGTTTGGTTGAAGATTGATGCCGACACCCAGCGGCCGGAGCTCCGATACAGCCTCCAGCACAACGACGGGCAGGCCGATCTGATGACAAGTCAGGGCCAACGACAGCCCGCCGATCCCTCCGCCGGCCACGATTACCGGGTTGTCGTTCGTCACCGGCTCATTCTGGCACAGCGGACCGGGCGCCACTAGCGTCAAGCCATGACATCCGGCCCCGGTTTGAACACCGACATTCTCGACCTGTCCTCCCGCATGATCGACAGCGGAGTCTTGGAGGACGAACCGAACCGCATCACCAACGAGCTGTCTGAGATTGGCGATGGTGTCGCTCTGGTCGAATCGTTCAGCCACATGGTGCTGGTGCGAACCTCCGATGGTCTGGTGGCGTTTGACTCGTCGGCGGCGATGACCGGCAACCGGGTGGTGCGGGCCATGCGATCGTGGTCCGGTGAGCCGGTGAATACGTTGGTGTACACCCACGGCCACGTCGACCACATCGGTGGTAGCCGGTCGTTGCGAGCTGATGCCGCTGAGCGGGGTGACGCCCCGATCAGGGTGGTGGCACAGGAGAACCTGGCGGTCCGGGTGGCCCGGTACCAGCGGACCAATGGCTACAACCAGGCCATCAATTTGCGCCAGTTCGGCGGGTTGCCGCCGTCGCTGGCCCGGGACGACTCTCGTATGGCGAACTCGTTTGTCCCCGCCGACACGCTGCTGCCGACTGTCGAGTACCGGCAGGAGTTGACTGAGCAGATAGGCGGGTTGACCTTCGAACATCATCATGCGTTGGGTGAAACCGACGACCACACATGGACGTGGATTCCCAAGCACCGGATGATCACTGCCGGCGACCACCTCACCTGGGTGTTTCCCAACTGTGGCAACCCCCAGAAGGTGCAGCGCTACCCGTTGGAGTGGGCTCAGTCGCTGCGGGCCATGGCGGCCAAGGAGGCTGAACTGCTGGTGCCGGCTCACGGCCTGCCGATCGTTGGGCGGGAACGTATCGCCGGGGTGCTTGATGTGGTGGCTCAGGTGTTGGAGCAGCTGGTGGATGACGTGTTGGCGGCCATGAACACCGGGGCAACGTTGGATGACATTGTTGGGTCGGTCACGGTGGCTCCGGAAGCGTTGGCTCTGCCGTTCCTCCGCCCGATCTATGACGAACCGGAGTTTGTGATCAACAACATTTGGCGACTGTACGGCGGCTGGTGGGACGGCAACCCGGAGACACTCAAGCCGGCCACCCGTTCGGCTGTAGCGGCTGAAGTTGTATCTCTGGCCGGCGGGGCCGACACGTTGGCCGACCGGGCGTTGGCGCTGGTCGAGTCGGACACGGCAACCGATCAAGACCTGCGGGTGGCGTGCCAGCTCGTCGAGTACGCCGTGGCCGCCGACCCTGACTCGATGCGCAACCACGAGGTCCGCATGGCCGTCTACACCCGTCGCCGCAAAGCCGAGCGTTCGCTGATGGCCAAGGGGGTGTTCGGCGCCGCGGTGGCGGAATCCGAGATTGCCGTCCGCGGCGAAGCAACGCTGAAACCGACCCGAATCACTCTCTCGCCCGAAGACTAAGTTCGTTCCGACTTCACCCGCTCCAACCTCTCCGACCTCTCCAACCATGCTCGCCTGACTCTCGCCTGGTGAGGTTCGGTTTGGAGGTCGGCGTCTCATCGACGGTGGCCGGGCGGCTGGCCCAGATTGACCGGCCGTCAGGGCCCCGCTTCCGGATCAAGGTGTGGTTCCGGTGGTGCAGGTCGCCATGGCAACGGCCGCACAGAAGCGCCATCTGGTCGACATCGGTGCGCCCTCGCCCGGGTGCCGTCCACGGCATGATGTGGTGAGCCTCGCATCGGGTGATGTTGGCCCGACACAATACGCAGCCACGGTCGCGAACGGCCAGCGCCAGGAACTGCTGATCGGTTGCCCGCCGTCGTGCCCGCCCGAGCCAGAGCGGGGACCCATCACAACCCCGCACCAACACCGATATCGGTGAAGACTTCAAATAGTCGGCGACCACATCTGCCGGCAACGGGCCGGAACCCAACTGGCCACCCTTGATCGGACTGTCGGACTCATCAAAGAGCTGATCGCCGTCGACAGTGATAATCACCGCCGCCCGTCCACCGGCACCCGACTGGCCTGCACCCGCACCCTGACCCGTCAGCGCAGCGTGGGCGGCATCAAATCGTCGATGGCCCAATGACGTCTGTTCCTGTGGCGATCTCTCACGACCACCCTCGGCCTGGTACTGACGGTTGGAGGCAACATCGAGGTTGGCCCACATGGCATCGATCAGCTGATCCGGGCCTTCGATGGCGATCCCGGACAGTCCGAGTCGCTGGTAGCGACGAACGGTTCGAGCCCGCATCTGCTCCTCGTACCGCCTTTCCACTTCTTCGTTGTCGACTCGCTCTTCCAGGTGACGGTCGACCACATCAGCGGTCTGGTCGGCGGTCAACCCACTGACGGCCTGGATCAGTTCGTCGGGGATCACACCGGTACCGGTGTCGGCCGCTTTGGCCAAGTGGTCGATGGCATCTCGGCTGATGGATCCATCCGCCGCCGCCTCACGTAGAACGGGGTTCGATGCAATAGTTGCTGCCCGCTTGGCGTCACGAGCCACCGCACGGGTTGAACCTGAGCTGTTTCGCAGCGCTTCCCGGGCCCGCCTTCTATCGGTTCGAATATCACCGGACGAACCGGCAATGCGAGCGGCAACCAACAGACGCTGAGACGAGATTCGCTCTTCAAACTCGGACAGGCGAGGTAGCTGCAGAAGATGGGGAAGGGCCGCCAGCTGATCCATCAGCAGAGTAAAGGTGGCGCCAACATCGTCGAGAGCTTGATCGATGGAATCATCGGCCTGACGCCTCTGTGACCCGTACCGATTTTCCAGCGCGTCAAGGGCGGCAAAGAGCTGCTCTTCCGTCGTAGATGTCCCCGCAACCGCCATAGGAATCACTATAGCACATTTATCGAACATCTGTTCGATTCAGCAATATTTCTTCGCCCTCGGTCTTAATCATCCCCGTGGCTCCAAGCGGATCGCAGAAGTCACCCGCAACCGATGGAACCCGAGCCATGCATCATGCGTATTGTTTTCATGCAGGCCGATTTCGTGCACAAAGTAGAACCGAGGGCGCTGGAAGCCCGCCCATCATGACCTCCACCGAAGCCCCATTCTCAGTAGCCCAAACTCCGGGCGACTTCACCGAGTTCTACGCCACCAACCGCGATCACATTGGCCGCATGCTGGCGTTGACTCTGAACGACACGGCTCTCGGGTTCGAGGCAGTGGACGAAGCGATGACTCGTGCCTACCAGCGCTGGTCAACCATCAACCAAGAAAGTGACGGACACGCCAATCCCCAGGGCTGGGTGTACCGGGTTGGCCTGAACTGGGCTCGATCATGGCAACGACGCCTGTCGACGGCCGGAAAGAAGCAGCCAGCCGTAGTCCGCCAGGAACAGCTGCGCAGCGAGCAGCGCTCGGCGGCGATGCTACCTACTACCCACGACGTCGAACTGGAGGCGGCCTTAGCCGCCCTTCCCCTCCACCAGCGCTCGGTGGTTGTGATGCGTTACCTGCTCGACTGGTCCAATGACGACATCGCCCGAGCACTGGACATCTCCTCCGGCACGGTCAAGAGCCGATTGCACCGGGCCTTAGCCACGCTGCGATCGGATCTTGATGGCAACCCAGCCGATGATGACCGAAGAAGGCGGGCCACCTCCCCTATCGCCCTGCTACCACTGGACGAGCGCCTCGGTCACCACCTGACACGAACCGCCGAGGCAATCGACGCTCCGGTTCCGCCTGGAGCGCCTTCCTTGACCTCCGCCCGCCAGCCGAGGTCCGGACCCGCCCGGCTAGGTTTACTGGTGATCGCTGCGGCGCTGTTGCTGTTGGTCGCGCTGGCCGGCGGGCGCGGAGGCGACACCACCGGCTTCTCGCTGTTCGATTCCGTTAGCAATCTTGCACCTAACGCTCTCGGCGGTTCGAGCGAACTGCCGATCGCCGAACAAGCGGTCTGGGACGGAACCCAGTTCGTCATCAACGACAACTCTGCGGTGGACGACGACCACGTCTATCACTGGACGTCACCGAACGGAATCAAGTGGACCCGCCACGACGGCCCACATATGGCCGGATGGGAGCGGCGGTGCTACCCCGGCTTCCCTTGCAACATCGAACCCGAGGAGGTGGTCGACATCCCCTACCACTTCGGACGGTCGGCTCAATCGGTGGAGGCCATACGAGACGACGCCGAAGGCGGGATTGCCCTGGTCACCGCATGGACGCAATACACCCCATTCCTCGAAGCGGTTGACGAGGACGGCGAGCAGTACCCGGGGCCGGGCACGATTCACCCGGAGCTGGCGAAAGCAGCGGCCGACCACAGCGACTGCTTCGCTCAAGCCATCGCCTCCGGTCCAAGTTTCACCGGTGGCATCGACGAGCCCTCTATCACCAGCTGGGGAACGGCCGGATCAGCCGAGTGGAGCATCGCCCTGGGTTGTGAGCTGAACCGGCAATCCGAGAACTTCACCCTGACCTTGAACGACAAACTCACCGACCAGCAATTGCACTGGCTGGCCGCCGGTGGCAAGCGCCAGCTGTTTGCCGTTCGCCGCGACGGTCAGATCAAACCGGTGGTTGACCCTCCGGTGACCACCTTCTGGTCCGACGGCATCGTCGGCGGTGACCTGGTTACCAGCATCTCGGAGATCACCGCCACCGCCAGCCGTTTCTGGGCGGTCAACCAAGGTGTTCTCGTGTCCAGCGTTGACGGACTCGAATGGAGTTCGGCGAACGTCGGCCTCGACGGTCGGCAGGCAGCACAGGTGGTGGCCGGACTGGCCGGAGATGTCGCCGTGCTGGTGGTGGACGATCATCGACTGTCCGGCCAGGGTGACAGGTACGTGGTCTTGTCTCACGATGACGGTGTCTCCTGGAGCAAGCCGATTGCGATCGGAGGAGGCGACGACGGCTACATGCGCCTACGCGGTGTGTCTTCAGCCGGAGTGGTCTACCACGTCAGCACCTCCGACGACTTTGTGACCCGGGTGGCCAGCGACCGGCCCCCAATCAGCGAGCTTGACCTCGAGTTCGATCTGGAGCCGCTGGCGCTGGGAGCAGCCCTCGGTGATGAACACCTCATCGTTCCCGACGAGCTTCGTGACGTTAACGGCAACCCGACCTACGAAGGATGGATGCTGAAGGTCTATGACACCTCCGGTCGCTTGGTGGGCACAGTCAGCGAATAGCAGCCGACAACCAAGATCACGCTGTCGAGGCGACGCCCGCTCAGCCGCCCGCCTGACGACGGTCGAGCAGGAACCGGTTGATCCATTCCGACACCAGCTGACCGTCGGCGGGCCGCCATAGCCGCCTGGCCGTCGTCGGCC
>JAHDFR010000033.1:25525-29198 GCA_020628065.1 Acidimicrobiales bacterium
CGTTCCCGCAGAACTTCGCGACATCAACGGCAATCCGACCCACGAAGGATGGATGCTGAAGGTCCATGACACCTCCGGTGGCTTGGTGGGCACAGTCAGCGAATAGCAGCCGGCAACCGAGACCACGCTGTCGAAAGGTGCCCGCTCAGCCGCCCGCCTGACGACGGTCGAGTAGGAAGCGGGTGATCCATTCCGACACCAGCTGACCGTCGGCTTCTCGGGCCGCCATTGCCGCCTGGCCGTCGTCGGCCACCTCATCACCGGTGCGGGTGCGGCGGGACTCGATCAGCTGGGCCTCGTACCGGTAGGAGAACTCGGGGTGATCCTGCATACACAGGATCGAGTCGCCCACCAAGTAGATCGGATGCTCGGCCGTCGTGCCCTTACCTATGTCCACCCCTTCGGGCGGCAGCAACGAAGCAACATCACGATGCATCCCGTAAAGGGCCACCGTGTCACCTTCGAACCACGGGGTCGACTCCACCGTCATCTCATGAGGCCCGATTTTCCAGCATCCGGCCGGCCCGGCCCGACCACCCAGGGCGTGAGCTACCGCCTGGTGCCCGAAGCAGATGCCAACCGTTCGAGCCCGATGCTCGTACAGCTCCACGATGAATTCCCGTAGCGCCACCAACCAGGGGTCATCACGGTAGGCATCGTGGCGCGACCCGGTGATGATCCAACCATCACATTCGCCAGGGCCAGCCGGAAGCTCACCGTTGACGGCGTCATACACCAATACCTCGACGTCAACCCCGAGATCGGCCTGGTGACGGCTAACCAGGTCGGCGCACATGTCCTGGTAGTCGGCACCCTCGGCCGCCTCGACCAGATCAGGATCGTCGATGTGGTCGCAGGCCAAAACACCCAGTCGAAACACTTGCATAGTTGCCATTCTCGCTCACGCCGCCACTTGGGAACAGCTGACGCCGACTCAAACGGCCCCGACCACTAAGCCACACCCAACCGCCGAGCCGCCCGGGCGGCGCCTTCCGGCCCGATCAGCTGACGTAACAGCAGCAGTCCATCAACAAGTGCGACTGCGGCCTCGGCCTCGGCCTGACGGGCCTTTGGCCCACCGCTCAGCATGGTGGCCGACCAGTCGACCCAGCCCTGAACCAGCTGAGGCACCATCGTCCGGTACGGCTCCTGCCCGGCGGCGGCCAAGCCGTTGGCCTCAAAGAACAGCGAGAAAACCGGGTCGGTCTCGGGCTTGGCCAGCACCGGCCAGGCCGCCCGCACCAGATCCAAATGCCCTTCAGCCGGTTCGCCGCCGGACTCCAGGGCCGGGGCCAAACTTGTCATCAGTTGCTCGCCCATGGCCATGAGAACGCCGGTGATCAGGTCCGACTTGGTCGGGAAGTAGTAGACGACCGTGCGGTCGTTGATGTCGAGATGTGATGCCACTCGACCGAAGGTGAGCCGGTTGAAGCCGTGCTCAAAGGCGGTCTCCAGCGCTCCGACCAGAATTTCGTCCCGGGTGTGTTTGTAGCCCACAGGGTTGATTGTAGTAACTACTGCAATTACTGTGTTTGTAGTAATCACTACAAACACAGTAATGACGCCGACGAACACACTGAGGATCACGTCATGAACATCACAACTGCAGCCGAAGCCGCCCAGCTGTTCCGAGACCAACCGCTACAACACATTGATGTCGGTGAAGGCCAGGTCGCCTACCGACGAGCGGGCGAAGGACCGGACGTCCTGTTCGTACACGGATGGCCGGTGCACGGGGCGACGTTCCGTCACCTGCTCCCCCATCTGACCCAACACGTCACCTGCCACCTGATCGACCTCCCCGGCACCGGGTCCAGCCAATTCAACTCGTCCACCCGACTAACCATCGATCAGCACATCATCAGCGTTCGCCGCACCATCGACGCCTTGGAGCTTGAAGACCTGGCCGTGGTCGGTCACGACAGCGGAGGTTTGATAGCCCGTCACGCCATAGCCGGTGACTCACGACTTCGGGCCATGGGCCTCATCAACACCGAAATGTCGAGCGGCCTCAGCTGGAGGTTCAAACTCTTCCTGGCCGCCAGAAACGCTCCCGGATTTGGCGCAGCTCTGGGGTGGGTCGCCGGCCAGCCCCGCATTCGCCGCAACCCGTTCATCCTGGGGGACGCCTTCGCCGACGCCGACCTGCTCGACGGCGACTTCGACGAGTTCTTTCTCCAACCATTGCACCGCTCACAAGCCCATCGAGATGCCGGAATCTCACTCCTCCGCAGCTTCGACGACGTCCTGATCGATCAGCTAACACAGGTGCATCGGCAGATAACGGTGCCCGTTCAGTTGGTGTGGGGTGATCAGGATCCGTTCTTCCCGGTGGCCCAGGCCCGCCAAGAGGTTGGCACCTTCCCCGACGCCAAAATCGAAGTCATTGAAGGAGCCGGTCTGTTCTCTCACGAAGAGCGACCGGCCGAAGTCGCCGCTGCCCTACTTCCGATTCTGGCCGGCTAGCCGAGCAGGACAGCCAACAGAACTATTCCGGCGTCACGTAAGCGGCGGTGATCCCGCCATCAACCTGAAGGTTGGCGCCGGTCATGTACGACGACATGTCCGAAGCCAGGAACAGAGCGGCTTGGGCCATTTCAGCCGCTTCACCGAAGCGACCCATGGGCACGTGCACCAGGCGACGCTGCTTCTTCTCCTCGGTGTCGAGGTAGCTCATCAACAGTTCGGTGCGCAACGGTCCGGGCGACAGGGCGTTGACCCGAATATTCTCCCGAGCGTGGATGACGGCGAGCTCCCGGGTCATCGACAGCACCGCACCTTTGGATGCGGTGTAGGCGATCTGAGGAGTGGCGGCACCAAGTGATGCCACAAAAGAGGCGGTGTTGATGATCGAGCCGCCACCGGAGCGGCGTAACGCCGGGATGCCGTACTTGCAGCCGTAGAGCACGCCTTTGACGTTCACATCGAACGTCTTGTCTATGGCTTCATTGTCGGTGGAGACGGCGTCGGCGTCTTCGGCCAGCATGATGCCTGCGTTGTTGAAGAGAATGTCGATCCGCCCGAACTCAGTCTCGGTGGCAGCGATCATTCGTTCCACGTCGACCTCCCGGGAAACGTCCACCGTGACCGCCAACGACTCAGCTCCCAGGTCGGCCACGGCGGCTGCGGTGGCGGCGTTGGCTTCCTCATCCACATCGGCCACCACTACTGAGGCGCCGCTGCGGGCAAACATCTCGGCCGTCGCCCTACCGATGCCGGCAGCGCCTCCGGTAATGACGGCCACCCGTCCTTTAAGCAGATCTTTCAGCGTCAAAACGTCCGGCAGTCCGCCTTCAGCCGCGCCGCGAGAAGGAGCAGCTCCTTCGTTTCCCATATACGCCTCCCCCGACGTCGTCCAACGCGCCCGATCCGTGCCACCCGGCGCTGCCCTGCTGGGGGTGATGGTAGTTGACCAACCCGAACAGATCGAATTGAAGAAGACCCGCCTCACTACCGTTGTCGTCTACTGTCAGCACATGAAAGCCTCGTCGCCGCTAACGCTCCCGCTACTCGGACCGTTGATGATGTTGGTTGTTGCCGGATTGGTCACCCTATTTGTCTCCCCGTTTGTCGGGTGGACATCTTCGGCGGCAGCCGACTGCGTCGGGCCGTCCATCAGGTACACACCGGCGGAAGTGACCGTAGGTGAACTCATCTTGGTGGAGGGCTACGG